>NZ_JBKEZQ010000011.1:0-148832 GCF_053345175.1 Methylobacterium sp. M6A4_1b
AGCTCGATGCCGCCGCCATCGTGGCCGTAGTCGAAGCTCGGCGCCTTGGCGTTGACGATCTTGGTGTACGAGACCTCGTTGTTGCTGTTGCCGATCATCACCCCGACCGCGCCGTAATCGTCGTCGTACACGTTGGCCGTGTTCTTGATCATCTTCAGATCGTGAAAGTAACTGCGCGTGACGAGGTTGTCGGTGCCGTTGAGCATCACCCCCTCGCCGACCTGGCTGGCCTCCACGTTCCGGATCGTGATGTGGCTGGCCGACTTGGTGACGTTGATGCCGGCCTGTGCGGTACCCGTGACGGTCAGCCCGTCGATGACGACGTACTTGGCATTGGCCACGTTGATGGCGTCCGAATAGCCCGCCGCGCTGTTGGCGATCGTGGCGGCCGGCCCCGTGCCGTAGGTCGTGAAGGTGATCGGGGCCTTCTCGGTGCCCGAGGCGGTGATGTTGAGCGCGCCCGTGCCCGCGGCCGCGGCGGTGTAGGCGGTGCCGGCCTTGAAGGCGACGGTGTCGCCCGCCTGGAGCTTCAGCTTGTTCACCGCATCCAGGCTGGTGAGGGGCGTGTCGGCCGACAGGCCGCTCCTGTTCGCGCCGCCGGTGAAACAGGAGTCGACGTAGTAGATCGTCATCGTGCTTTTCGCTCTGGATCAGGAAAACACCGGATGACTTGGAATTAGCGACGATAAGTTGAACTCCAGTCGTGGGAATCACTAAACTTCGAGAAGTTAAGAGGGATTTGATTAACTACAGGCCGTCGCCATATCAATTGTCAGTCAATCCGATTCACAATCGACGGAATCACAGACAGTCCTGCGCGGGCCGAGCGCACGCGAAAATCGATCCGCCCGGCGGCGATTTCTGCAAGTCGCTGATAAGGAAAGGAATTTCTCGCTTCGAACGACGCTGCCCGGATCGCGGACCCGCGAAGCGGCCGAAGAGGGCTGCAGACGCGCGACGCCGTCGCGACGTCCGGCGCAAGACCGCAATCCTGTGGATATTCCCGATGACCGGGCAGGGCACCGACGGCGCATCGAAAACAGCGCCTGAATTCGGGTCTGCCGCCGGGCGCCGTCAGGATCGCATCGGCCTACTGATTGCCGATCGATGGACCGCCCGCGGCGCCGCCGGTGCCGGGAGGACCGCTGGTCGGCGTACCGCCGATGTTCACGCCCGGCGAAGAGCCGGGAACGGAAGCGGGACTCGGGTTGCCCGGAATGGCCGGCGCCGGGCGCAACGCCGGGCCGCTGGTCTCCGGAACCTCGCCGGGGCCGCGCCCCCGGGCGGTGACGCCCGTGTTGCCGGCGCCCCCCGTTGGTGCGAGGGGCTCGGCGTGAACGGGACCGCAGAGGCACAGCCCCAAGGCTGCCGCACGGATTCGGGTCCAGGAAGTCATCGATTCATCCGTTCCGTCACGCTCCGCGATCCAACCGCCGAGGGCGGCGGAAGTTCACGACCTCGACAAACGCTCTTGGTCGACCGAGCGCGTCAAAACAGGACGGCGCCGCCTCAGGCGGTGCGCGGTCCGGGCGATCCGCAGTCCGAAGGCCGTTTCAGGTGATGGGTCAGGATCGCGGGATCCGCGATCACGCCGTTGGCTTCGAGATCGCCGCGGACGCGTTCCACGAGGTCCTGCTGCGGAACCCCTCGGATCACCGCGGCCAACAACTCGTCCGCATAGGCGGTGGCGCCGTGCCGGTCGACGCCGAGCGCCTCGGCGGCATAGCCCGCCAGAGACCGGACGCCCTGGCAATGCGTCAGGAACCGAGACTCCTCGGCGCGGACAAACAGCATCTCGGCCGCGCGTTCCCGCTCCTCGAAAAATCGGACCATGCCAACCTCCTCCGTCCGCAGTATCTACCAAGCTTTTTCGTCTGATACTGAAATCAAAATTACGATCGCGGCAGTCGACACGCCTTTACAAAGATCAAGATCCGGCCTCGTCGCCGCGAAACTCTTCGAACATGCGAGAGACGCGTTGTTTCGGGAACCGGATTCGGGAGGCATCGGCTCCGTCATCAGCGCGGACGCTGTGGACCGGCGCGTGGTCCCTCGCCTCAGAATCCCGTTGCCCGAGCTTGGTGCTCGGGTCGACCTTGACGTATGGCCCGGAGGGATCGCGGAGCGGGAGCGACGTTGGAACAGGCATTGCTCTCATGGATCGGCGCCCTGACGTCGATCCGGACCGAGGTCTTCTGGGTGCTCGGCGCCACCCTTTCGGGCCTCGTCAGCATCCATGTCCTCCTGCGCAAGCGCGAAGTCGGGGCGGCCATCGGCTGGATCGGCCTGGTCTGGCTGGCACCCCTGTTCGGCAGTGCGCTCTACGCCCTGCTCGGCGTCAACCGGGTCACCCGCCGGGCGCAGAAACTCCGCATCAAGCCGTCCCAGACAAGCCCGCGACGCGATGAGAACGAGGCGCCCGCGCCCGTCCTGCCGGAGCGATTCCAGCCCCTGGACCAGGCGGTCCGGCGCATCACGGCCCTTCCCCTCGAAGCGGGCAACCGGATCGCGCCGCTGCGCAACGGCGACGCGGTCTATCCCGCGATGCTGGACGCCATCGGCAAAGCCCGGCACTCGATCGCCCTGTCGAGTTACATCTTCCGCGACGACGAGATCGGCCGCGCCTTCCTCGATGCCCTGGAAGCGGCCCATCATCGCGGCGTCGCCGTCCGGGTCCTCGTGGACGGCATCGGCAGCGGCTACTTCGTCGCCTCGGTCTATGGCGGCCTGCGACGCAGGGGCGTGCCGGTCGGCCGCTTCATGCACTCGGTGCTGCCGTGGCGGATGCCGTTCCTGAACCTGCGCACCCACAAGAAGCTGCTGATCATCGACGGCGCGCTTGCCTTCACGGGCGGCATCAACATAGCCGACGAGAACCGTGTGGCGACCCATCCGCCCGAGCCGGTGCGCGACGTCCATTTCCGCATCGAGGGGCCGGTGGTCGCCCAACTCACGGCGGCCTTCGCGAGCGATTGGGCCTTCGTGATGGACCAGGAACTGGACGGCCCAGCTTGGTTCCCGCCGCTGACCGCCCGCGGCGAGACGCAGGCCCGCGTCGTCACCTCGGGCCCGGACGCGGACCTGCGCAAGATCGAACTCGTGGTGCTCCAGGCGATCACCTGCGCCCGGACCAGCATCCGCCTGATGACCCCCTACTTCCTGCCGAGCGAGGTATTGGTGAGCGCCCTCTCGCTGGCGGCCCTGCGCGGCCTGACGGTGGATGTCATCATCCCGATGGACAGCGACCACGCGGTCGTCGACTGGGCGACCCGGGCCCACGTGGACCCGCTCCTGCGCAGCGATGTGCGGGTCTGGCTCGACGACCCGCCCTTCGACCATGCCAAGCTCCTCGTCATCGACGATGCCTGGTGCTTCATCGGCAGTGCCAATTGGGACACCCGCAGCTTCCGGCTGAACTTCGAGCTGAACGTCGAGGTCTACGATTCCGGGCTCGCCCGGCACCTCGACGCCTTCATGCGGGAGAAGATGAGCGTCCGGCTGACGCGCGAGCACCTGTCCCGGCGCGGTCTCCCCGTCCGGCTGCGCGACGCAGGCGTCCGATTACTCCTGCCATACCTTTGACGCGCTCCGGTTTCTCCGGCTCCCGCCGGACCACCTCGTGGGTGGGGGCGAGATGCACGATGATCGGGCGGTGGTCCGAAGCGCCCCGCGGCAGAACGCTGCGCCCGTGACAGGTCAGCCCGCGCACGAGGCACCGGTCAAGCCGAAGGGGCACCACCCGCGCCATGGCGTGGGTCGGCAGGCGCGGGCCGACATCGCGAAACCCCGGCAAGAGGGTCGGCCCGACCAAGTTGTAGTCGCCGATGACAGCGGCCCGGTCCGGCAGGCTCTGCTCGATGCAGCGCAATTGCCGCCGGTTGAGCATCTGCCCATGCGAGAGGTGCACGTTGGCGACGCCGAACTCGCCCAGGTCGATCACTTGGCTCACCCGGTCGAACATCGCTCCCGCGGGCAGTTCGATCGCCATCGGCGGCGTGGCGAAGGGCATCGGACTCCAAACGGCGAGTCCGTGGATGCGGCCCGGCATCTGCGCCCAGGCATAGTGGCCGCCGACCTTGGCCTGGAGGGCCTCGATATCCTTGGTCGCCTCCTGCATCAGCACGAGGTCGGGCTGCTCGCGCTCGATCAGCGCGGCGATGCCGGCGACATTCGCGCCGACCCGCCGCAGGAGGTTCCAGCTGACGATCTTGCGAAGCCCGGGGCGGTCATGGCCCGGGCGCCCGTGGGAGTTCTGGAGAGCACGGGCGGTCAGGCGCGCGAGGCGGCGATCGTTCAGCATCGTCCCATAGGTGGGTCAGACGCGCCCGGCGGAAAGCCCGGGTCGGGACGCAGTCATCGGCTTTTGCGCCTCACGACTCCATGAGCACGGCGACATGCGCGGCCGTCGATTCGGCAAGACCCTTCAGATCGTAGCCGCCCTCCAGAACGGAGACGATGCGCCCGTCGCAGGCCTGCTCGGCGATCTCCATCACCTGGCGCGTCGCCCAGGCGAAGTCCTCGGCTTCCAGCATCAGGTTGGCCAGGGGATCGCGCCAATGCGCATCGAAGCCCGCCGAAATGATGATCAGATCGGGTCGGAAATCCTTGAGGCGCGGCAGGATACGCGCGGTGAACGCCTCGCGGAAGCGCTCGCCATCGGCGCCGGGCTTGAGGGGCGCGTTGACGATCGTGTCGTGATCACCGGATTCCGAGACTGCCCCGGTACCGGGATAGAGCGGCATCTGATGCGTGGAGCAGAACAGCACCGAGGGGTCGGCCCAGAAGATGTCCTGGCTTCCGTTGCCGTGGTGCACGTCCCAGTCGACGATGGCGACGCGATCGACGCCGTGCATCGTCCTGGCATGGCGGGCGGCCACCGCCGCGTTATTGAACAGGCAGAAGCCCATGGCGCGGGTGCGCTCGGCGTGGTGCCCCGGCGGTCGCATGGCCGAGAAGGCGTTCCGAGCCTGGCCCGTCATCACCGCATCGACCCCCTCGACCGCAGCACCGACGCCGCGCAACACGCAATCGATGGTGCCAGGTGACAGCACCGTGTCGGAATCGACGTGGACCAATCCCTCGCTGGGCGCCGCCGCAACCATCGCCCGCACCCATTCCTCCGGATGGGCCAGCGCCACGGTCTCCAAGCGCGCGGGCTCGGGCGCCCGGCGGTCGAGAGCCGCGAAGGCCTCTGTCCCGAGCGCCTCCTTGATAGCCTGCATCCGCTCGGGCCGCTCCGGATGTCCGTGCGGCGTCCGGTGCCCGAGGGCGGCGTCGTGGCTGAAGAGGATGGTCATGCGGCGCTCCGAGCCTTCGTCGCGCACTGGTATACCAGATGGCTCGCCGGAGACCAGCGCCGCAACGAACCGACGCACTCGATCCCGCAGCCGGTCGCTTCAGAAGGTCGGCGGGGTGCAGGCGCTCACCACCTCGCAAGCGGCCGGGCCGACGCAGCGGAAGCGATGTGGGCGGCGGCTCTCGAAGGAATAGGCGTCGCCGGGTCCCAGAATGCGGCGTTCGGCATCCACCGTCACCTCCAGGCGGCCCGACAAGACAATGCCGCCCTCCTCGCCCTCATGGACCAGGGGCACCCGGCCCGTATCGGCCCCGGGCTCGTAGCGCTCCTTCAGCAATTGCAGGCCGCGCCCGAATAGATTGTCGCCCACCTGCCGATAAGAAATCGGACCCTTGCCGATCTCGGTGAGTTCGTCGGCCCGGTAGAACGCCTTGCGCGGGCGCTCAGGCTCCACGGCGAAGAACTCGGACAAGCCGATGGGAATGCCGTCGAGGATGCGCTTGAGGGCGCCGACCGAGGGGTTCACGCCATTCGATTCGATGAGCGAGATCGTCGAGTTCGGCACACCGGTGCGCTTGGCGAGCGCGCGCTGCGACAAGCCGTGCAGCATGCGGATGGTGCGCAGGCGCGCGCCGAGATCAATGCTCATCGAAACCCTTGGTGTCGCCCCTCGGGCGGACCGCCCTGTTAGGGATGTTCAGGATTCACCGACATTGCTCCTGGCAGTCCCATCTTTTCAAGGACATCGCGGCGGTAAGAAAAGGACTTGTTCGCCACGCGCAATCGGCGCCTCTTCCGGGTCCATAGACGTCCCCACGGGAGGATCGCCATGGATCAGCACCACGCCGCCAATGCCCCTGGGCTCGACGCCTACTGGATGCCGTTCACGGCCAACCGGCAGTTCAAGGCGGCGCCCCGCCTGCTCGCCTCGGCCAAGGGCATGCACTACACGGCCACGGACGGGCGAAGCGTCCTCGACGGCACCGCAGGCCTCTGGTGCGTGAATGCCGGGCATGGGCGCCACGGCATCGCCTCGGCTGTGGAACGCCAGCTCACCACCCTCGACTTCGCGCCGTCCTTCCAGATGGGCCATCCGGCGGCGTTCGACTTCGCCGAGCGCCTCGCCGCCATCGCTCCGGGCGGCCCGGAGGCGGGCCTCGACCGGGTGTTCTTCACCGGCTCTGGCTCAGAGTCGGTGGACACCGCCCTGAAGATCGCGCTCGCCTACCAGCGCGCCATCGGCCAGGGCACGCGCACCAAGCTGATCGGGCGCGAGCGCGGCTATCACGGGGTCGGCTTCGGAGGCATCTCGGTGGGCGGCCTCGTCAACAACCGACGCGTCTTCCCACTGCTGCCAGGCATCGATCACCTCCGCCACACCCACGATCCCGAGCGCAACGCTTTCTCGAAGGGCCTGCCCGCGCATGGAGCGGAACTGGCAGACGACCTCGAGCGCCTCGTCGCCCTGCACGGGGCCGAAACCATCGCGGCCTGCATCGTCGAGCCGGTGGCCGGCTCCACGGGAGTCCTACTGCCGCCAGAGGGCTACCTCGAGCGCCTACGTGCGATCTGCGACCGGCACGGCATCCTGCTGATCTTCGATGAGGTCATCACCGGGTTCGGCCGCCTCGGCACCCCCTTCGCCACCGACTATTTCGGCGTGGTCCCGGACCTCGTCACCACCGCCAAGGGGCTCACCAATGGCACGCTGCCGATGGGCGCGGTCTTCTGCGCGCGGCGCGTCCACGACGCACTCATGCACGGGCCCGAGGCGGTGATCGAGCTGTTCCACGGCTACACCTATTCGGGGCACCCGGTAGCCTGTGCGGCAGGCCTCGCCACCCTCGACATCTACGCTCAGGAGGGCCTGCTCACCCGCGGGGCCGAGCTCGCCGAGGACTGGTCGGGCGCCATGCACGACCTGCGCGGCGCGAAACACGTCATCGACATCCGCACCATCGGCCTCGTCGCCGGCATCGAGCTGGCACCGCAACCGGGGGCGCCTGGCGCACGCGCCTACGACGTCTTCGTCGACTGCTTCGAGCGCGGCCTGCTCATCCGGGTCACCGGTGACATCATCGCCCTGTCGCCGCCGCTCATTGTCGAGCGCGACCAGATCGACACCATGGCGTCGATTCTCGGCGACGCCATCGCCCGCGCCGCCTGAACTCTTTTCGCCTCTCGTCCGTCAGGATCCTCGATGCCCACCGCGATTTCCCATTTTATCGGCGGCCAACTTGTCGCAGGCACCGGCCCGCGCCACGCCCCCGTCTTCAACCCGGCCACCGGAGAGGAAACCGGCCGAGTCGCCCTCGCCGACGCGGCGGACGTGAGCGCGGCGGTGGCTGCGGCCAAGGCGGTCGCGCGCGACTGGGCCCTGACCCCGCCCCTGCGCCGCGCCCGCATCCTCAACGCTTTCCTACGCATCGCCGAAGCGCGCACCGACGAACTCGCCGCCCTCATCACCGCCGAGCACGGCAAGGTGCTCTCCGATGCCCGCGGCGAGATCCAGCGCGGGCTCGAAGTGGTCGAGTTCGCCACCGGCATCCCGCAGCTCCTCAAGGGCGAGGTCACCGAGAACGTCGGTACCCGCGTCGACAGCCATTCCCTGCGCCAGCCCCTCGGGGTGGTCGCCGGCATCACGCCGTTCAACTTCCCCGTCATGGTGCCGATGTGGATGTTTCCGGTGGCGCTGGCCTGCGGCAACTGCTTCGTGCTGAAGCCCTCCGAGCGCGACCCCTCGCCCGCCCTGCTGGTGGCGGCCTGGCTCAAGGAGGCAGGCCTGCCCGACGGCGTGTTCAACGTGGTCCACGGCGACAAGGAGGCGGTCGACGCTCTCCTGCACCATCCCGACATCGCGGCGGTCAGCTTCGTCGGCTCGACCCCGATCGCCCGGTACATCTACGCCACGGCCACGGCCAACGGAAAGCGCGCCCAGTGTCTGGGAGGGGCCAAGAACCACATGATCGTGATGCCGGACGCCGACATGGACCAGGCGGTGGACGCGCTGATGGGCGCGGCTTACGGCTCGGCCGGCGAGCGCTGCATGGCGATCTCGGTGGCCGTGCCCGTGGGCGAGAAGACCGCCGACGCCCTGGTGGCCAAGCTGATCCCGAAGGTGCAGGCGCTGAAGGTCGGGCCCGGCACCGATCCGGATTCGGAGATGGGTCCCCTCGTGACGAAGGTCCACCGCGACAAGGTCAGCGGTTACATCGATGCCGGCGTGGCGCAGGGCGCAGAGCTCCTCGTGGACGGACGCGGGCTGAGCCTGCAGGGCTACGAAGGCGGCTATTTTCTCGGCGGCACCCTGTTCGACCGGGTCACGCCCGAGATGTCGATCTACAAGGAGGAGATCTTCGGACCCGTTCTCGCGATCACCCGGGCCCCGGACTACGCGACTGCCGCCAAGCTCATCAACGAGCACGAGTTCGGCAACGGCACGGCGATCTTCACCCGCGACGGGGATGCCGCACGCGAGTTCGCGCACGGGATCGAGGTCGGCATGGTGGGCATCAACGTGCCGATCCCGGTGCCGATGGCGTTTCACTCCTTCGGCGGCTGGAAGGCGTCGCTGTTCGGCGACCATCACATGCACG
The DNA here is from genome assembly GCF_053345175.1 of Methylobacterium sp. M6A4_1b. NCBI lineage: Bacteria > Pseudomonadati > Pseudomonadota > Alphaproteobacteria > Hyphomicrobiales > Methylobacteriaceae > Methylobacterium > Methylobacterium sp. M6A4_1b. The sequence continues at coordinate 8,893 of NZ_JBKEZQ010000011.1, forward strand.
GCCCCGAGGGGGTGCGATTCTACACCCGCCTGAAGACCATCACGACCCGCTGGCCCACCGGCATCCGCGCCGGCGCCGATTTCGTCATGCCCACCATGGAGTAGCCGCCCTGGCTCAGTGCCCACCCGGCCGTCCCGGCCGCGGCGCCCTCGATCCCGGGTGCTGCCGCAGCATGAACAGCTTGCCCATCAGAGCAGCCATCTCGCTCAGATGGGCTTAGGCCAGGCTTCCCGAAGACCCGGCACAGTACCGTGCGGGCGGTGTTCTCCGTGATACCGAGGGTGACCGCCGCATCGACCCGGATCCGACGAGGGCGGCCAGCCGCGCCTCGCTCAGGATCAGGTGGAACAGGTCGCGGACGACCGCCGGGTCGAACGGGCGGCCCCGCGCCTGATCGGTCCCCCGGACGATGACGCTCGCCATCCGAAGGGCCGCCCCCTCGATCGGCGTCTGGAGCGAGACGATCTGAAGAATCAGGCTTCGGTCGTCGTCGCGCAGGATCAGCGCCGGACCGGCACTCCGGTCTCCGGCTCCGCCATTCTCGACGCGGCCGAGATGCTGGGCCGGAGCGCACCGGACCGCCCCGTCGCTGCGTTCGAGCCGCCCCGCTACGATCGAGAGGCCGCCGCCAAACAAGTCCCGCGCCGTCGGGTTGGCGAAGAGAACAATGTGCGATGGGTCGGCCGAGACCAAGATCAAACAGGCCTTCGTGATTTGGCATCTTTCGCAGGATGCGGTTTGATTCGCGTAGACGAAGCAGCTTGTCCGTGCCGCCATCGCGCGGAACGTACGAAACCACGGGGGACCGCGCGGCGGATGAACGAGGCGTTCGGGATGATGGGTGTGGCCGCTCACGCGTGCGCCTACGGAAGGACGAGGACTGTCCAATCCATGCGCTTCCTATCGAAGTTCGAACTTGGTCCTGCCTGTATCCTACTTCTCGTTTCGGCGGAGTCGCATTCTGGGAGCGAGATTACGTGCAATTCCGACCAGCCCGGACGCAGCGGGAGCACTTTGAAATGACCGGCGCGGTGGTGATCGGCGCCTCCGGCGGTATCGGCCGTGCCCTCGTGGATGCACTCGCGGCCGAAAGTGGGGACCGGACGATCTTCGCGTTCTCCCGCTCGGGATTGTCGTACTCTCGGCCGATCCACTCTGGGCAGATCGATCTGGCCGACGAGACTTCGATTGCTGCGGCTGCCGCAGCCGTGGCGCGGGTGGGTCCTCCCGACCTCGTCATCATCGCCAGCGGAGTCCTCCACCAGACGGGCGTGTCGCCAGAAAAATCACTCAGGAGCCTCGACCCAGCGGCCATGGCTACGGTGTTCGCCGTGAACACGATTGGGCCGGCTCTCGTGGCCAAGCACTTCTTTCCCCTGATGCCGCGGACCGGCCGAAGCGTCTTCGCGGCCTTATCGGCGCGAGTCGGGTCGATCGAGGACAATCGTCTGGGGGGCTGGTACACCTATCGCGCATCGAAGGCCGCCCTGAACCAAATCCTGCGCACCCTCGCCATCGAGGCCAGGCGCACCCACCCCGATGCGATCGTCGCCGGCCTTCATCCCGGGACGGTGAAGACGGCGCTCTCCGGTCCGTTCAGGCCCGATCCAGATGTACCAGGGCTGTTCACGCCAGACGTCAGTGCATCGCATCTTCTGAGTGTCCTCGCCGGTCTGAAACCAGGAGATTCTGGCAGGGTCTTTGCCTGGAACGGCCAGCAGATCCCGGCCTGATACGGAACGTGGATCCACATATCGATCTTATTCGCTGAAGAAGCCGTAGGGTGCCCCCTGCCCGAAAACCTCCCTGGCCTGTGTCAGCAACCGAGCTGCCCATTCGGAACGACGTGCTTCGTGGATCCGTTGAGATCAAGGCAATCCCATTGCGCCCCCTTTGGTGCGAAAGGACAACATCGTTATGCTGGTATTTCTTCGCTTCCTGCGCACATGGACACTGCTGTCCATTCCGGCCGGCATCGCGATGGGCAAGCTACTCAAGGCGAACCGCAGGGCAATGGAGCAACGATCCCATCGGCCGTGAGCGGCCGGGGCTTCGACTGGTCCCCTCATTCGCGGAGACCGTCTACGAGGAACCGTGGGCGGCCTCCGACAGCAATCCACTCTCGAATGCCGTTGGACTACCGATGCGATAGCAAGCGAGACTTCCCACTTGTCGGCCGCTTGGCTTCATCCAACTCATCGAGAGTTCAGGAGTATCTACAAGGCGCGGTGACTCGCGCCGCGACTGGAGACTCATCCTCCCGACGTTCAGCCACAGTTGACCCGCATCGATTCGGAAGCTTTGTCGCAAATCCCAGACAGACGCCTCGTGTTCGCGCCAGTCCTGCTGCGTAGAGATCCAGGAGAGCCTACCGGTCCGTGCCGCGCCCAGCCATCATGGATGGGCTTCGGAATGTGTCTTCGCCTGATACCTCTGCATTCGCCGACGGCACGACGATACCGCACGCTTGGCAGTAGGCCTGGATCAGCTTGGGCACCTGATGGTGCCAGGACAGGCTGTTCACCACACGCTCGCGACCGATCTCGCCCATGGCAGCACGCTTGTCGGGGTCGTCGAGCAGGGAGACAATCTTCTGCGCGAAGTCGATGGGATCATTCGATTTCGCGTAGAGCGACGAGCCTTCCGCGGATCGGCGTCCCTCCGTGACGTCGAACTGAACGATGGGCTTTCCGAGCGCCATGTACTCAATGATCTTGTTCATGGTCGACTTGTCGTTCATCGTGTTTACCCGGTCAGGGTTCACGCAAACGTCGGACGTGGAAATGATTTCAAACAGATCCTGATCTGGAATGCGCCCGGTGAACACGACGTAGTCTTCGAGACCCATCTGTCGGGCCTGATCCTGCAGAGCATTCAGGCTCGACCCGCCGCCGACGAGACAGAACAGCACGTCTTCACGCCCCATGGTGAAGATCATGTGCGCTGCGGCTTCCAAGAGAAGGTCGATGCCCTCCTGATCGCCCATGACGCCGAGATAGCCGACCATGTGCTTGCGTCCGCGGCGCAGAGCGGGATTTGGCGGAAGCACCTTGAGGCGCCGCAGGTCGGGCCCACTCCGGACGATGAAGACCCGATCGGGAGCCATACGGCCGCGTTCGATCGCAATCTGCTTGTAGCTCTCATTCGTTGCGATCGAAACGTTCGCGCATGCGAAGGTCAATCGCTCGAACAGGATCATCAGGCGCCAGAAAAACCCGCGCCGGCCGAACTTGGCTTCGTAAAGTTCCGGATTGATATCGTGATGATCAAAAATGAAGGCCTTGCCAAGGATTTTAAATTGCAGGGCGACGAGGAAGATCAGATCCGGTGGATTACAAGCATGGATGACATCAAAGCCATGCTTGAACAGGATTTTCCAGGCCAGCCGGCTTTCATGAAACAGGGCGACGCCGTATTCGCGCAGATAGCCCAGGGCATTTTCGGCATCGGATGGGAGGTGATGCCGATAGACATGCACGCCCTCGATGCACTCGTAGGGCGCCTCGTATCCCTTGCCCATCGGGCTGATGATCGAGACGACCGCTCCTGCCTCGTTGAGCGCACGAGCTTCCTGCCAAACGCGACGATCGAACGGCACCGGCAGGTTTTCGACGATGATGAGGACGCGCTTGCCTTGAAGCTGCATGGCCGATTCAACTCCCAACCAGATCTCGGATAAGCCTCAGGAGGGACTTATTTCAGTCGACTGATGTCGACGACAGTCGGGTCACGAAGCGTGAGATCCGAACCTTTTCCATTCGTGTCGATCACGATGTCGAATTGCTCCTGCTCCGCGTGTTCACGCGAAACCAGGATGTTCGGCAGTTCGGGCAAATAAGAAACGGCATACCCGAGATTCTGACCGACCAAGTTGTTCGGCTTCAGAAAGGGGTCATAGACAGCGAGTTCGTATCCGCCTTGAAGCAGTTTGCGCGCGAGATCGATGTGCGGACTCTCGCGAAGGTCGTCACTGTCGCTCTTGAAGGCCAATCCCAACATCAGAACCTTTGCGCCCGGCTTCAATCCCTGCGTGCAATACGTGAACAGGAAGTGCTTGTGTGCCTCGTTCGATCGGATCAAGGCGTCGACGACAGGCGTGTTCGCGCCAACGTCGCCGGAAATGTACTGAAGTGCCCGCACATCTTTGGGCAGGCAGGATCCACCGAAGGGGCCACCGGGACGGAGATAGTAGGGCGAAATGTTGAGCTTCGTGTCCGACACGAAAATTTTATGCACCAACCGCGTATCGATGTTCAATTGGACACACACGCGGCCAATCTCGTTTGCGAATGCGACCTTCAGCGCGTGGAAGGTGTTGTCGACGAACTTCGTGAATTCTGCATCACGGAAGCGCGTGTAGAAAGTCGGCGCGTTAATACCTTCATTCATCTGTTCGAGACGCGCGCAAGGTTCTCCATCCAGCGTGCCGACTACGATCTTCGGCGGGTCGAAGTAATCCTCAATCGCCGTTGATTCGCGCAGGAACTCGGGGTTGTAAACGAGCTCGACGGCATCGACCTTGTCACCCAGCATGAACTTGAAGATCGGCTGGATCAGTTCGTCGATCGTGCCGGGGCGGATGGTGCTCCGGTAAACGACCGTCAGAGGAGCGGCTCTACTGGACCGGAGCGACGCCGCGATCTGGCGAGACACCTCCGCGATATAGCTCATATTGTGGGATCCATCTGCGGCACTCGGTGTGCCGACGCAGACGATCGCGATATCGCACTGATCCAGCTCGGAACCTACAGCGGTGACACACTTCAGTCGGCCATCCTTCAGAGCAGCCTGAAGAAGATCCTCGATGCCGGGCTCCAGAATGGGAGATCGCCCTTCATTGACCTGGCGCACCTTATCACTGCTGACATCGACACCAATAACCTCGTGCCCTTGCCGCGTTAGGCAGGCCGTTGTCGTCAGTCCAACGTAGCCAAGTCCAAATACAGCAATACGCATCAGGCCGCTCCAACAATCTTCGAGTCGCAACTCGACATTGCATCAAATCTAGAATTCTTCTTTTTGATCTTGTACCCCATAGGCGAAGGCTCTTGGGAATGCAAAAGACAAATTTCCCTAGCACACGATGGGCGACCAAGACTTATTGATGTGGCCTCGTGCACCACTCACCTACGAGCCCAAAAGGCAGCTTTTGCGGTATCTCACGCCTGTATCTCCGAACGATGACGTAACTGCCTCTAGCCGCGCCAGGGTGGCTCAGCAAAATTCGCGCCAGGATGCTCAAATATCAAAGACAGCCCTCATCAAAGTACCTATTGTGCGTCGTTAGACAAATAATTCACTCATCCAAATCCCGGCGCAGGATCGATACATTGCCTTTCAACGACAGGAACGCTGATTTACGCCGCCTCCTTGGCCATCTACATTTAGGAGCCAAGCGCCGTGGCGTGGCACACGTGGGTTGAAAACCTTTTCGAGCGACCAATCCAGTCCCCTCGTCTTCAAGGGTAAGCCGACGCATCCAGGCTCTTCGCTCTGCGTCAGGCTCGGAAGATGCACGACGATCTTAAGGTGAGGCAGAGACAGATGGATCTATCCTTCGTGGTCGACGCCCTGCGGCAAGGCCACAGAGATCCGCGGCACGTCTCGCCGCGCCAGAATGAATTGCTTCGCATCTTCAAATCATCGGCATCTATTCGGGATTCCCTTCCCTGAATGCTGATTGAATTTCGCCCCGCAGAGATCTAGGTTTAAATACCGTGCGCATCTATGCGTACGCATATTCAGCTAGCATTTTTTTTTCACTCCGGCAACGCACTTGGTGCGCTGCAACACTTACCGTCCAGGCATACCTCTCCCACCGAATGGTCAGATGATATCGGGCTTCCGGGACGCCTCCCTGAGAAGCGTCCGATGCGCGCCTCGACGAACAAGGAGACACCAGACGCTCGATACATCAATATTGACGCTCGTTTTTATAATACATAATGGAATTGGATTTGGCTGAGGCCTGGAGAACCATCGATCTATTACTTCGAAAATCCGGCATTGCTCCGATTGTCGCATTGCGAAGTGCGTATGGACTCCGTCGAATAACGGCCTGGAATTCGTGACATCGGCGGTGGCTCATCGATTGCGGCGCTCGCAGTTCAATTTCGCGAGAGCGGAGGCATTCAAGCGGCTTCCGCATCATCGATCGAGTCTTCGACTGCGCTGGCGCCGCTCGGTCCTGATCAGGACCAGAGTGTGGTGCTGATGTCGGGTCGTTTCGATTCGACTTCCGGTCCCCTGCCGGAGTGAACTGCCTTCGTGCTCAATCCGAACGTACCGGCGAGTCTCGGCGCAACTTGTAAGAGCAATGAGCGGCAATGCCGGAACACCGGCAGCAGCGGTGCCTGTCGGCCACTCCTGGTGCTCAACGAACTGGTGAGAAACGCGCGGTATACAGAGCCTGACATACACAGCGCGTTCGTCGAGGTCGCGCCATCCGGACAGGGAGATTGCGGGTGAGTGCCGCTTTAGCGTCATCGATCGGGGCCGCGACGCCCACCGACCGGCTGCCCGAGTTGTCGCGGTTGGCCGCCCTTCTCGCCCGGACCGTGCTGGAGGCCCAGATCCAGGGCCGCCCGGTCCCCGACGACCAGATCCGGTTCCTGCTCGACGCGGCCCTGCTCCTGAACGAGTACGGCATGGACCTGCCGTCTCCCCTCGACCAGATCATGCAGGATGCCAGCGCACCGAAGGGGCCGGAGCCGGTCGCCGACAAGCCGGCGCGGACGGAGGCTCAGGACGACGATGCCGGTCGCCTCGCCTGGCTGCTGCGCCCGTTCCAGGGCGCGAAGAACTGAAGGCGCCGGCTCAGGGCAGGCTGTAGCCCGGCTTCTTGAAGAGGGTCTCCGGCCGGCCGACGATCTCGGGGCGGTAGACCTGCGATTCCCAGTCGGCCTGGGCGACATCCTCGATCGACACCGAGACGGCCCGCTCCGCGGCGCCGGCGCTGGCCATGAGGGCGGCCGCGAGAGCCTCGGCGATCTCGGCCTTCTGCGAGTCGGTCTTGCCCGGATACATCTTCACGGTCACATGCGGCATGGGTCCGGTCCTGCAGTCTGATGACGGGGAGAGCCGCCCCGGGCGGCCGCCAGGGTCCATGCCAGGGCCGGACCGGGCCGGCAAGACGCTCGCTCGATCATCCCGCCAGGCCGCGATACGGCCCCATCGATGCCGTTCGCGCATCGATCGATCCGCCCTTCGCATTGGACGCCTCCCATGGGCGCCGGTACGCCTGCCGTCAAACGAGTCTTCGCTCGACGAAGGCCGACATCCATAAAAATCGGGTGGGAACGATGGCGCTGGCTTTACCGCTGGAGGCGCGCGCGCAGGGTCGCGTCCGCTGGGGCATTCTGCTGATGCTGTTCACGACCACGGTCGTGAACTACGCCGATCGCGCCATCATCTCGATCGCCGGCACGCCGATGTCCCAGGAACTCGGCCTGACCCCGGTGACCCTGGGCTACATCCTCTCCGCCTTCAGCTGGTCCTACGTCGCCGCACAGGTGCCCGGCGGCTGGATGCTCGACCGCTACGGCTCCAAGTGGGTCTATGCCGGCGGCATCTTCCTCTGGTCGCTGTTCACCCTGGCTCAGGGCTGGGTCGGCTTGCTCGGCGGCGGCGCTGTGGCCGCGCTCTTCGTCCTGCGCTTCCTCGTCGGCATCGCCGAGGCGCCGTCCTTCCCCGGCAACGCCCGGATCGTCACCGCCTGGTTCCCCAGCGCCGAGCGCGGCAAGGCCAGCGCGATCTTCAACGCCGCGCAGTACTTCGCCCCGGTCCTGTTCGCGCCGCTGACCGCCTGGGTCACGCACGAATACGGCTGGCGCTACGCCTTCATCGTCATGGGGCTCATCGGCATCGCGCTCGCGGCGATCTGGGTCCGCGTCATCCACGATCCGGCCGACCACCCCACCGTGACGAAGGCCGAGCTCGACCACATCGCCTCCGGCGGCGCCCTGCTGGCCCTCGATGCGGCGAAGCCCGCCGAGAAGACGGGCTTCGACTGGGGCGTCGTACGCCAGCTCCTGTCCAACCGGATGCTGGTGGGCATCTACGTGGCGCAGCACTGCATCAACGTGATGACCTACTTCTTCCTGACCTGGTTTCCGATCTACCTGGTCAAGCAGCGCGGGCTCACCGTGCTGCAGGCCGGCTTCGTCGCCTCCCTGCCGGCGCTCTGCGGCTTCCTCGGCGGTATCCTTGGCGGCGTCATCTCGGACGCGATCCTGAAGCGCACCGGCTCCCTCACCCGGGCCCGCAAGATCCCCATCGTCGCCGGCATGCTGCTCTCGATATCGATCATCGCCTGCAACTACGTCGACGCGCCGGCGCTCGTCATCGGCTTCATGGCGCTCGCCTTCTTCGGAAAGGGCGTCGGGGCGCTGGGCTGGGCGGTGATCTCCGACACCTCGCCCAAGGAGGCGGCGGGCCTCAGCGGCGCGATCTTCAACATGTTCGGCAACACCGCCGGCATCACCACGCCGATCGTCATCGGCTACCTCGTCCAGGCCTCGGGCTCGTTCAACGGCGCCCTGGTCTTCGTGGGCTGCAACGCGCTGATCGCGATGATCGCCTACCTCGTCATCGTCGGCGAGATCCGGCGGGTCGAGCTGCGCAAGGCGTGACCGGCGCAAGGCGTGAGGAGAACAACCATGCTCGGTGAACCGGCGCCCCCCTCCGACAGGGCCGGCGACACGCCCCGGACCCTGCGCCTGCACGGGCACGACAACGTCGCCATCGTGGTCAACGCCTTCGGGTTGCCCGCCGGCACCGTCTTCGAGGACGGGCTGACCCTGGTCGAGTTCGTGCCGCAGGGCCACAAGGTGGCGCTCGTGGACATCCCCTCGGGCGGATCGGTGCGCCGCTACGGCGAGGTGGTGGGCATCGCGCTCCGCCCCCTGCCGCGGGGATCCTGGGTGGAGGAATCGAGCGTCGAGACCCCGGTCGCGCCCGACCTCGCGGCCCTGGAGAAGGCGACCCGGGTGCCCGCCCCCCTGCCGCCGCTGGAAGGCTACACCTTCGAGGGCTACCGCAACCCGGACGGTTCGGTCGGCACCAAGAACATCCTGGCGATCTCGATCAGCGTGCAATGCGTCGCCGGCACCCTCGACGTCGCCATCCGGCGGATCAAGCAGGACCTGCTGCCGCGCTTCCCCAACGTCGACGACGTCGTCGGCCTCACCCACGCCTATGGCTGCGGGGTCGCCATCAACGCCCCCGAGGCGGTGATCCCGATCCGCACCCTGCAGAGCCTGGCCCGCAACCCGAATTTCGGCGGCGAGGTCATGGTGGTCGGCCTCGGCTGCGAGAAGCTCGTCTCCGAGCGCCTGCTGCCGGAGGGCGAGGAACGCACCGACGGCGGCGTGGTGCGCCTGCAGGACGAGCGCCACGCAGGCTTCGGCATGATGCTCGACAGCATCCTGACCATGGCGGAGGCCCGCCTCGAAATCCTCAACCGGCGCACCCGCGAGACCTGCCCGGCCTCCGATCTCGTGGTCGGCCTGCAATGCGGCGGCAGCGACGCCTTCTCGGGCGTCACCGCCAACCCGGCCCTCGGCCATGCCGCAGACCTCCTGGTCCGCTGCGGCGCCACCGTGCTGTTCTCCGAGGTGACGGAGGTGCGCGACGCGATCCACCTGCTCACCCCCCGGGCCGCCACCCCGGAGGTCGCCGATGCGCTGATCCGCGAGATGGCCTGGTACGACGACTACCTCGCCAGGGGCGGTGCCGACCGGCGCGCCAACCCGTCGCCGGGCAACAAGAAGGGCGGCCTCAACAACATCGTCGAGAAGGCTCTGGGCTCGGTGGCCAAATCCGGCTCCTCGGCCATCACGGGCGTGCTCGCCCCCGGCGAGCGGGTCCGCGACAAGGGCCTGATCTTCGCCGCGACCCCGGCGAGCGACTTCGTCTGCGGCACGCTCCAGCTCGCCTCCGGCATCACCCTCCAGGTCTTCTCCACCGGACGCGGCACCCCCTACGGCCTCGCCCACGCCCCGGTGATCAAGGTCGCCACCCGCACCGAGCTGGCCGAGCGCTGGTCCGATCTCATCGACCTCGATGCCGGCCGCATCGCCACGGGCCACGCCACCATCGAGGAGACCGGCCGGGACCTGTTCCACCTCATCCTCGACGTGGCGAGCGGGCGAAAGCGGCCCTGGTCCGACCGCTGGGGCCTGTTCAACGACCTGACGCTGTTCAACCCCGCCCCGATCACCTGACACCAGACCCCGCTGAGCCCGACTCGTCGAGGTCTGCCCGCGCGGCGGCGGTCGTCCGCCGGATCTCGGTGAGGCGGACCGACGGGTCAGGCGCTCCGAGACTTCGTGTGAGACGGAGGTCCGGCGCACAGGGTGGCTCCAGCCCGACGCCCTGCCGGCGGACCCGGCCCCGGAGGCGCCCGCGGCACGCGGAGGCCGGGCTGTCGGACGAGACGGCGCGCGGGTGGAGCTCGGATGCTCCGCGTCGCGGTGCCCCTGACGGCCGGGCTAGGCCTCGGATCGGCCGAGCGCGGCTGCGGCCGGGGCGCCCGATCCCGCCCGGCCGGCGAAGCGGCGCGCGACGCGGCGGCCGAGCGCGATGGCGGGGACTTCGATCCAGCGATACACCAGGGCCGCGACGGCGATGGTCGCGAGGGCGGTCGCGGCGGCGAACAGGTGGATCGGGACGACCGATTCGTATCCGGCCAGGGCGTGCTCGATCACCACCTGAACCACCGGCCCGAACAGGTAGATCGAGTAGCTGATCGCGCCGAGATAGGCGAAGACCCTCCCCTCGATCCGCAGCTTCAGGGCGAGGAGAGCGAAGAGCGCCATCGCGAGCCAGTAGGTGACGACGTACTTCACCCAGTTCTCTTGAAAGCCCATGTCGCGCCCGTAGGCCAGCACCGAGATCACCGGAACCGCGCAGACGAGCACGCTCGTGACCCATGTCAGCGCGGAACCCCAGCCCGGCCGCTTTTCCAGGACGTGATAGCGCAGGCACAGCCCCCAGAACATCACGGCCAGCGACAGGGGCACCGCCACGGGAAACTTCCGCTCGAAGGCGAAGCGCAGGAAGGCCAGCGTGACGGCGACCGCGATCAGCGCGAGGGCCGAAAGCACGACACCCTCGCGATCGTCGAGGCGGCCGAGAGCGAAGAGACCCACGCAGAGGACGTAGAAGATCAGCTCGATCTGCAGCGTCCAGTACAGGCTGATGATGTTCTCGACGCCGACGAACTGCTGAAGCATCGTGATGTTCGCGGCCACGAGCAGGGCCGGAACGTCCCGCCCCGCCCAGACGAACAGCACGAGCAGGCCGCACGGAATCGACAGCCAGTAGGCGGGATAGAGGCGGAAGAAGCGCGAGACGGCGAAGGCCAGGATGGGCCGGTCTCCCGCCTTGAACAGCGAGAAGGGCACCACGAATCCGGACACCGCGAAGAACAGCGTCACGGCGATCTTGCCGATGTCGAGATACTCGGTCAGTCCGGCCAGGGCCATGCGCTCGAAGGAGGACGGCCCGAGCCGCGCCTTGAGCCCGAACTCGACGGTATGCGCGTAGATGACCGCCAGGGCGGCCAGACCGCGAATCGAATCGATACAGTGCAGGCGACGCATGACCGGAGGCGGGTTGCGCCCTCGACGGCGAGGGCCATCCAGGGATTGCAGGGGCGGCCCCATTCCACAAGGCCCTTCGCGCCGCTTGGTAAATGGCCCGGGGCACTCTCGAACGGCGCGTGGGCAGACGGGAGGGCGTGGCCCGGGCGCCCATCGCCGGCCGGCCCGATCGATCCGACCGTTCCGGCGAGCCCGGTCGCGCTCGATCCGGCTTCACGGCTCCGCCGCCCGAGCCGGTTCTTCGACCCCGGGCCGGACGCGGATCGGAGCGGGCGCGGTGCACGGCACAGGAGGTCGGGACACGCGACCTCCGCCGGATGCCGGCATCGGCGGGGAACCCGGCCGGCCCATCCGCATTACAACCGCAGGTCGTCGTCGGCCCCATCCAAGGCGACCCGCCACCGGATTTCGGGGCCAGATCGGGAGAGACCCATGCTTGGACGAATCGCTCTGGCAGCCTGCTGCCTACTGCCCGCCCTCGCGGCCACCGGTGCCCGGGCCGGCGAGGAGGAGCAGGCCGCCCTGTGCCGCGGCGACGTCATGCGCCTGTGCCTGAGCGCCGTGCCGGACCGCGACCGGATCGTGTCGTGCATGCAGGTGAACCGGGCGAGCCTCAGCCCCGGCTGCCGCACGGCGTTCGACGCCGGCACCCGCACCAAGGGCGGCACCCGCTCGGCCGCGCTGCGCTGAGCGGGCGGTCGCCGCGGAGCGCGGACCCGACCCGGTTCCGCCCCCGGCTCGGTTGCGTCCCGGCCCGGTAATTGTTGTGTCCCGGTGCGGCCCTTGTCATGGAGGGGCCATGCAAGCCCCGTCTCCGCTCCGGCGGCCCTTCTCCGCCTTCCGGTCGATGCTCACCAGCGAGGCCGGCGGCGGGCTCGTCCTGATGGCGAGCGCGGCCCTCGCGCTGGTGGTCGCGAACTCGCCCCTGGCGGCGAGCTACTTCGCGGCCCTGCAGGCCAAGGCCGGGGGCCTGAGCGTCCTGCACTGGGTCAACGACGCGCTGATGGCGCTGTTCTTCCTGCTCGTTGGCCTCGAGATCAAGCGCGAGATGCTGGACGGGCGGTTGCGGACCTGGCCGGACCGGATCCTGCCCGGCCTCGCCGCCATCGGCGGCATGGCGGCGCCGGCCCTGGTCTACGCGGCGGTGAACCGGCACTCGCCGGAGACCCTCCGCGGCTGGGCGATTCCCGCCGCCACCGACATCGCCTTCGCCCTCGGCATCCTGGCCCTGCTCGGCGCCCGGGTGCCGGTCTCGCTCAAGGTCTTCCTGACCGCCCTGGCGATCATCGACGACCTCGGCGCGGTGCTCATCATCGCGCTGTTCTACACCGCCGACCTGTCGCTGCCGATGCTGGGCGGGGCGGCCGTGACCCTGGCGGTGCTCTACGGCCTGAACCGGGCCGGCATCCGCTCCCTGTCGCCCTATCTCGTCCTCGGTGCGGCGCTGTGGTTCTTCGTCCTGAAGTCCGGGGTGCACGCCACGGTGGCCGGCGTCCTGCTGGCCCTGACGATTCCACTGCGGCTCAGCCCCGGCCGGCCGGACGACCCGTCCTCGCCGCTGCACCGGCTCGAACACGCCCTGCACCCCTGGTCGGCCTACCTGATCCTGCCGATCTTCGGCTTCGCCAATGCGGGCGTGTCGCTCGCGGGCTTCACCCCCGGGATGCTCCTCGAACCGGTGACCCTCGGGGTCGCCCTCGGTCTCATCGTCGGCAAGCAGATCGGCGTGTTCGGCCTCGTCCTCGCGGCGGTGAGGCTCGGGCTCGCCCAGCGGCCGGCGGGGGCCGGCTGGATGCAGGTCTACGGCGTCTCGCTCCTCTGCGGCATCGGCTTCACCATGAGCCTGTTCATCGGCCTCCTGGCCTTCGCCGACGCGCCCGAACTCGAATCCGAGACCAAGGTCGGCGTGCTGGCCGGATCGATCGTCTGCATGGCGGCCGGCGCCCTCGTCCTGCTGGTCGCGCCCCGCCGGGCGCCGAGCCGCGCTGTCCCGTGAGGGCCGCCCGACGGCGATCGGCGGCGACGGCTGACCGAAGCGCGAACGTCAGGGATGTGGACGGGGATCGACGAGGGGAATGGTGGACGGTGCAGGGATCGAACCTGCGACCTCTCCCGTGTGAAGGGAACGCACTACCGCTGTGCTAACCGTCCTGACCCGTCTTCCGCCGGCTCGGTGAACGTCCGTTCGACCAAGGCCGCGATCGTGCGGCGAAAGACCGTCCGGCTGGGCTGTGCCGCCGGATCGATGGCCTTCTAGGGCGAGGGGCGCGGCGGCGTCAAGCGCTGATCGGCAGGTTCTGCGCCGGCTTCCGTGCGCGGGGTCCCGAGCCGGAGCAGGATCACCACGGGCACCAGCCCGACCGCGACGATGAGGAGCGCCGCCACGGTTCCGTCCTCGTAGGTGCCGCGCGCGGCCTCGCCGTAGAGATGGGTCGCCAGGGTCTCGACGTTGAGGGGGCGCAGCAGCAGGGTCGCGGGCAGTTCCTTGACGCAGTCGACGAAGACCAGGAGCGCGCCGCTCAGCACCGCCGGCCAGGCCAGGGGAAGCTGGACCCGCCACAGGGTGGCGCCCGGCCCGCGCCCGAGCATCCGCCCGGCATCGGGCAGGCTGCGGGGCACCCGGCCGAGGCCGGCCTCGCAGGTGCCGATGCTGACGGCGAGGAAGCGCACGAGGTAGGCGGTGACGAGGGCGCCCCCGGTGCCGAGGCCGATCAGGGCCGGGGCGACGCCGAAGAGCCGCGTCGTCCCGGCCGAGAGGGCGGTGTCGGCGAGGGCCAGGGGGCCGAGGAGGCCGATGGCCAGGATCGCGCCCGGCAGGGCGTAGCCGAGGCTCGCCACCCGGATCAGCGCCTCGCCCCAGCGGCGCTGGACGAGGCGCGGGCCCGCCGCCACCACGAAGCCGATGGCGGCGGCGATCACGGTCGCGGCCCCCGCATAGAGCAGGGTGTGGCCGATCTCGGGGAGGATCGTCTCCGGCAGGCCGCTGCGCAGCACCCGCCGGAACGCGGAATGGACGAGATAGCTCGCCGGAATCGCGAAGCCGACCGCCACGGGCACGAGCCCGAGGGCCAGGGCAGCGACGGCGCGCGCGCCGGTCAGGCGCTGCCGGGCGAGGCGGCGCGGGCGCTGGGCGCCCCCCGAGAAGCCGCGTCCGGCCCGCGCCCAGCGCTCCAGGGCCACCAGGGCGACGACGGCCACCAGCATCACGAGGGCGATCTGGGCCGCGCCGGCGAGGTCCGAGCGGTTGACCCAGGTGGCGTAGACCTGGACCGTGAGGGTGCGGACCCCGAGGAATTCCGCCGCGCCGATGTCGTTCAGCGCCTCCATCAGGGCGAGGCTCGCCCCCAGCGCGATGGCCGGGCGCGCCATCGGCAGGGCGACCCGCAGGAAGGTGCCCGAGGGCCGGCGCCCGAGCATCCGCGCCGCCTCGATGAGGTTGGCGGCCTGCATCAGGAACAGCGCCCGCGTCGGCAGGTAGACGTAGGGGTAGAGCACGAAGCCGAGGAGCAGGATGCAGCCGGGCAGCGAGCGGATCTCGGGCAGCACGAAATCGCGCGGGCGGGCATAGCCGAGGAGGTCGCGCAGGGTGGTCTGCACCGGGCCGATCGGGTGCATCAGGTCGAGATACGCGAAGGCGACGATGTAGGTCGGCACCGCCATCGGCAGCAGCAGCCCCGCCTCGAGGAGTCGCCGGCCGGGAAAGTCGTAGGCCGCCACGAGCCAGGCGGAGCCCGCCCCGAGCACCACCACCAGCACGCCGACGCCCGCCAGCAGCAGGGCGGTGTCGCGCAGGGCCTGCGGCAGCACGTGGGCGACGAGGTGCGGCCACAGCGCCGCGCCCGCCCCGTCCCCGATCCCGTCTCCCGCCGCCACCACGAGGGCGACGACCGGGCTCAGCACCAGGGCGCAGAGGCCCAGGGCGGCGGCGCTCCAGCCGAGTCCGTGGGGTCGGCCGTCGCGGGAGAGGGCGGAGGCGGCCCCGGTCATGCTGGTCTCGCCGTCTTCCGTTCACGGTTCGTGACGCGATGCACGCATCTCCCTCCCCCGCGAAAGGGAGGAGGGTTGAGGGCGCTCAGTTGTCGAAGCCCACCGTGTCGAGCAGGAGGCTCGCCGCCTTGCGGTTGCGGGCGATCTCCACCAGCGGCACGGAATCGACGGTCAGGGGGCCGAGCGCCGTGAGGAGCGGGTCGATCGGCGCGCCGGCCTTCACCGGGTACTCGTAATCGGCCTTGGCGTAGAGCCCCTGCGCCT
The DNA here is from genome assembly GCF_053345175.1 of Methylobacterium sp. M6A4_1b. Taxonomy (NCBI): domain Bacteria; kingdom Pseudomonadati; phylum Pseudomonadota; class Alphaproteobacteria; order Hyphomicrobiales; family Methylobacteriaceae; genus Methylobacterium; species Methylobacterium sp. M6A4_1b. The sequence goes on from NZ_JBKEZQ010000011.1 coordinate 24,747, forward strand.
CGTCGGAGACGAGGTATTCGAGGAGCTTGACCGCCTCGTCGCGGTTGGGGGCGTTCTTGGCCACCACCGCACCGGAGATGTTCACGTGGGTGCCGCCGCCCGCGAAGGTCGGCATCACCACCTTGATGCCCTCGCCCCATTTCTGCTGCTCGGGGCCGCCGCGGCCGGAGCGCATCAGGCCGACATAGTAGGAATTGCCGAGGCCGATCTCGCAGGTATCGGCGAGGATGTCGCGGGCGACGTCGCGGTCGCCGCCGGCGGGCTTGCGGGCGAGGTTGGCCTTCAGGGCGCGCAGCCACGCCTCGGTCTTCTCCGGCCCGTGCTTCACGAGATGGTGGGCGATGAGCGCCGTGTTGTAGGGGTGCTGGCCCGAGCGCAGGCAGAGGCCGCCCTTCCATTTCGGATCGGCCAGCCCTTCGTAGGTGACGGCCTTGAGGTCGGCGAGGTCCTTGTCGGCGTAGAGGACGCGGGCGCGCATGGAGAGGGCGAACCAGCGCCCCTCGGCATCGCGCAGGGTGGCGGGCACCGCCGCCTCCAGCACGCCCGAGCGCACCGGCTGGGCGAGGTCGCGGTCGACGAGGTCGATGAGGTTGCCGACGTCCACAGTCATCAGCACGTCGGCCTTGGCCCGCGCCCCCTCGGCCGCCACGCGCTCGGCGAGGCCCTTCTCGACGAAGACCGTGTTGACGGTGACGCCGCTCTTGGCGGTGAAGGCGTCGAGCAGGGGCCGGATCAGGCCGGGCTCGCGGGTGGTGTAGAGGTTCACCTCGGCCGCCGAGGCCGTCCCGATCAGGGCTGCCAGCGCGAGGCCCGCGAACCCAATTGCCTTGATCCCACCCGCCATGGTCGACACCCTTCACGTTCGAACGTGGCGGGTGTTCAGAAGCATCGGCGAGAAAAACACAAGCGCGATGTTCTGGACTTAAAACAATTCAAAACTAAAGCCGCGCACTCAACAGCACGTCACACTCGGCCCACCTTTTAATCCATCTCCCGCGCAAAAATAAAGCAGCGCTGCGGGTCGAGGGTCAGGCCCACGGCGTCGCCCGCGCGATGGGGGTCGTCCGCGGAGACGGGCAGGCGCAGGGGCTCGGGCAGGCCCTCCACCGCCAGGGTCAGGAGGGCGCTCGCTCCGAGGAAGCGGCGCGCGCGCACCACGGCCCGGAGGGGCGCGTCCGGCGCATCGAGACGGAGCGCCTCCGGGCGCAGGCCGAGGGTGACGGCGGCGCCCTCCACCCGGCCCGGCGCGGGGACGGGTCCGAACGGCGTCGCCACGGCGCCGTCGCGGCAGGTGCCGTCGAACTCGAGGCAATCGCCGAAGAAGCGGGCCGCGAACCGCGTCGCGGGGCGCAGATACAGGTCCGGTCCGGTGCCGACCTGCACGATGCGCCCCCGCCGCATCAGGGCGATGCGGTCGGCGAACCCGAGCGCCTCCTCCGGGTCGTGGGTGACGAGGAGCGTGGTGGCGCCGCTGGCGCGCAGGACCGCCAGGGTGTCGTCGCGGACCCGGTCGCGGGTGCGCCGGTCGAGGTTCGAGAAGGGCTCGTCGAGGAGGAGGACGCGCGGCCCCGGGGCGAGCGCCCGGGCCAGCGCCACGCGCTGGCTCTCGCCGCCCGAGAGCGTGCCGGGATAGCTCCTGGCCCGGTCGGCGAGGCCGACCTGCTCCAGCCGGGCCTGCGCCAGGGCGCGGGCCTCGGCGGCGGGCCGCCCATGCAGGCCGAAGCGGACGTTCTCGGCCACCGTGAGGTGGGGGAACAGGGCGTAGTCCTGGAACATCAGCCCGACGCCCCGCGCCTCGGGGGCGACGCCGCGGCCGCCCTCGCTCACCAGGGCGCCGTCGAGGCGGATCGTGCCCGCCTCCGGCTGCTCCAGCCCGGCGATGGCCCGCAGCAGCGTGCTCTTGCCGCAACCGGAATCGCCGAGCAGGGCGAGGATCTCGCCGGGCCGGACCTGGAGCGAGACGTCCGCGAGCGCCCGCACCGCGCCGAAGCGCAGCCCGATGCCGTGCAGGTCGAGGCGTGGCGGGTCGGTCGCTGAGGGCTGGGCAGGACGGGTCATCGGATCCGGGTCGGTGCGGTGTCGCGCTGCTTAGGAGCCAATGCGGCCCGGAAGCAATCCATCTGCACCATCGCGTTGAGGCCCGGTTGCCCCTATATTCCGGTTATGTTCCGTCAAAGCCCCGCCCGATGCCCTGCGTCGCCGAGATCCTGATCCCGCTGGCGCTCGACAGCGCCTACAGCTACGCCGTGCCGGCCGGGCTCGACCTCTCGGTCGGCGAGGTCGTGCAGATCCCCCTCGGTCCGCGCGAGACGGTGGGGGTGGTCTGGGGCGTGCGCCAGAGCCCCGGCGGCTCGAACCTGCGCCCGGTCACCGGCCGGATCGACGTTCCGGCCCTGCCCGACGCACTGCGCGAGCTCGTCGACTGGCTCGCCCGCTACACCCTGGCGCCGAAGGGCTCGGCGCTCGCCATGGCCCTGCGCCTGCCCGACGAGGCGGCGCTGACCGAGACGGTGCGGGTCGGTGTCCGGGCCTCCGGCAAGGCCCCCTCCCGGCCGACCGCGGCGCGCACCAAGGTGCTGGCGGTGGCGGCCGATGGGGCGATGCGGGGCAAGAGCGCGCTCGCCAAGGAGGCCGGCGTCTCCCTGAGCGTCGTCGACGGCCTCATCGACGACGGTGCCCTGGAAGCGGTGGCCCTGGCGCCCGAGCCCGTCGCCCTGCCGCCGGACCCGGACCATGCCCGCGTGCCCCTCTCGGCGGCGCAGGAGGCGGCGGTGCGGGAGCTCGTCGCGCTGATGAATCCGGGCGCGGCCGAGCCCGAGCCGACGGACGCGATCGGCGATCCGTTGCCGACCACCGAGAAGGTCCCGCCCCCGGGCGCCGAGCACAAGGCGCCCACCGTGCTGCTGGAAGGCGTCACCGGCTCGGGGAAGACGGAAGTGTATTTCGAGGCCGTGGCCGATTGCGTCCGCCGCGGCCATCAGGCCCTGATCCTGATGCCCGAGATCGCGCTGACCGCGCAGTTCCTCGACCGGTTCGCCGAGCGCTTCGGCGCGCGCCCGGCGGCCTGGCACTCGGGCATCGGCGGCAAGCGCCGCGAGCGCATCCGCGCCGGGGTCACGGCGGGGGAGATCGCCGTGGTGGTGGGGGCGCGCTCGGCCCTGTTCCTGCCCTTCGCCGATCTCGGCCTCATCGTCGTCGACGAGGAGCACGAGGCCGCCTACAAGCAGGAGGACGGGGTGCATTACCACGCCCGCGACATGGCGGTGGTGCGCGGGCGCATCGAGAACTGCCCGGTGGTGCTGGCCTCCGCGACGCCCTCCATCGAGACCCGGGTCAATGCCGAGCGGGGCCGCTACCGGCGCATCGCCCTGCCCGAGCGCTTCGGCGGCCGGCGCCTGCCCGACATCGCCGCCATCGACATGCGGGCCGACAAGCCCGAGCGCGGACGCTTCATCGCGCCCGCGCTGGTCGCCGCCGTGCGGGACACCGTGGCCTCGGGCGACCAGGCCCTGCTCTTCCTCAACCGGCGGGGCTACGCGCCGCTCACCCTGTGCCGGGCCTGCGGCCACCGCTACCAGTGCCGCAACTGCTCGACCTGGCTGGTGGAGCACCGCTTCCGCCGGGCGCTCGTCTGCCACCAGTGCGGCTATGCCGAGCGGCGCCCGGATTCCTGCTCGGAATGCGGCACCTTCGACAACCTCACCCCCTGCGGCCCCGGGGTGGAGCGCATCGCCGAGGAGGTGGCCGAACTCTTCCCGGAGAAGCGCGTCATCGTCCTGTCGAGCGACTTTCCCGGCGGGGCCGAGCGCCTGCGGGCCGAACTCCAGACCGTGGCGGAGGGCGGCTGCGACATCGTCATCGGCACGCAGCTCGTCGCCAAGGGCCACAACTTCCCGCATCTCACCCTGGTCGGCGTCCTCGACGCCGATATCGGCCTGACCTCCGGCGACCCGCGGGCGGCCGAGCGCACCTTCCAGCTGCTGCAGCAGGTGACGGGGCGCGCGGGACGCGGCGAGAAGCCGGGGCGCGCGCTGCTCCAGACCTACCAGCCGGAACATCCGGTGATCGCCGCGCTGCTCTCGGGGGATTCGGAGCGCTTCTACGAGGAGGAGATCGGCGCCCGCGAGGCCGCCGGCCTGCCGCCCTTCGGGCGCCTGGCGGCCCTCATCGTCTCTGCGAACGAGCGCGAGGTCGCCGAGGCCCACGGGCAGGCCCTGGCCCGGGCCGCCGAGCCGCCGGAGGGCGTGGTGGTGCTGGGGCCGGCCGAGGCGCCGCTCGCGCTGATCCGCGGGCGCTATCGCTTCCGGCTGCTGGTGAAGACCGAGCGCTCCGTCGACCTGCAGAGCTACCTGCGCGACTGGCTGGCGCGCGGCCCCAAGATTCGCGGCAACGTGAAGGTCGCCATCGACGTGGACCCGCAGAGTTTCCTATAACGCTGGTTCGACGTTCGCGCGGGTCGCGTTCGACCCCTTCAGGAGTGCCACACGTGCTGACCTACACCAAGAAGCCGGATTCGAGCGTCGCCGAGATCGTGGTCGATGGCCAGATCACCGATGCCGAGATGAACACCGTGATCTCGGCCATGCAGGCCGACCTCGACAAGGGCGGCAAGATCAAGCTCCTGGAAGACGTACGCGATTTCAAGGGCATGGAGCCGGCCGCCTTCTTCAAGGACCCGCGCTTCGGCCTCGCCATGATGAAGGGCGTCAGCCACGTCGCCCTGGTGACCGACGCCTCCTGGCTGCGGATGATCGCCGATACCTTCGGCAAGGTCTCGCCGGCCCAGATCAAGACCTTCGACCGCGCGCATATCGACGAAGCGCGTCAGTGGCTGGCGGCCGCCTGACGCGAAGGGGATGCCCGGGGGCCGTGCGGCCGAGGCGCGCGCCTCGGGGCGCGGTCCCGCCCGGCCCTACTCCGCCTGGGCGGTCCGCGTCGTGTGACGCCGGGCCGTCCAGCGGCCCGAGCACAGGGACGAGACCTTCCAGGTGCCGCCGCCGCTCTGGGCCTGGAGGCGGCCCGAGACCGCGCCCGAAGCGGTGCCGTTCGAGACGTTGAGGCCGACCGTGCCGTCCGGCCCGACGCGGCCGTTCAGGGTGGCGCCGGCCGCCGCGGAGGTCAGGCGCACCTGCCCCTCCTGCACCGACACCCCGTAGGTGTAGCGGCTGTCGCAGACCATGCCGCTCTCGGTGACGAGTTCCACCGACCAGGCCCCGTTGAAGTTTCCGCCGTCTCGGGCGGCAGCCGGGATCATCGCGGGCGAGGACAGGCCGGCTCCGAGCGCCAGAACCACCGCAACTTTGGACATGCATCATCCTTCGACAATAAGCGTCCGCCCGAGCCGCGACCGCGGGGCGGCGCAACGGCAGTGCAAGCAGACGATGGCGTGTGAATGCGCTGATCATACCCGCCGAAGCGGCAAGATTGTGACAGGCTCCACAATTCGATGATGGGACTTATTGCCGAAGGTGCCTGAACGGGCCATGACCGAGGCAGAATGACCGGGTCAGAGCTTGGCGTTATCGGTCGTAATACGCTTGCAATGCTTGGCGGTCGCGGGTGACCGGCAGGGCGAGCAGCGCCAGGACACGGGCCTTGTCCGGCGTGAGGTCGTCGGCGAAGACCGCGCCGGCCGCGCGCAGCGTGCTGCCGCCGCCCTTGAAACCGTAGACCGGAAGGGCGCGGCCGTGGGGGACCTGGCTCGCCACCACGATGGTGACGCCGGCGGCGACCGCCTCCACCACCGCGTCGTACAGGGCCTCGTTGACGTTGCCGAAGCCGTAGGCGGCGATCACCACGCCCTCGGCCCCGTCCGCCACGGCGTGGCGGAGCTGGCGCCCGTCGCTGCCGGCCGCCATCGCCACGATCTCGACCCGGGCGAGCCGGTCGGGCAGCGGCAGGGTCTGGCGGCGCAGGGATTTCCGGGAGAACACCACCCGGTCCTCGTCCACGTGGCCGAGGAAACCGGCCTCGCCGGACTGGAAGGTCTCGACGTTGTTGGTGTGGGACTTGCGCACCTCGCGGGCCGCATTGATGTTGTGGTTGAGCGTCACCGTCACGCCCAGTCCCTGCAGATCTCCGCGCGCGCCCTGGGCCAGGATCTGGCGGACCGCGTTGCGGAGGTTGCGCGCTCCGTCGGCATCCGCCTCGGAGGCGTTGCGCTGGGCGCCCACCATCACCACCGGCTTGTCGCTGGTGAGCGTCAGGTCGAGGAAATAGGCGGTCTGGTCGAGGGTGTCGGTGCCGTGCAGGACGATGGCGCCCGCGATCTCGGGACGGGCGAGCAGGCCCGCCACCGTGCGGCTGAGGTCCGGCCAGAGCTCCGGCCCCATATAGGCGCTCGGCACGTTGGCGAATTCCACCACCTCGATCCGCGCGAGGTCGGCGAGCCGCGGCACCGCGGCGGCGAGGTCGGCCCCCGTTAGGGCGGGGACCGGAGCCCCGGTGACGGGATCGTTCTTCATCGCGATGGTGCCGCCGGTGGCGACGATGGCGACGGTCGGGCGATCGGTCATGCCGGCGGCCCCGCTCAGTCGGTCAGCGCGCGCGCCTCTTCCGGCAGCATGATCGGGATGCCGTCGCGGATCGGGTAGGCGAGGCGCGCCGAGCGGCTCACCAGCTCCTGGCGGCCAGCATCGTACTCGAGGGTATCCTTCGTCAGCGGGCAGACGAGGAGTTCGAGGAGCTTGGGGTCGACGCGGGTGGCCTCGACGGGGCTCGGGGTGTCATCGGCCATCTGGGGCGTCTCCTTCGCGGAACGTGGTCACTGCAGGGTGGGCTCGGAGCCCGACCCGCGCACCAACTCCATTTCGGTCACCGCAATCAAGACCTCGGCCCGCGTCTTGAGGTCCGCCGCCTCCAGCATGGCCTGCTTCTCGCGGGCGCCGAAGGGGCTCATCATGCAGAGGGCGTTGACCAGGGCCTCGTTGGGCGCCTCCTCGATGCCGGCCCAGTCGACCTTGAGGTCGTTGACCTCGACGAAGTCGCGCAGGGCCTTCAGCACGCCCTCGCGGTCCACCGCCGCCTCCCCCGCCCGCGCCTCGAAATCGGAGGCGAAATCGTCGTACGAGACCTGGCAGCGGCGGTAGCGGGTGGTGGTGGCGAGCTCGCTCTCCACCCGGAACCGGGCGATGCCGGTGAGCGAGATCAGGTAGCGCCCGTCTCCGGTCTCGGCGAACTGGGTGATCCGCCCGGCGCAGCCGACGCGGAAGAGCTTGGGCGTCATCGGCGACGCGCCCGCCTCCACGTCCGGCTGGATCATGCCGATGATCCGGTCGCCCCGCAGGGCGTCGTCGATCATGGCGAGGTAGCGCGGCTCGAAGATGTTCAGGGGCATCTGTCCGCGCGGCAGCAGCAGCGCGCCGGGCAGCGGGAAGACCGGAATCACTCCGGGGCAGTCGGCCGGTCCCTTGTAGCCCGCATGCGTGCTCATCGTGTTCCCCTGCGGTTCGTTCGCGGCCTCACGCAAAGACCAGGGTCGACAGGCGTCGCCGCCCGCGGATCGAGGCCTTGTCCATCAGGCCCCAGGCCTCGAAGAAGGTGAGGAGCTGCTTGCGCGCCGCACCCTCGTTCCAGGTCCGGTCCCGGCGCTCGATCTCGATCAGCTGGTCCACCGCCTCGTCGCGCATGTTGCGGCCGTTGAGGCCGAGCGCGAGGTCGAAGCGGGCCTGGAAATCGTTCGGGTCGGCCTCGATCCGGGTCTGGAAGGTGCCGAGGTCGCCCAAAGCCGCGGCCTGCTCGGCGAGCTCGATCGCCGCGCGCACGCTGGCGAGGCCGGCATGGGAGGCCGTCTCGGGCGGCGCCATGGCGACGATCTGCTTGGCGTTCTCGAGGTCGCCGAGGTCGAGCTGGATCTTGGCGAGGGCCGCGATGGCGTCGACGTTCTCGGGCTCCTCGGCGAGCACGGCGGCGTAGATCTGGGCGGCCTGCGCCACGTCACCGACGCCGAGGAGCGCCTCGGCCTCCGCCATCGCCTCCTCGATCGGGGTCGGGCCGGCGGGGCCGGCGAGCCGCGCGATGAATTCCTTGATCTGGGCCTCGGGCACCGCCCCCATGAAGCCGTCCACCGGCTGGCCCTTGTCGAAGGCGATCACGGCCGGAATCGACTGGATGCCGAGCTGGCCGGCGATGGAGGGGTGCTCGTCGATGTTCATCTTGACGAGCTTCACCTTCCCGGCGGAGCCCTGGACGACCTTCTCCAACACGGGGGCGAGCTGCTTGCACGGGCCGCACCACGGCGCCCAGAAGTCGACCAGCACGGGCTGCTGCATCGACTCGGCGATGACGTCCTGGCGGAAGCTCGCCGTGGTCACGTCCTTGGTGGTCCCGCCCGGCACCGGCGCATCGTTCAGCATAACGTCCTCAAGGCCTTCGTATGGATCCGTGGGAGGGTCCGGGTCTGGCCGCCCGTCCCGTCCTGCGTCAAGAGATGGGAACTCCGCGCGCCCGGACCAGAGCGGACGTCCACACGCGATCGCCCCCGGCTCCCGGCGCGTCCCGTCTCCGGCGCCGGCTTTCCCCGGACGGGCTCCGCCCCGCCCGGCGGGGACCGGCGCCCCCTAGCGCGGGGCGCTCCCGCCGGTCCGGCCCGCATCCGGCGTCGTCTCCGGCGTTTTGGCATCTGTCACGAAGACCCCCTGATAGGTGCCTTTGGCGGCGTTCGCCTCGCAGGTGATCGCGGTCTTGCCCGGCTCCGGAGTGCTGAAGGCGCAGGACCCGACGGCGACCAGCGGTCCTTGCGCCACGCCGTCCTTCGTCGTCTCGCTCGGAATGACGAGGTTGATCGGCTGAAGCGGGTCGCTCTCCTCCGTGCGCTCCTGCTGGGCGCCGTTGCCGCTGAAGCTCAGGGCACGGCCCTCGGCCGCGAAATCGAAGCTCGTGCGGTTGCGCGAGACCGTGTTCATCAGCGTGTTCTTGCAGGTGCCCGAGACGTCCTTGCCGGCGATCACGAGCTTCTCGCAGCGGCCCTCGAGCTTGACGGCCGTCTGGGCGAGGGCGGGAGCGGCCGCGAGCAGCGGGGCGGCGGCGAGGACGAGGCGGGCGGTCGAGAGGCGCATCATGGGTCCGATGTAAGGCTGCGGGTCGGTTCGTCGAGGGTCTGCGCACGCGCAGGGTCCCGGGTTCTGTCGGGCAGGGTCCCGCGCTCAGGCCGGGAAGCGCGCGGCGCGGTCGTTCGGGGCCGCGAAGTCGAGGGCCGGCCCGAGGGGGACGATGCGGGTCGGATTGATGGTCGGGTGGCTCTCGTAATAGTGCCGCTTGATATGGGTGAGGTTCACCGTCCCGGCGACCCCCGGCAGTGAATAGACGTCGCGCAGGTAGTTCGAGAGATTGGGATAATCGGCGATGCGCCGCAGGTTGCACTTGAAGTGCCCGACATAGACGGCGTCGAACCGCACCAGGGTGGTGAACAGGCGGATGTCCGCCTCCGTCAGCCGGTCGCCGCAGAGGTAGCGCGCCGCGTCGAGGCGGGCCTCCAGGGCGTCGAGCTCGGTGAACAGCGCGGTGAAGGCCTCGGCATAGGCGCCCGGGTCGGTGGCGAAGCCCGCCTTGTAGACCCCGTTGTTCACGGCGTCGTAGACCCTGGCGTTGACCGCGTCGATCGCGTCCGCGAGGTCGGCGGGGTAGAGGTCCGGCCCGGCGGTCCCGAAGGCGCCGTCGAGCATGCGGACGATCTCGGCCGACTCGTTCGACACGATGACGCCGCGCCGCCTGTCCCACAGCACCGGCACGGTGACGCGGCCGGTGAAGCCGGGATCGTTCTTCAGGTAGACCTCGTAGAGGCGGGTCGCGCCGTTGACCGTGTCGGGCGTGGCGCCGGGTGAATCGCCGAAGACCCAGCCCTCCTGGCCCATGTGCGGATCGACCACCGAGACCGAGATCGCCTCCTCCAGGCCCTTCAGGGCGCGCACGATCAGGGTGCGGTGGGCCCAGGGGCAGGCCAGCGAGACGTAGAGGTGGTAGCGCCCGGCCTCGGCCGGAAACCCGCCCTCCCCGCTCGGACCGGGGGACCCGTCGGCGGTGATCCAGTTCCGGAACTTGGCGTCCGTGCGCTTGAAGCGGCCGCCGGTCTCCTTGGTGTCGTACCAGGTATCCTGCCAGACGCCGTCGACGAGCAGCCCCATGATGCATCCTTCCCGCGATCCCGATGCGCGGGAAGATGGGCGCTCAGGCCTCGGCGGACAGCCCCTCCGGTGCGGCGGCGGACGCGGCGGCCTCGAGATGCACGCCCTTCTGGTAGGTCGCGATGTCGAAGGTGTCGTCGGGCAGGCGGGTGACGAAGCGCTCGGCCATCTCGAACACGAGGAGATCCGGCCGCACGCGTTCGACATAGCCCCAGTCGATGCTCGACGACCAGACGAAGTGAACCTCGCGGAAGCTCTCGGCCAGGATGCCGGTGAGCATGATCGGGGCGAAGTGGGCGTAGGAATCGCCGAACAGCACCAGGGTGCGCGGATCGACGTCCGGCCGTTCGTTCCGGAAGCAGACATGGGCGCCGACATGGAGGTCCGGGGCGCGGCCGGCGGCCTCGTAGGCGGCCACCAGCGGGCTCACATAGGTCCGGTGGGCGTCCCGGTCGAGCACCGCGTGGCTCGCCGTCTCGATCGGCTTCTCCGGAACCTTCTCGCCCAGATCGCGCACCCGTGTGGTCTCGTAGCGCTCGCGGACGTCGAGATCGGCCGGGGGCACGGCGCCGCAGGCCCGCATCAGCACCCCGTAGGCGAGGCGGCAGCCCTCGTAGTTCCAGTGCGTGTCGGTGCGGTAGTAGAGCGGCACCGCGCCGTCGCGCGCAGCCCGCATCGGCGCCAGCAGGTCGACGTAGTGGGGGTTGTTGATCAGGCGCCGGGCCAGCACCCGGGTGGGCGCCTGGCGCGGATCGAAGCGCAGGTCCTGGGTCCGGTCGTCGTAGACCGACAGCTTCTCGGGCACGACGACGTGGACGTAGCGGATGCCCAGCGCCTGCGCCCGGGCGGCCCGCGCCTCGATGAGCTTGACCCAGCCGCGCAGGCGCCACCACCGGGACAGGGTGGCGCGGTACTGCTCGAGGACACCGTTCGTGCCTCCGATCAGGAAGAGCCAGCCTTCGCGCCCCACATGGACGATTTCCCGGTGTTTGCGCCGCATCGGGGCTCTCTAGCCGGCCCGGGCGGCCCTGAACAGGCCGCGCGGGCCCGCCCGGGTCCTGGACACGCCTCCCGCCCGCGCCATCTCCCTGCCTCACGCCGGATCGGACCATGACAGACCCCACGCCCACGCCCGACCCGCTGATCCTCACGCTCGCGATGGATCCCGACACCTTCGCGCGGTTCGACGCCCTGCGCCGCCGGCACTTCCCGCAGGCCCTCAACCACATCCCCGCCCACGCGACCCTGTTCCATCATCTGCCCGGTGCCCGCGAGCCCGGCATCGCCGAGACCCTGGCGGCGATGACCCGGACCCAGGCGTCCCCCGAGGTCGCGGTCACCGGCCTGCGCTTCATCGGGCGCGGCGTCGCCTTCGTGCTCGATTCCGACGCCCTCTCGGCCTTCCGGGCGCGGCTCGCCGACGCGTTCGAGGGCCTGGGCGAGGGTCTGACCGCGCAGGACCGGCAGGGCTGGCGCCCGCACGTCACGGTGCAGAACAAGGTCGATCCCGCCACCGCCCGCGCGCTCCACGCCGCGCTGGAGGCGGAGTTCGTGCCGTTCCGCTTCACCGCGCCCGGCGTGCTGCTCTGGCGCTACCTCGGCGGCCCCTGGGAGCGACGCGCCCGCTTCGCGTTCGGGTAGCGCCGGCCTCACCCCGATGGAGGCCGCCCCTCCGATCCGCTATGCCGGGCCGATCCGGCTCCCCGACCCGGCTCCCCAACGACGCATTCGCGAAGACGCCCGCATGAAAGCCCTGCCCTCCGGCTACCGCAACAATCCGCTCGTGACCCGGGCGAATGCCCTGCGCCTGGCCCTGCGCCTCAACGAGGTCGGCCCGGTCCTGGCGCTGCTGGCCGTGAGCCTCCTCGGCTACGGCTTCTTCGCCCTGGCCAACGAGGTCGGCGAGGGCTCGACCGAGGCGCTGGACCGCAAGATCCTGCTGGCCCTGCGCAATCCGGCCGACCTCTCCGATCCGATCGGACCGCGCTGGCTCGAGGAGACCATGCGCGACATCACCGGGCTCGGCAGCGTCTTCACGATCGTGTTCGTGACCACGGCGGCCTGCGCCTACCTGGCGATGACCGGGCGCCGGCGCATCGCCGTGTTCGTGATCGCCGCCATCGGCGGCGGCGAGATCGCCTCGACGGTGCTCAAATTGTTCTACCACCGGCCCCGTCCCGACCTCGTGCCGCACGGGATGGAGGTGTTCACCGCGAGCTTCCCCAGCGGCCACGCGATGATGTCGGCCATCGCCTATCTCACCCTGGCGAGCCTGATCGCCCGCGTGGACCGGCAGCGCGAGGTGAAGATCCTCGTGCTCACCGTCGGGGTCTCGATGACGCTGCTGGTGGGCATCAGCCGGATCTATCTCGGGGTGCACTGGCCGAGCGACGTGGTCGCCGGCTGGTGCGTCGGGGCCGCCTGGGCCGCCCTGTGCTGGTTCGTGGCCCTCGTCCTGCAGCAGCGCGGGGAGGTCGAGGCCCCGACCCGGCACGGGGAGCCGGAGCGGCGGCCTTAACCATACCGTCGGATTCAGCGGCCGGCGCTGCCTGCGGGACGGCGCCGGTTCCTCACAACCGTGTTATCGAGGGATGCAACTTCCGGAGATGACCCCATGCTTCTGGGACAACGGGAACGGCGCGCCGGCCAGCGGCTGCGGAGTCTCCTCGGCGCCGATATCCGCATCGCCCCGTTTGCCTCCGACACCGCCTGCCTGGTGCGCGACAGCGGTCCGGACGGCTTCCGTCTCGCCTTGAGCGACGGCGTGCCCCTGCCGGAGATCTTCGACCTCCACATCCGCAAGACCCGGCAGACGCGGTCGGTGCGCCTGATCTGGCGCGGCGACGACTGCGTCGGCGTCCGGTTCGTGCCGGATCCGCCGGCCGCGGTGCCGGTCCCCATCGGACTGATGCGCGACCTTCGGGCGGCGCGCGCGGAGATCGCGTCGCTGCGGGCCCGCTTGGCCGCGCGGGGCGACGAGGCCTGAAGGCCCCGGCGGTCCGGTGGCGCAGGTGCCGGGATCGCCGGAACCGCGTTTCTCGCCGTGACGTTCCCGAGGGAGCAGGCCGTCGGTTCCCGATCCGCGGCCCCTGTCCCGCCGGAACCGACAGCGCACGTCATGACGGATGAAATCCCCCTCTCCCGCCGCAACGTCCTTCGCGCGGGCACCGCGACGCTGACCGGCCTCGCCCTCGGGGCGACGGGCGCGGAGGCGCAGTCGGGGCCGCCGCCCGCCTCGGTCCCGGCCGATACCGGCGCGGTGCAGGGCGGCAAGGTGATGTTCCCGAACTGGCGCGGCCCCGGCGACCGGGCGCCCCCGCCGCCGCCCGCCCCGATGCCGCCGGGCCAGCGCGTCGGCTTCGCCATCGTGGGCCTCGGGCGCCTGAGCCTGGAGGAGATCCTGCCGGCCTTCGGCGAGACGAAGCGCGCGCGCGTGGTCGCGCTGATGTCGGGCACCCCCGCCAAGGCGAAGCTCGTGGCCGAGCAGTACGGGATCGCGCCGGAGGCGGTCTACGGCTACGACGAGTGGGACCGGCTGGCGCAGAATCCCGCGGTCCAGGCGGTCTACGTGGTGACGCCGAACGCGGTGCATCGCGGCGACGTCCTGGCCGCGGCCAAGGCCGGCAAGCACGTCCTCTGCGAGAAGCCGATGGCGGCCTCCTCGGCCGAGGCTCGGGACATGATCGCGGCCTGCGCGGCGGCCAAGGTCAAGCTGATGATCGCCTATCGCTGCCAGTACGAGCCCTACAACCGCGAGGTGATGCGCCTCGCCCGCTCCGGCGAGTTCGGCCGTCCGCGGCTGATCCAGGCCTTCAACGGCCAGACCACCGGGCTGCCCCAGCAATGGCGCCTGAAGAAGGCGCTCGCCGGCGGCGGCGCCCTGCCGGATATCGGGCTCTACTGCCTCAACGGCGTACGCGCTCTGACCGGCGAGGAGCCGGTCTCGGTGACGGCGCAGATCCACGCGCCCGAGGGCGATCCGAAATTCGCCGAGGTCGAGGAGACGGTCGCCTTCACCCTGCGCTTCCCCTCGAATCTCATCGCCCAGTGCATGACGAGCTACGGGGTGCACGAGTCGCGCCGGCTCCAGGTCCATACCGACAAGGCCGACATCGACCTGCAGAACGCCTTCGCCTACCGGGGCCAGCGCCTGGTGGTGGCGCGGCCGGACGGACAGGCGGAGTCGCAGGACACCCGCATCCTGACGCAGAAGAACCAGTTCGCCCTGGAGATCGACCACATGGCCCGCTGCATCCAGGAGGATCGGCGCCCCCGCACCCCCGGCGAGGAGGGCCTGCAGGACCAGGTCCTGATGGAGGCGATCTACGAGGCGGCCCGCACCGGCCGGCCCGTCCCGGTCGGCCCGCCGCCGGGCGCGCCGGGCGGTCTCGACGTCACCCGCGGTCCGGAACTCGACGCCGCCGGCTGAGACGCGCGCCGGGCAGTTGCCTGGGCGTCACGCAACCCGTCTAGTGTCCCACGGGGGCGGCATGGGACCGCCCCCGGATCGCTCGGACGCTTGACCCCACCGCCCAGCCCCTCTCGACCGCGCCCCGCTCCGCCGCGACGGCTCGGCGCAGCCGTCCTCGGCGGCGCCCTCGCGTTCGTCGGCGTGCCGGCGGATTTCGCCCTCGCCGAGACCCCGGCCGAGATCGCCGCGCGCCTGGCCGTGGAGGGACGCGCCATCGGCTCGCCGCGGGGCGCGGGCGGCGACCCCCAGACCTCGGTCGCCCAGTCCGTCACCTCGTCGCGTCCGTCCGCCAACCTCGACACCTCGATCCAGGATCAGCTCGGCCCCGCCGGCGACCCCTTCGGCTTCCGGGCCTTCCTGAAGGAGCGCGGCGTCACCTACAGCCTGACCTATATCGGCGAGAGTCTCGGCAACGTCTCGGGCGGCCTGCGCCGGCGCGGCATCACCGAGGGCCTGCTCGACCTCGAGATCGACGTGGATCTCGGTCCCCTCGTCGGCTGGACCGGGGGCGCGCTCCACACCAACCTGTTCCAGATCCACGGCGCCGGTCTGTCGCGCAGCGCGGTGGACAACCTCATCACGGTCAGCGGCATCGAGGCCCTGCCCTCGTCGCGCCTCTACGAGCTCTGGTTCGAGCAGAAGCTCTTCGGCGACCAGTTCGGCCTGAAGTTCGGGCAGATCGCCGCCGATACCGAGTTCGCCGTGACCCAGACCGGCACGGTGTTCGTGAATTCGACCTTCGGCTGGCCCAACAACATGGCCGTGGTGATCCCGAGCGGCGGGCCGATCTACCCCCTCGCGGTGCCGGGCGTGCGGGCGAAGCTCGTGCCCAACGCCAACCTGTCCTTCCAGGTCGGGCTGTTCGACGGCGATCCGGCCGGGCCTGCGCGCGGCAACGGCGCCTCCGACCCGCAGCGGCGCAACCGCACGGGGACCGATTTCCGCACGAACGACCCGCCCCTGGTGATCGCCGAGGCCTCCTACGCCTACAACATCGCGCCGGGGAGCACCGGCGAGGCCGGCACGGTGACGCTCGGCGGCTGGTATCATTTCGGCCGCTTCGACAGCCTGCGCTTCGACGGCGCCGGCACCTCCCTGGCCGCGCCGGAAAGCAGCGGCAACGCCCGCCGCTTCCGCGGGCAGGCGGGCCTCTACGGCCTCGTCGACCAGACCGTCTACCGCGAGCCCGACGACCCCAACGACGGCGCGAGCGTGTTCCTGCGCGCCTCCGCCTCGCCGGCCGACCGCAGCCTCGTCGACCTCTATGCCGACGTGGGCATCGCCTACAAGGGCCTGCTGCCCGGCCGCTCCGACGACACCGTGGGCCTCGCCTTCGGCTATTCCCGGATCTCCGCCCAGGCCCGCGGCCTCGACACCGATACGATCCTGGCGACCGGTGTCGCGATGCCGAGGCGCAGCAGCGAGGCGGTGCTGGAGGCGACCTATCAGGCGGTGCTCGGCCCCGGCGTCACTCTGCAGCCGGACGTCCAATACGTGTTCCGGCCCGGCGGCGGCATCCCCAACCCGCGCGACGCCAGCGGTGCGCGCATCCGCAACGCGGCGGTGTTCGGACTGCGGGGGACGATCCGGTACTGAGGGCTACTCCGCCGCCGGCGCGTGCAGCGACAGCAGCCGAGCCGTGCGGGCGTGATCCACGGCGCGGCCGCTCTCGCCGGTGTCCGCCCCGAGATTGCGCCGCTCGTCGTTGATCGCGGCATGGACCGCGTCGATGGCGAGGATGAGGGCGCTCACGGTGCGGTTGTCGATGTTGCGCTCGCGGGCGTGCTGGACGACGTCCGCCACGAGGTCGTCGGTCTCGCGCACGAGGCCGTCGAGATCGGCCTTGCAGGTGGAGGCGCGCACCTCGCGCAGGATGTCGAGGAGCCGGTCGAGAACGACGTCGATGCGCTCGCGGCGCTTGCGGGCGAGGCGCTGGGCGATCCAGGCGACGCCGGAGCCGACGGTCCCGCCGAAGAACGCCAGCAGGTAGATGTAGTCCTCGTAGCGCTCGAACATCGTCTGCTGTTCGCGCTCGAAGTAATCCACCGCGCCGGGATGGTTCGGCAGGCGGGCGCTGGTGGCCGCCACGGTGGAATCGAAGTCCGGCGCCTTCATCAGGTTGGCGATCGGCGCCAGGGGCGCCAGCTTCGAGCGCCACTCGAACAGGTGCTGGGTCACCGAGGCGACGGTGAAGCGGCTGACGCCCCCGCGGGCCATCAGGCGGTAGGACGCGCCCACCGTCTTCACGTCCTCGTCCGGGCGCTTGGGGCGGCCGCCGAAGGTGCCGGCGGGAATCGTCACGGATTGCAGCTCGGGCATCCGCTGGATGATCGCCTCGCCATCCGGCACCGAGACGAAGTTGATCTTCTTCTCGGCCGACGCGGCCTCGACGGCGTGCACCGTCGAGATCGCGGCCTTCGAGGCCGGGGCGGCGATGACCGCCACCGCGTCGACCCGGCCCTCCGCGATGGCGCTCGTGACCTCCTGGGGCGTGAGCGGCACCAGGGCGACCCGGGCCGGGCCGAGGCCGCCCTCGGGCACCGGCTCGGCCGCCGTGTGCGCCGCGAAATCGTAGAAGGCGAGCAGGTTCGTCACGAACGGCAGGTCGGCGGCGTGCCGCTCGACCACGCCGAGGCGCTTGCGCGCGAGATCGGGGAAGTTCTCGATGCCGGCCGCCTCGGGGGCGGCGATCAGCAGGGCCTCGTCGTGCAGGATCGCCAGGGTGAGCCCGTTCTCCGGCAGGAGGACATCGGGCCGGACCACGGCGAGATCGGCCTTGTTGCGCTGGAGCGCTTCGGCGCTGTCGCGCACGTCATCGTAGAAAGTCAGCTTGAGGCGGACATCCTCGCGGCCCCGGGCGAGAGCCTGGGCATAGGTCTGCAGGAGGGTCGCCTCGGCGCCGTCCCGGGGCCCCACCGCCACGGTCAGCGTGGTCGGGCGCGACAGGTAGACCAGCATCCCCGCCACCAGGGCGAAGCCCAGCGCCAGGAAGACGAGAAGCCACTCGCGTCTCACGAGAAATGCCGGCATGGCAGGAACGAGCCTTCGTCCAGCGTGATCACCATCTCTACGAGAGCCACACCCGAAACCCGTCCGGATCGTGAAGAACCGATGACACCGCGAAACGTTGCGTCCCGCCGCCCCGCCGGAGCTGCCCCGGATGGCCGGGCCGAGGCGAAGCCGCCACCGCCCGTCACCCCCGCCTATCTCGAGCGGGCGGCCCTGCATTACCTCGAACGCTACAGCGCCTCCGTGGCAATGCTGCGGCAGACCCTGAAGCGGCGGGTCGACAAGCGCTGCCGCCTGCGCGGGGAGGAGGCGAGCGCCTTCGCGGAGGCGATCGAGGCCACGGTGGCGCGCGCGGTCGGCGCCGGCCTCGTGGACGACGCCCGCTTCACGGCCGGGCGTCTCGCGGCCCTGCGCCGGCGGGGCGCCTCCGCCCGCGCCCTGTCGGCCAAGCTCGCCGCCAAGGGCGTTTCGCGCGAGCAGGTGGCCAGCGCGATGGAGAACGAGCGGGAGACGGCGGACGAAGGCGTCGACCTCGAGGAGGAAGCGGCGCGGGCCTATGCCAGGCGGCGGCGCCTCGGCCCCTGGCGCCGCCCCGGGACCCGCGAAGCCCATCGCGACCGGGATCTCGCCGCCATGGCCCGCGCCGGCTTCCCCTACGGCCTTGGCCGACGGGTGATCGAGGCGGATCCCGACGCCGATCCCGACGCCGAAACCTTCAGATCCGGGGCTTAGGGCCGCCGCGGACGTCGGCGTTTGGTTCCGACATCTCGGCTGCGACATCGCGGCGGCGGAGAAAGACCGAATTCGTGCGCGAAAACTTGAACGAACCGCGAACGAGGCGCATCTCTCTTCGATGGACGAAACGCTCGCCAAGAAGCTGCGCATCCTCGCCGATGCCGCCAAGTACGACGCCTCGTGCTCGTCCTCCGGGGCGCCCAAGCGCTCGGCCGGCAAGGGCGAACTCGGCTCGACCACGGGGGCCGGCATCTGCCACGCCTACACGCCGGACGGGCGCTGCATCTCGCTCCTGAAGATCCTGCTGACGAACTACTGCCTGTTCGACTGCGCCTACTGCGTCAATCGCCGCTCCTCCAACGTCCAGCGGGCGAAGTTCTCCGTCGAGGAGGTCGTGACGCTGACGGTGGAGTTCTACAAGCGCAACTACATCGAGGGGTTGTTCCTCTCCTCCGGCATCATCAAGTCCCCCGACCACACCATGGAACTGCTGACGCGGGTGGCCAAGTCCCTGCGGCGCGACCACGGCTTTCGCGGCTACATCCACCTGAAGTCGATTCCGGAAGCGAGCCCCTGGCTGATCGAGGAGGCGGGCCTCTACGCCGACCGGCTCTCGATCAACGTCGAATTGCCCACCGAGGCGAGCCTGGAGCGCCTCGCGCCCGAAAAGGACGGCGCCGTCATCCAGAACGCGATCCAACAGATCGGCGAGCGCATCGTCGAGGCCAAGGCCGAGAAGCGCCGGTTCTCGCCGGCCGGGCAATCGACGCAGGTGATCGTCGGAGCCGACGCCACCACGGATGAGGCCCTGATCCGCAAGAGCGCGCTGCTCTACGGTTCGTACAACCTGAAGCGGGTCTACTATTCCGCCTTCAGTCCGATTCCCGACGGCTCGAGCATCCTGCCCCTGAAATCCCCCCCGCTCCAGCGCGAGCACCGGCTCTACCAGGGCGACTGGCTGCTGCGATACTACGCCTTCACCCCCGACGACGTGGCGGACGCCACCGAGGACGGGATGCTCTCCCTCGACATCGACCCGAAGCTCGCCTGGGCCTTGAAGCACCGCCACCGCTTCCCCGTCGACGTGAACGTCGCCGACCGGGAGATGCTGCTGCGAGTGCCGGGCCTCGGCGCGCGGGCGGTGGACAAGATCATCCGGGCGCGCCGGCACACGCGCCTGCGCCTCGACGACATCGCCCGGCTGACCTCAGCGCTGAAGCGCGCCCGGCCGTTCCTCATCGCGGCGGACTACCATCCGGCGGGCGGCCTGACCGACCGGCTCGACCTGCGGGCGCGGCTGGCCGATCCGCCCAAGCAACTCTCGTTGTTCTAGGATGGGCGATCCGGCACCCAACCCTCCCCCCTCTGCGGGGGAGGGTGCCCACGGAGGGGACGGGAGAGGGGGCGACCTCTCCGGACAAGGCGCTGCCCCTCGCCCGGTCGCTGCGCGACCGCCCTCCGCCGCAAAAGGGGGAGGGTTCGGCAGCGGCGCGCTCGAAGCCATCGACCTCCGTCCAGGCGCCGACCTCGATGGCTTCCGCGCCGCCGCGCGCCGCCTCGCCGGCCGGGGCATCCCGCCGGAGCGGGTGCTCTGGTCCATCGGCGAGGCGCCGGGACTGTTCGGCACCCCTCACGAGGCCGAGGTGGCCCAGGCTCCTTTGAGCCTCCCGCGCGGGGTCGCCGACATGGTCGGCATGGTGGTGCCCCATCGCGATCCCGAGCGCTACGCCCTGCTCTACGAACTGATCTGGCGAATCCTGCACGGCGAGCGCCGGCTGCTGGAAGTGTCGAGCGATCCCCTGGTCCACCGGCTGGAGCGGATGCGGAAGGGCATCGCCCGCGATCTGCACAAGATGCACGCCTTCCTGCGTTTCCGCCGGGTGGAGGGTGAAGACTCGGAGCGCTTCGTCGCCTGGTTCGAGCCCGACCACCACATCCTGGCCGCCGCCGCGCCGTTCTTCGTCGGCCGCTTCCGCCCGCTGATCTGGACCATCCTGACCCCGGAGGCGTCGGTGCATTGGGACGGCACCAGCCTGACCTTCGGCCCGCCGGGGCGACGCGAGGACGCACCGGCCGGCGACGGCTTCGAGGCGGGTTGGCGCGATTACTACGAGAGCACCTTCAACCCCGCCCGGACGAACCTGTCGGCGATGCGGGCGGAGATGCCGAAGAAGTACTGGCGCAACATGCCGGAGACCGCCGCCATCCCGGGCCTCGTCCGGCAGGCGGCGGCGCGCACGGGCGCCATGATCGAAAGGGAGCCGCAGATGCCCGTCAAGCGCAACCCCGCCCGCGCCGTCGCGGCCATGGCCGATCAGGCCCCGGATTCGCTGGAGGCGCTGAACGCCGTCATCCGGCGCTCGGAGCCGCTGGTGCCCGGCGCGACCCAGGCCGTCCTCGGCGAGGGACCATTGGGGGCCGCCATCGCCTTCGTGGGCGAGCAGCCGGGCGACCAGGAGGACCGCCAGGGACGCCCCTTCGTGGGGCCGGCCGGGCAGCTGCTGTCGCGGGCGATGGAAGAGGCCGGGATCGCGCGGGGCGAGGCCTACCTCACCAATGCGGTCAAGCACTTCAAGTTCGAGGAGCGGGGCAAGCGCCGCATCCACCAGAAGCCCACCGCCGGCGAGGTCAGCCACTATCGCTGGTGGCTCGACCGGGAACTCGACTTCGTGGCCCCGAAGCTCGTGGTGGCGCTCGGCGCCACCGCCGTGCTGGCGCTGACCGGCAAGGCGATCCCGATCACCCGGGCGCGGGGGCCGGCGCAGTTCGAGAAACCCTATGCGGGCTTCATCACCGTGCACCCGTCCTACCTGCTGCGCCTGCCGGACGAGGCGAAGGCGGAGGCCTACGCGGCCTTCGTGGCGGATCTCCGCCGCGTCCGCGACCTCGGGCGCTCCCTGGCCGCCTGACGCGTCACGCTCCCTCCTCCTTGTGGGGGCGCAGTTCCGGCGTGACCTGATCGATCTCGGTCTCGATCGGTGCCGAACGGCTCTCGACCCGGGTGCTGTCGACGAAGATGCGGGCCTCGCCTTCCTTCAGGCCGAGGCTGCGCAGGGCGTAGAGGGTCATGCCGAAGGCCAGCTCCCGCTCGGCCATCAGCACGAGGCCGACCCCCTGCTCCTCGAAGTGGCGGCGCTCGCCGTCGTTGTGGGTGCGCACCAGGGTGTCGATGCCCGGGTGGATTTCCCGGGCGAGCTCGACGATGCGCCGGGCCGTATGCGCCTCCGGGGTCGCCACCACGATCAGCCGGGCCTGGGCGATGTCGGCGGCCTGGAGGATGCCCGGGGCGGTGGCGTCGCCGAACACCGCCTCGACGCCCTCCTGGCGCAGGTCCAGCACCCGGCGGCGGTCGCGGTCGAGGACGAGATAGGGCAGGTCCCAGGCCTTGAGCGCCTTGCCGATGGTGCTGCCGACCCGGCCGTAGCCGACGATGATCGCGTGGCCGCGATGGGGCGGGCTCTCGGTGGCGACCGCCAGCGCCTCGGCGCCCTTGCGCTCGAAGCGGGCGGCGAGGCGGGGGCGCTCGGCGACCTTGCGCCCGACCCAGTCGGTGAGGGCGAAGAAGAGCGGGTTCAGGGTGATCGACAGGATGGCGCCGCCGAGGATGAGGTCGCGCCCCTCCTCCGGAAGGAGTTTCAGGGACAGGCCGAGACTGACGAGGATGAACGAGAACTCGCCGATCTGGGCGAGGCTCGCCGCGATGGTGAGGGCGGTGCCGAGGGGGTGCCGGAAGGCGAGGACGATGGCCACGGCCGCGAGGGACTTGCCGATGAGGATGACGCCGAGCACCGCCAGCACCGAGAGCGGCTCGCGGATCAGGATGCCGGGGTCGAACAGCATGCCGACCGAGACGAAGAACAGCACCGCGAAGGCGTCCTGCAGGGGCAGGGAATCGGCCGCCGCCTGATGGCTGAGGTCGGATTCGGCGAGCACCATGCCGGCGAAGAAGGCGCCGAGCGCGAAGGAGACGCCGAAGAGCTCGGCCGAGCCGAAGGCGATGCCGAGGGCCAGCGCCAGCACCGCCAGGGTGAAGAGCTCGCGCGAGCCCGTGCGGGCCGCCTGGTCGAGGAGCCAGGGCACGAAGCGGCGCCCGCCCACCAGCATCACCGCGGCGAAGACCCCGACCTTGGCGAGCGTCAGCCCGAGGGTGAGCCAGAGATTGCCGTCCCCGGCATGGTGGGCGGCGCCCGCGCCGTCGCCCCCGAGAGAGGGCGCCAGCGCCGGCAGCAGCACCAGGGCCAGCACCATCGCGAGGTCCTCGACGATGAGCCAGCCCACGGCGATGCGGCCCTTGTCGCTGTCGAGGAGCCGGCGCTCCTCCAGCGCCCGCAGCAGCACCACCGTGCTCGCCACCGACAGGGCGAGGCCGAAGACCAGGCCGGCCCCGAGGCCCCAGCCCCAGGCCAGCGCCAGGGCGCCGCCCATGGCGGTCGCCGCCACGATCTGCACGACGGCGCCCGGCAGCGCGATGGTGCGCACCGCCATCAGGTCCTTGAGCGAGAAGTGCAGGCCGACGCCGAACATCAGCAGGATCACGCCGATCTCGGCGAGCTGGCCGGCGAGCTGGCCGTTGCCGACGAAGCCCGGCGTGTAGGGGCCGACGAGGACGCCCGCGAGGAGGTAGCCGACGAGGGGCGGCAGGCGCAGGCGCTGCGCCAGCATTCCACAGACGAAGGCAAGCACGAGGCCGAGGGCGATGATGGCGATCAGCTCTGTCGCGTGCGGCACGGGTCGGAAATCTCCGGGTCGAGGGTGAGGGCTCTCAGGGCCGTGACGCGTGACGCCCGCGGGGGCAAGCCGCGATCGGCCCCCACGTCCACGATGCGCCCGAAATCCCGCGTCCCGGATCGCTCCACGTGCCGCGACGCACAACGTCGGTACGCGGACCGGAGTTTCGCGGAATAAGTTCGGACGGGCCGAAACGGGGCGCCCCCTCGCTTTTCCGTGAACGGCCAGGAAACTCTTCGCCGCCGGGCCCTGTTGTCGAGGCAACGCTTGTTGCTTGAGCAAAGCCGGCGTCACTTTGCGATTACGATTGCTGCGGCGGAACGGACGATCGATGACATCACGAAACGAGCGTTCGACCGCACCCGACTCCGTCGAGACCAGGAACTCCACCCTCTGGACCGTCGCCCTCGCCACCGCGCTCCTCGGCTTCGTCGCGCTCCCGCGTCGGACGGGCGGATCGTCGCCGACCCGGGCGATGCCGAAGGATCCGACCCGCCGGCCCTCCCCGTCCCATGCCGGCTCCGAGGCCCGCCGGGTGGCCGACAGCGAGCCCGAGCGCGGCCGCAAGGCGCGCACGCCGTCCGAGATCCCGGCCAAGGGCTGGAAGGACATCGGCCTGCGGGTGTTCCACGACGTCTCGGAGAACAACATCGTCTCGGTCGCCGCCGGGGTGACGTTCTACGTGCTCCTGGCGATCTTCCCGGCCGTCGCGGCCCTGGTCTCGTGCTACGGGCTCGTGGCGGATGTGGCCACCATCAACGAGCACCTGCAGAGCCTGCAGGGGGTCATTCCCTCCGGCGCCCTCGAGATCATCGGCGAGCAGGTCAAGCGCATCGCCGCCAAGGGCGACACCACCCTGGGCCTGACCTTCTTCACCGGCATCGTCCTTTCGCTCTGGAGCGCCAACGGCGGCATGAAGGCGGTCTTCTCCGCCCTCAACATCGTCTACGAGGAGCGCGAGACGCGCAGCTTCCTCTGGCTCAACCTGCGCTCCCTCGCCTTCACGGCCGGCGCGCTCCTGTTCATCATCCTGGCGCTGGTCGGCATCGTGGTGGTGCCGGCGGCCATCGCCATCGTGGGCCTGAGCGCGGAGGCCTGGTACATCGCCCTGCTGCGCTGGCCCGTGCTGCTCCTGGCCGTCCTCGGCGGCCTGGCGCTGCTCTACCGCTACGGCCCGAGCCGCGACGCGCCGCGCTGGCGCTGGGTGACCTGGGGCAGCGCGATCGCGGCCGTGGCCTGGCTCGCCACCTCGCTGGGCTTCTCCTGGTACGTCTCCAATTTCGGCAAGTACAACGAGACCTACGGCTCCCTCGGCGCCGTGATCGGCTTCATGACCTGGATCTGGATCTCGACCACGATCGTGCTCATCGGCGCCGAGATCAACGCCGAGATGGAGCACCAGACCGAGGCCGACACGACGCGCGGCCCGGAGCAGCCGCTGGGCACCCGGGATGCGCGGATGGCGGATACGGTGGGGGCTGCGACCTGAAGGGCTCGGGAGAGACTGCTCACGCCCTTGAACAGGCGTAGCGCTTCTCAGAGGGCCGCTTTAGACAGAAGCCCCTTTCCCAAGGATCCGTGACCCCCGCATGACCGCCGAGACGACCTCCGAGCAGAAGCCCGTCGGCCCCGGCGATCAGATCATCCTGGTCGACGGCTCGTCTTTCATCTTCCGGGCCTACTTCCAGTCGATCAACCAGGACCAGAAGTACAACACCCGGCCCTCGGACGGCCTGCCCACCGGGGCGGTGCGGCTGTTCTGCGCCAAGATCGCCCAGTTCGTGCAGGAGGGCGCGGCCGGCGTGATGCCCACCCATCTGGCCATCGTGTTCGACAAGTCGGAAGGCTCATTCCGCAAGGAACTCTTCCCCGACTACAAGGGCCACCGGCCGGACGCGCCGGACGACCTCAAGCGGCAGATGCCGCTGATGCGCGACGCCGTGCGGGCGTTCGGCCTGCAGCCGATCGAATTGATCCGCTACGAGGCCGACGACCTCATCGCCACCTATTCGCGCCAGGCCGAGGCGCGGGGGGCGGGCGTCATCATCGTCTCCTCCGACAAGGACCTGATGCAGCTCGTCGGGCCGCTCGTGCGGTTCTACGACTTCGAATCCGGCGCCAAGGGCAAGCCCGGCTACCGGCCGGAGCGCAACCTCGACCGCGAGGCGATCATCGCGAAGTGGGAAGGCCTGACCCCTGAGCAGATCGGCGACGCCCTGGCGCTCATCGGCGACACCTCGGACAACGTGCCGGGCGTGCCCGGCATCGGCCTGAAGACCGCCGCGGCCCTGATCAAGGAATACGGCAGCCTCGACGCGCTGCTGGAGCGGGCCGCCGAGATCAAGCAGCCCAAGCGCCGCGAGACCCTGCTCGCCAGCATCGACCAGGCCCGGCTCTCGCGAAGGCTCGTGGCGCTGGAGGAGAACGTGCCGGTTCCGATCCCCCTGGACGACCTGCGCCTGCCCAAGCCCGACCCCCAGAAGCTCGTCGGCTTCCTGAAAGCCATGGAGTTCAACACGCTGACCCGGCGCATCGCCCAGATGCTCCACGTCGACCCGGAGGCGGTGCAGCCCGACCCGGCGCTGTTGCCGAACCGGGCCCCTGAGCCCGACGCGCCGTTCTTCCCAGACGCGCATGGGGATCCCGTGCCCATCGATCCCGAGACCGCGTCCGGCGCCCCGAGCGGAGAGGTCGACCCCTTCGCCGACCTCGGCCTGCCCGACGGCGCGCCCAAGCCCCGCGGCCCCTCCGAGCCGACGCCCGCCGGCCTCGTGGCGGCGCGGGCGGCGGAATCGGTCAAGCCCTTCGACACGGCCGCCTACGAGACGATCGGGTCGGTGGAGCAGCTCGACGCCTGGATCGCCGAGGCCGAGGAGGCCGGCGTGATCGCGGTCGACACCGAGACGGATTCGCTCGATGCCAACACCGCCAACCTCGTCGGCGTCTCCCTCTGCGTGGCGCCGGGCCGGGCGGCCTACATCCCCCTCAGGCACGTCGAGCCCGTGAAAGGCGCCGACGGCGACCTGTTCGGCGATGCCAAGGCGGCGACGGATGCGTTCCAGCCGGCAGCCGGCCAGATCGACACGAAGGCGGTCCTCGAGCGCCTGAAGCCCCTCCTGGAAAATCCGGGGGTGCTCAAGGTCGGGCAGAACCTGAAATACGACCTCGCCGTGCTGTCTCGGTCCGGCATCCGCGTGGCGCCCTTCGACGACACCATGCTGATCTCCTACGTGCTCGATGCCGGCAAGGGCGGACACGGCATGGACGAGCTCGCCCGCCGCCATCTCGGCCACCAGCCCATCACCTTCTCGGACGTGGCCGGCACGGGTCGTGCCAAGATCACCTTCGACCGCGTGGCGCTGGACAAGGCCACCGCCTACGCGGCCGAGGATGCCGACGTCACCCTGCGCCTGTGGCGGATGATGAAGCCGCGCCTCGTGGCCGAGCATCGCGTCGCGGTCTACGAGACCCTGGAGCGCCCGCTGATCCCGGTCGTCGCACGCATGGAGGCCGCAGGCATCCGCGTCGACCGCAACATGCTGAGCCGGCTCTCGGGCGACTTCTCGCAGATCCTGGTGCGCCTGGAGGAAGAGATCCAGGAGGATGCGGGCGAGACCTTCCAGGTCTCCTCCCCGAAGCAGATCGGCGACATCCTGTTCGGCAAGATGGGTCTGCCCGGTGCCAAGAAGACGCCCTCGGGCCAGTGGGCGACGCCCGCGACCCTGCTGGAGGAGCTGGCCCAGGCCGGGCACCCGCTGCCGAAGAAGATCCTCGAGTGGCGCCAGCTCGCCAAGCTGAAATCCACCTACACGGATTCGCTGCAGCAGCATGCCGACCGCGAGACCGACCGGGTCCACACCTCGTTCTCGCTGGCCGCCACCACCACCGGCCGCCTCTCGTCCTCCGAGCCGAACCTGCAGAACATCCCGATCCGCACGGAAGAGGGCCGCCGCATCCGCCGCGCCTTCGTGGCGGCGGAGGGCAACCGCCTGATCTCGGCCGATTACAGCCAGATCGAGCTGCGGCTGCTGGCCCACATCGCCGACATCCCGCAGCTGCGCCAGGCCTTCGCGGACGGCATCGACATCCACGCGGCGACCGCCAGCGCGATGTTCGGCGTGCCGCTCGCCGAGATGACGCCGGACCTGCGCCGGCGGGCCAAGACCATCAACTTCGGCATCATCTACGGCATCTCGGCCTTCGGCCTCGCCGACCGCCTCGGCATCGGCCGCGAGGAGGCCTCCGCCTTCATCAAGCAGTATTTCGAGCGCTTCCCCGGCATCCGCGCCTATATCGACGACACCAAGCGCCGCTGCCGGGACCTCGGCTACGTCACCACCCTGTTCGGCCGGGTCTGCCACTATCCGCAGATCCGCTCGAACAACCCAAACGAGCGCGCGAGCGTCGAGCGTCAGGCCATCAACGCCCCGATCCAGGGCTCGGCCGCCGACATCATCCGCCGGGCGATGATCCGCATGGAAGAAGCGCTGCGGGCCGAGCGCCTCAACGTGCGCATGCTCCTGCAGGTGCACGACGAGCTCGTGTTCGAGGCCCCCGAGGACGAGGTGGCGAAGGCCCTGCCGGTGATCACCCGCATCATGGTCGACGCCCCCGCCCCCGCCCTGACCCTGAAGGTGCCGCTGGTGGTCGAGGCCCGCGCCGCCCTGAACTGGGAGGAGGCGCATTGAGCGCCGCCTCCGCCTCGGCGCGGTCGAGGAAGGCGGCGATGTCGGTGCCGAGAATCAGGGGCAGGTAGGCGGCGATCCGCGCGTCGGGCCAGGCCCACCAGTTCGTGCGCAGCAGCCGCGCGACGGTCGGTTCGTCGAAGCGGTGGCGGACCACCGCGGCCGGGTTGCCGGTCACGATCGCGTAGGGCGGCACGTCGCGCCGCACCACCGCGCCCGCCCCGACGACTGCGCCCGTGCCGACGGTGACGCCCGACAGGATGGTGGAGTTCGCCCCGAGCCAGACCTCGTCGCCGATCACCACGTCGCCGCGGCTGTCGTGGTCCGGCTCCGCCTCGAGGGCCGGCGCCCATGGCCCGCCGCCCACGAGGCCGGCGATGGCCCGGAACGGATAGGTGGTCACGAGATCGGTGCGGTGGTTGCCCAGCGCGATCGTGACGCTCGGCCCGATGGAGCAGAAGCGCCCGATGGTCAGGCCGGCGAGGCCAGCCTCCAGCACGCGCGGGGCGCCGTAGGTATGAGCTCCGATCGACCAGCCCCAGCGCTCGATCTCGCGCGCGAGGTGGAAGCGCGTGAGATCGTCGAAGAGCGGCTGGGGTTCGATCATGGAGCCTCCTGGGGTTCTCGAGTTTGGGGTCTCGAAACAAGGCGCGCGGGCGGATGCAACACCCGATTTTGGGAAAGGCCTCGGCGCGAACCGCGGACCGACCCTGGAGCCGGTCGCGCGGACTGACACCCCCCGAAACGCAAGGCTCCAATGCGACGCAGGGTGGAACGCCCTGTCGGGCCGCGTGTTGCCGCACCGCAAACGAACCTCGAGGACGGCGCCGCTCAGGCGCCCCGGAAAGAGATCTCGCCATGAACAAGTCCCTCCTTGCCGCCCTCGGCCTGTCGGTCGCCGCCCTCGCCACCCCGGCCCTGGCCCAGGAGCCCCTGTCCTTCCGCGTCGCGCCGCAGTTCGACGGCAGCCAGCCGGCCGTGAGCGACACCTCCGACTTCCGCGCCGCCGCCCTGCGCTCGGATGCCGTGAGCATCGAGTCGAGCCGCATCGCCCTGGAGCGCTCCCGCAACCCGCGCGTCCGCCAGTACGCCCACAACGTCCTCGTCGAGCGTAAGGCGACCACCCAGGCCCTGCTGCCCGAGGGCACCTCGCTGACCGCCGGCGGCACCGTCGTCTCCGACACCCAGCCCTTCGAGACCCGCCTCGACAACCCGGTCGGCGTCGTGCTCGCCCCGGTGACGATCTCGGCCACCATCGCCCAGCGCGTGGTCGGCGGCGTCCTCGGCGGCGTCGGCCTCGTGGACAACAGCCCCGCCGAGCCGGGCCGCCGCGTCGCCATCGGCGCCGAGGGCCAGGGCCGCATCGACCGCCTGAAGTCCGCCCGCTCGGGCCGCGACTTCGACCGCACCTATGTCGACCAGCAGGCCAACTCGGACGCCCGCACCCTCGGCCTCTACGCCTCGTACGCCCGCAACGGCGACGACGCGCAGGGCCGCGCGTTCGCCAATCAGGCGCTGCCCTACATCGCCGGCGAGCACGCCCACTCGGCCAACCTCGCCGACCGCATCAACTGATCGGCGCCAACCCCGCCAGACACACGCCCGCCGGAAACGGGAAAGGGCCGCCCCAAGGGGCGGCCCTTTTTCATGGCGAGGCCCGTCGCCCGTCAGGCGGTGGGAACCAGAGCCTCCACGGCGGCGCCGAGCTCGTCGAAATGGGCGATGACCCGATCCGGACCGAGTTCGGTCACCGGCAGGTCGGTGTAGCCGAAGGGGACGGCCACCACGGGGATGCCGGCGGCCTTGGCGGCATCGATGTCGGCGCGGGAATCGCCCACCATCACGGCACGGCCAGGATCGCCGCCGGCGCGCGCGATCGTCAGGGTGATGTGGCGCGGGTCGGGCTTGAAGTAGGGGAAGGTCTCGCGGCCGCAGATCGTCGTGAAGCGATCGGCGATCCCGAGCAGGCCGAGCAGGCGCACGGCCTGGCCTTCGTACTTGTTGGTGCAGACGGCGAGGAGGAAGCCGCGGGCCCGGAGGGCGTCCAGGGCCTCGGCGACGCCCGGGAACAGGTGCGACTGCTCGCAGAGATGGTCGCCGTAATGGGCGATGAAGTCCGAGAACAGGACCTCCAGGCGTTCGGTCGACAGCGGCTCCCCGGCGGTGGCGAAGCCGCGCTGGATCAGGGCCCTGGCTCCAGCTCCGATCATGTCCCGAGCCTGTTCGAGGGGCAGCGTCCGGAGGCCTTCGCGACGCAGGATCACGTTGAGGGTGCCGATGAGGTCGCCGGCGGTCTCGGCCAGGGTTCCGTCGAGATCGAAGACGGCGATGGGCGGCAGGGCGGTCATGGACACTCACAGGATGGGTAGGCGGACGGGCGGAGCCGCCGCTCTAGCCCATCCCGGCGGAGCGGGCGAGGCCGGCCCGCGCGGGTCCGCCCGGCCTTTGCCGGTGGACAGGTGACCGGCTCACCGGGCCACCGTTCCGGCCGCACTTGCCTCGGCGTCTCGGCCTCCTGTACGGTTCGCTCATCGACGGCCGGGGGGCCGCTGCCCATCATCGATGACGGCCTCGATGTCCGCGCCACAGGCCGGGTGCAGGGGCGTCACGCGAGCCGAACGGGCGGAAGCGGGCGATTTCGGAGGGGGCTATGGCGGAAACGGTCCCGAGTTGGTCGGATGAGCGGGTCGATCTCCTGCGCCGGCTGTGGGAAGACGGCCTGAGCGCCAGCCAGATCGCGACGCAGCTCGGCGGCGTCACCCGCAACGCGGTCATCGGCAAGGTTCACCGGCTCGGCCTGTCCGGTCGGGTGAAGTCCGCAGAGACGCCCGGCGTGTCGCCGCGCAAGACCGTGCGCGAGGCCGAGCTGGAGATCGTGGCGCCGGTTCTGGCGGTCGCCGAACCCGAACCCGAGAATGCGCCGGTCGCCTTCGAGGCCCCTGCCGCCGCACCCGCCGTGGTGGCGCCCGTATCGCTGACGATCTCGCGCCGCGTGACGATCATGGACCTGCGGGAATCGATGTGCCGCTGGCCCATCGGCGATCCGACCTCGCCCGACTTCCACTATTGCGGCGACCGCTCGATCACCGGCCTGCCCTACTGCACCACCCACGCGCAGATCGCCTACCAGCCGGCGGCCGAGCGCAAGCGGGACCGGCGCGTCGGCGGCTTTCGCTGATCCGGCACGCCTCGGCGCGGCACGGTTTCGAGACTTCGCGCGTTGATCACCGTCGCCGGTTCCAGGCCGGCGCAAGAAGGTGACGAGCCGTGACCGAGCCAACGAGCGCAATCGACGCCGACGAGGCTGCGTTCCTCGATCTGCATGCGCAGCGCGAGGACCTGGAACGCCAATTGTCGCTGGTGCAGTTGCGCCGGCAGTTCGGCCCCGGGCAGGAAGCGGTCGATCGGGCCGCGGACGACGAGAAAACGCTGCTTCTCACCCTGGATCGGGTCCTCACCCAGATCCGCGCCGCCGAGTACAAGCGTCAGCCGAACGCGCGGCGCTGGTGACGAGGTCCGGCCGGCAGTCTCAGTCGAGCCGCCGCAGGTCGCGCTCCTTGTGCCGCAGGCGCAGCAGGAGTTCGATCTGGCTGTCGGGAATCGGAAGGGTGTCGCAGGTCTCTTCGTAGATCGAACGCAGGGCTGTCCCGAGACGATACCGCGTGTCGTCGGGCAGGTTGGGCTGACACGCATGCGCAGTGTCCT
The DNA here is from genome assembly GCF_053345175.1 of Methylobacterium sp. M6A4_1b. Taxonomy (NCBI): domain Bacteria; kingdom Pseudomonadati; phylum Pseudomonadota; class Alphaproteobacteria; order Hyphomicrobiales; family Methylobacteriaceae; genus Methylobacterium; species Methylobacterium sp. M6A4_1b. The sequence continues at coordinate 56,201 of NZ_JBKEZQ010000011.1, forward strand.
CCCGCATCTCGCCGTCGCAAACTCTCTGGTCCAACGTCTCAGTCCCTCGTTCGAGCGATCCAACGCCGGCGCTGAAACGGAGCGCACTCGCCATTTCACGAGTGTCACCGAACATGGTTAAGGAACCGTTAATCCGAGCGTGCCGAACCGCCGTCAGGCATCCGCGGCCTGGAGCAGCCGGGCCGCCGCCGCCCGGGCCTCGTCGGTCACCGTCGCGCCGGCGAGCATGCGGGCGATCTCCTCGCGCCGCGCCGGGGCTTCGAGGGAGGCGACCCGGGTGGCGACCCGGTCGCTGCCCTTGACCGGGTCCTTGGCGATCAGGAAATGGGTCTCCGCCCGTGCGGCCACCTGCGGCGCGTGGGTCACGGCCACCACCTGGACCTGCGTGGCGAGGCGCCCGAGCCGGGCCCCGATGGCGTCCGCCACCGCCCCGCCGACGCCGGTGTCGATCTCGTCGAAGATCAGGGTCGGCGCCGAGCCCTTGTCGGCGAGCACCACCTTCAGGGCGAGCATGAAGCGCGAGAGCTCGCCGCCGGAGGCGACCTTCATCATCGGCCCCGGGCGCGTACCCGGGTTGGTCTGCGCCCAGAACTCGACCCGGTCGTAGCCCGATGCGTCGCGGGAATCCGGGTCGGTGGCGATCTCGGTGATGAAGCGGGCGCGCTCCAGCTTGAGCGGCGGCAGCTCGGCCTTCACCGCCGCGTCGAGGGCCTTGGCCGCCCGCTTGCGCCCTTCGGTCAGCTTGGCGGCGGCCTTGGCGTAGGCGGCCTCGGCGGTCGCCAGGGTAGCCTCCAGTCCGCCGAGCGCCTCCTCGCCGGCATCGATGGCGGCGACGTCCGCGACGTAGCGCTCGCGCAGGGCCGCGAGGTCGTCGACCGGTACCTGGTACTTCCGGGAGGCGGCGCGGAGCGCGAACAGGCGCTCCTCCACCCGCTCGAGCTCGCGCGGATCGAACTCGGCCTCGCGCAGGGCCACGTCGAGGATGGTATGGGCCTCGTCGAGGGCCGTCAGGGCCGTGTCGAGGGCGGCGACGCAGGGCTCGACCAGGGCCGGCAGCTGCGCCGCCCGCCGCTCCAGCTTTCGCAGGGCGGAGGAGAGGTGCGAGACGATGGGGCCGCCCGAGGCCTCGATCGCCTCGTTCAACTCGCGCGCGACCTTCTCGCTCTGCTGCATCACCGTGCGGCGCTCGGCCAGCGTGGTCTCCTCGCCCGGCTCCGGGGCGAGGGTCTCCAGTTCCGCCACGGCGTGGCGCAGGAAGTCCGATTCCTTGGCTGCGGCCTCGACCCGGGCGCGGTGCTCGGACAGGACGGCGCGCGCGCCCTTCACGCGCTTGGCCGCCTCGCCGACCTGGGTCAGCGGGCCCTGCAGCCCGCCGAAGGCGTCGAGGATGGCCCGGTGGGTGGTGGGATCGGCGAGCGCCCGGTCGTCGTGCTGGCCGTGGATCTCCACGAGGGCCGCGCCGATGGCCCGCAGCACCTGGACGCCGACGGCCTGGTCGTTGACGAAGGCGCGGGTGCGGCCATCCGCCATCTGCACGCGACGCAGGATGAGATCGCCCTCGGTATCGATCTCGGCCTGTGCCGCGAGGGTGCGGGCCGGGTGTTCGAGGGGCACGTCGAACACGGCGGTGACGGCGCCCTGCCCTTCCCCATGGCGCACGAGGCGACCGTCGCCGCGGCCGCCGAGCGCCAGGGCGAAGGCGTCGAGCAGGATCGACTTGCCCGCACCCGTCTCGCCCGTGAGGACGCTGAGTCCCTCGCGAAAGTTCAGGACGAGCTTGTCGATGAGAACGATGTCGCGGATCGCGAGCTGGCTCAGCATGCCGCGTCTGAGGTCCCGTTGTGAACGCTGGCGCCGTGTCTACGGCGAAGTGCCGCCGGCTTCACGCAAAAAGATGCCGCCCCCGACGGGGAGCGGCAAAGCGGCACTCGACGAAGGGACCGGGAGCGAGGCCTACTGCGCTTCGGCGGTGCGACCGATGACGCCGCGATAGACCTTGCTGAGCCAGGAAGTCTTCTCCTCGCGCGGCTCCAGCCCGCCGTTCTGCAGGAGCGCGTGCGCATCCTTGTACCAGGGGCTGTCGGGGAAGTTGTGGCCGAGCACGGCGGCGGCGGTCTGCGCCTCCTGGGTCAGGCCGAGGGCCATGTAGGCCTCGGTCAGGCGCTCCAGCGCCTCCTCGGCGTGCCGGGTCGTCTGGTACTTGCTGACCACGTCGCGGAACCGGTTGATCGCGGCCGGGAAGTTGCGGCGCTCGAGGTAGAAGCGCCCGACCTCCATCTCCTTGCCGGCGAGCTGATCGCGGGTGATCTGGATCTTGGCCTTCGCGTCCGCCGCGTATTCGGACGTCGGATACTTCTGGACGAGCTCCTGCAGGCCGGCGAGCGCCTTCTCGGAGCGATCCTGGTCGCGGGTCACGTCGGGGATCTGCTTATAGTGCGACATCGCCATCAGGTACTGGGCGTAGGCCGCGTCCTTGCTCGCCGGATGGCGCTGCAGGTAGCGCTTCGAGGCGTTGATGGCGTCGTCGTACTTCGCGCCCTCGTAATTCGCGTAGGCCGTCATCAGCAGCGCTTTGCGCGACCAGTCGGAATAGCTGTAGGCCTTGTCGAGTTCGCCGAACTTCTTCGAGGCGCCCTCGTAGTCCTTGTCCTCCATCCGCGCCAAGCCCTCGCTGTAGAGCTTGTCGGCGGGAACGTCCGGGATGACCTCGGGCTTGTACTTTTCGGCGAAGGGATTGATCGAGTCGAGGGCGTCGCACCCGCCGAGGCCGAGGCCGATGACGGACACCAGCACGGCCGCCATCGCACCGCGGTTGGGATGAGTAAGGCGCATTCCGGTCTTCCCCCAACAGACGGGCCCGTTCTCGGACGCGCGTCGTCAAGCCATCACAAAGGTCGGTCGCGTGGCTGACGGCCTCATGCCACGATCCGGGTGCGCTGCACACCGGACGGACGTCCCGTTTCACGCTCGATTCACCGTGGAGGGCGATTTGGGCGCGAAAGCGGCGGGCGGGCCATGCCCTTCACAGAAACGAAGGCTGTGTCGGCGGCGCTACAGATCGCCGACGAAGGCGGCGATGCCGAGGCTGGCACCGAACTCGGTCAGGCTGGTCTCGCGGCGGACGCCGGGACCCTCGACGATGGCGTAGTTGGCGCGATCGGAGAACAGGGCGGTCAGGACGCCGACATTCATGCGGTGGCCGCCGCAATAGGAGCGGTAGCCGCCCTGGAGCGGAAGTCCGGCGAGGGCGAGGTCGCCCACGGCGTCCAGGAACTTGTGGCGGACGAACTCGTCGGCGTAGCGCAGGCCCTCGGGGTTCACGACGGCGGTCTCGCCGACCGCGACGGTGTTCTCGAGGGAGGCGCCGAGGGCGAAGCCCGCCTTCCAGTAGCGTTCCACGTCGCGCATCATGCCGAAGGTGCGGGCGCCGGCGATCTCGCGGCGGTAGGCGGAGGGGGTGAGGTCCATCGCCTTGCGGCTGCGGCCGATCACCGGATTCTCGAAATCGATCTCGACGTCGAGGCGGAAGCCCCGGTCGATGGGGCGAAGCTCGGCGAAGGCCCGGCCGACCTCGATGCGGACGGAGCGGAGAACCTTGATCCAGCGCTTGGCAGCTCCGCAGGCCGCGGTGCCGACGGCGTCGATGGCCTGGACGTAGGGAAGGGCGCTGCCGTCGAGGATCGGCATCTCGGGGCCGTCGATCTCGACGAGGACGTTGTCGATCCCGAGACCGTAGAGCGCCGACATCAGGTGCTCGATGGTGGCGACCGCGCCGCTCTCGACGTCACCGATGACGGTGCAGAGCTCGGTGGCGGAGACGCAGGCGTGGTGGGCCTTGATGAGCCGGTCGTTGCCGGTGGGCATTCCGGTGCGGAGGAAGGCGATGCCGTGATTGGCGGGCGCCGGATGCAGCGTGATCGCGACCGGGTTTCCGGAATGGACGCCGATGCCGCTCAGGGTCGCGGGGGCTTTGAGTGTCGTCTGTTGGTTCGTTCGCATTCCATAGCCCTCGGCCGTGATCGGGCGCGCCCATCCCGTCGGGATGGGCCTTCAGCCCCTTGCGATCCGTCCGCTGCTTGAAGCCCCTGCCGGCGTCTGATGGTCGAAACCACCGCGCCTTGTCGTTCCAAAATTCGTATAGCCGCGCCTCAAAGGCAGGCCAAATCACGGATTCTTACGCTGTGTTACAGCCGCGGTTTCCACTAGCGAATCCGAATCTCGTTTTGGAACAACGCTTTAACAATAGGCATAGCCCGGAGCCGTGAGGCTCCGGGCCTGTGGCTGAAATGTCTCAGCCGTGGGGTCGAAAGGTCCGCCGGACCTCGGCTTCAGTTCGCCTGGCGGCGCAGGAAGGCCGGGATCTCGAGCTGGTCGTCGTCCATCATGCGGGCCTGGGGCGCGACACGACCCTGTGGATCGAGGTTGCCCTGGGCCGGACGGTAGGCCGGCGGCGCCTGCACGGGCGCGCGCTTGGCGTAGTCAACCGGCGGCGCGACGTGGGGAGCCGGAGCGGCGGGAGCCCGCATCTGCGGCAGCGGAGCGGCCTCCACGTCCTCGCGGCGTCCACCGAAGCCCACGGTCGCCAGGCGGCGCAGGAGCGTCATGCGCTTGGAGTCGGCGGCCGGCTCGACCGGCTGCTCCTCGCGGGCCCGGAGCTGGGCCTGGGCGGGAAGCGGCAGGTCCTGGATCTGCGGCATGCGGGGGGCGCGGGCCACGGCCACGGCCGGCCGGGGCGGCACGAACGGGCCGGCGGCGTGCTGGGGCGCGGGCTCGGGGGCCGGCATCGGCGCGGGCTCGTAGGACATGGCGGCGCGCGGCTGGGTCTGGGTCAGCATCACCTCGTCGCGCATCACTGGCGCCTGCGGCAGCTCGACCCGCATCGGCTCGAGGGCGAGGGCCACCGGCTCGGGGGCGCGCAGGGTCTGCTGCGCCGGCGCCTGGACCGGAGCGGCATAGAGCGGAGCAGCCTGGAGCGGGGCGACCTGCAGCGACGCCGGGGCGGACTGCGCGGCCGGGGCCGCTACGGCTCCGTCCTGTCCGACGGGGCGAAAGGTCGACGCGGGCTGTGCGGCCCGCGCCCTCGCTTCCGCGCGCAGACGCTCGGCGACCTCGGCGATGCGCTGCTCGGTCTGCACGATGTCGGGGTTGTTCTGGGAGTTGGCGGAGATCAGCGCCGGCTCGATGCCGGTGGCGACGACCGAGACCCGGATGATGCCGTCGAGGCTCTCGTCGAAGGTGGCGCCCAGGATGATGTTGGCGTCCGAGTCGACCTCCTCGCGGATGCGGGTGGCGGCCTCGTCGAGCTCGTAGAGGGTGAGGTCGTTGCCGCCGGTGATCGAGATCAGCAGGCCGCGGGCGCCCTTCATCGAGACGTCGTCGAGGAGCGGGTTGGCGATGGCGGCTTCCGCCGCGCGGTTGGCGCGGTTCTCGCCCGAAGCCTCGCCGGTGCCCATCATGGCCTTGCCCATGCCGCGCATGATCGCGCGGACGTCGGCGAAGTCGAGGTTGATCAGGCCTTCCTTGACCATCAGGTCGGTGATGCAGGCGACGCCCGAGTAGAGCACCTGATCGGCCATCGCGAAGGCGTCGGCGAAGGTGGTCTTCTCGTTGGCGACCCGGAACAGGTTCTGGTTCGGGATCACGATCAGCGTGTCGACGGCCGCCTGGAGCTCCTGGATGCCGGCCTCGGCCGTGCGCATCCGGCGCACGCCCTCGAACTGGAAGGGCTTCGTGACGACGCCGACGGTGAGGATGCCCATGTCGCGGGCGGCGCGGGCGATGACGGGGGCCGCGCCGGTGCCTGTGCCGCCGCCCATGCCGGCGGTGATGAAGCACATGTGGGCGCCCGAGAGCTGGTCACGGATCTCGTCGATGACCTCGTCGGCCGCAGCCGAGCCGACCTCGGGGTGCGATCCGGCGCCGAGCCCCTGCGTCACGCCGAGGCCCATCTGGATCACGCGCTCGGCCTTCGAGGAGGTCAGCGCTTGAGCGTCGGTGTTGGCGACCACGAATTCGCAGCCCAGCAGGCCGGATTCGATCATGTTGTTGACGGCGTTGCCGCCGGCTCCGCCGACACCGAAGACGGTGATGCGGGGCTTGAGTTCCCGGATATCCGGCGCCTGCAGACTGATGGCCATGGTGTCGAGCCTCTCGTGCCTTTCACGTTTCGTTTGACGCCTGCCTGAGTCAGGAGCGCCGATTGGGTCTGGCCGTCCACGCCCACCCCGCGGGGTTCCGGGCGTGCCGGCGGTCGTCTCAGAAGCTCTCGCGGATCCAGCGTCCGACGCGCGAGAGGTAGCCGTCCGTTCCCGTGCCGGCGAAGGCCCCGTGGCCCCGCGGCTCGAAATGCTCCGCATGCGCCACCTGCGGGTAGACCAGGAGCCCCACCGCCGCCGAGAAGGCGGGACCCTTGGCGGCCTCCGGCAGGCCGCGGATGCCCAGCGGCCGGCCGATGCGGACCTGGCCCTCCATCACCCGGCGGGCGACTTCCGGCAGGCCGACGAGCTGGCTCGCGCCCCCCGTCAGCACCACCCGTCTTCCGGCCTGGGCCGAGAAGCCGGCGGCGCGCAGGCGGTCGCGCACCAGTTCCACCACCTCCTCGACGCGCGGGCGGATGATCCGCACGAGCTGCGAGCGCGGCACGTGGTTGGGGGCGTCGCCCTCGTCCTCGCCGACGCCGTGGACCGCGATCATGTCGCGCTCGTCGGAGGCGGTGGCGATGGCCGAGCCGTAGAGGGTCTTCAGGCGCTCGGCCGCCGCGACCCGGGTGGAGAGGCCGCGCGCGATGTCCATGGTGACGTGGTGGCCGCCGACCGCCACCGCATCCACATGGACGAGGTGGCCGCCGGAGAACACGCCGACGCTGGTGGTGCCGCCGCCCATGTCGACCACGGCGACGCCCATCTCGGCCTCGTCGTCCACCAGGGCCGAGAGGCCGGCGGCGTAGGGAGTGGCGATCACCGCCTCGACGCCGAGGTGGCAATGCTCGACGGCGAGCATGAGGTTGCGGGCGGCGGCCGCCTCGCCGGTGACCACGTGCAGGTCGACCCCGAGGGCGTCGCCCATCATGCCGGAGGGATCGATGACCGTGCCCTGCCCGTCGATGGCATAGCCGGTGGGCAGGGCGTGGAGCACGGCCCGCCCGGGGCTGACGCCGTGGGCCGAAGCGGTCTCCAGCACGCGCTCGACGTCGGAGCCCGTGACGGTGCCGGTGCGGGTGCCGACACGGGCCTCGAAGTGCTGCGAGCCGATGCGGCCGCCGGACATGTTGACGATGACCGACTGCACCTCGACCTTCGCCATCCGCTCGGCGGCGTGGACCGCCTGGCGGATCGCGCCCTCGGCGGCCTCGAGGTCGACGATGACGCCGCCCTTGAGCCCCTGCGAACGCTGGTGGCCGATGCCGATGACGCGGGCGAAGTGGGTGCGCCCGCGCAGGGTGGTGAGGGCCTCGGCCGGCTGGAGCTCGGCGATGAGGCAGACGATCTTGCTCGTTCCGATGTCGAGCACCGAGAGGGTGGTGCTGCGCCGGGCGGAGAGAGGCTTCAGGCGTGGGGTGAGGCCGTGCGGGTCGTGCATCGGGCTACCAGGCGGAACGGGTGTGGCGGGGACGGGACGCGGGATGCGCCGAACGGATCGCGCGGCTCATGTGCTGGTCCCCTTGGGCTTCGTCTTCTTCTGGGATTCGGCGCGGGCCGCGGCCGCCTCCTCGGTGAGCCGCACCACCACCCGGTCGGGCATGCGCAGGTCCACCGCGATGATGTCCTTCTCGAGGATCCGGTTGTCGCGCTCGAGCTTGACCAGCCGGGCCAGGGCCTCGGTGGCGCCCGTCTCGGGCAGGCGGATGTCGACGCCGTCGAGCTTGAGGGTCCAGCGCCGGCCGGAGACGTAGGTGCCGGCCTTGACGCGCTCGGCCAGGGTGCCGGCCGCCTCGATCAGGGCGAGATAGTCCTTCAGCTTGAGGTTGGCGTCGTCGCCGACCACGAGGGGCAGCGCGGCGTAGCGGTCGTCCCGCATTTGGTCGATCACCGTGCCGTCGGCGGCGATCACGGCGATCTCGCCGTTGCGCTGCCACAGGGCGGCGGGCTCGCGCTCGACCTGGGTGATGACGATCTCGTTCGGGTAGACCTTGCGCACGGAGGCGCTGGCGATCAGCGGCACCGCCAGCAGGCGCTCGCGGGCCTCGGCCACGTCGAGGAAGACCACCGAGGAGTGGCCGTCGATGCCGGCGGCCTGGAGCACCTCGCGCTCGTAGAGCCGGGCGATGCCCGAGATGGTGACGCGCTCGACGCCGAAGCCGGCGAGGCGCGCCATGATGTCGAGGGGGCGGCCGTGCTCGGCCACGAAACGGTCGTAGGCGCCGCTGCCGGCGAAGCCGGCGAGCGCCAGGGCCGCGAAGGAGACCGAGAAGGCGGCCGTGCCGAGGTGGCGCGGGATGCGGCGCTCGATCGGAAGGGCGAGGCGGGAGCGGCGGCCGGGGGGCGTGAAGCGGCGCAGGCGGGCGCTGAGCGCCGCGCGGACGGAGGCGATCGTGCCGGCGGCCGGGCCGAGCGGGCCGTGGCCGCTCGGCGGACCTTCGGCCCCTACCGGCCCAACGTTGCGTCCTCCACCATCCATTGAACGAGCTCACCGAAACTATAGCCCGCATGGGCTGCCATCTCCGGGACCAAGCTCGTCTTCGTCATGCCGGGTTGCGTGTTGACCTCCAGCACGACGAGGGCACCGGTTCCCCCCGGTGTGTCGTCGTAGCGAAGGTCCGCACGGCTGATGCCCCGGCACCCGAGTGCTTGATGCGCCGTTAACGACAACTCTTGGACACGCTGGTAAAGATTTGGTTTAATTTCTGCCGGGAGGACGTGGATCGACCCCCCCTCGGCGTACTTCGCGTCGAAGTCGTACCACTCCCCCGAAGCCGGCTTGATCTCGATCACCCCGAGGGCCCTGTCGCCCATCACGGCGCAGGTCAGCTCGCGTCCGGCGACGTAGGTTTCCGCAAGGATTTCATCGCCGTAGCCCCAATCCTCCCGGCCCACTTCCTGGGGCGGATGGGAGCGTCCGTCGCGCACGATGATGACCCCCATGGAGGAGCCCTCGGCCACCGGCTTCAGCACGTAGGGGGCCGTCAGCACGTGTGACCTGGCGGCCTCATGACGGTTAACGACGCGGCCCTCCGGGACGCTGACGCCGGCCGCCCGCATGACCACTTTGGCACGCTCCTTGTGCATCGCCAGCGCCGAGGCCAGCACGCCGGAATGCGTGTAGGGGATGCGCAGCAGCTCCAGCAGGCCCTGGATCGTGCCGTCCTCGCCCGCCGGCCCGTGCAGCGCGTTGAACGCCACGTCGGGCCGCAGGTCGGTCAGCACCGTCGCGATGTCCGGCTGGACGTCGACCCGGGTGACGCGGAAGCCCTGCCCTTCGAGGGCGTCCGCGCAGGCATGCCCCGAATTCAGCGAGACCGGCCGCTCGGAGGACCACCCGCCCATCAGGACGGCGACGTGCTTGGACATGGGAACTCCTGAGAATGACCCGGATACGAGTTGCGTCGTCACGCCGGCCGTCGTGGACCGATCCTGTCGTGGATCGCATCGAAGACCGCCCCGGCCGCCACCGGCGGCAGTGTTCCGATCCGCCTGAGAATGCGAGCCGGTTCGATGCAGGCCAGCTTGATGGGTCTGACGACTGAAGGCACATCGAGTCCGGCGGCGGCAAGATCGGCGATCGCCAGGTCGCCCCCGAGGGCGGGGTTGTTCGCACTGGTGATCATCGCGATCCAGACGAACCCCGCCTCGGCGACGGCTTGTCCCGAGATCACGACGGCCGGGCGACGCTTCTCGGCGAGACGGTCGGAGTAGGGAAACGGTACGACCACCACGGTCCCGGCGGGGAATGTGCGTTCGCCGGGGTCCCTAGAGATTGCCATAGGCTTCTTCGTCGGCGGCACCGGCCCATTCCGTGAAGGTCACGAAGGGATCTTCGCCCTCGGGCCGCGCCTTCTCGATACGGATACCGTCCGGCGCGATCACGTAGCGAAGGCGATCACCCGGGCGGATATCGAGGCGTTCGCGGACTTCGGCCGGGAGCACGGTCTGGCTCTTCACGGAGACCTTCGAGTAGATTGTCAGGACGTCCCGTCCGGTCATCGGCACCCTCCCGCTAAAATACTTACGCCTTACCGCCTTACTGCGCCTGTGTCGACAGTCCGATGCGCTTGATCTCCCAGTGGAGCTCGATGCCGGAGGTCTCGTGCACGCGCCGCCGCACCGTCTCGCCGAGCCCCTCGATGTCGGCCGCGGTGGCGTTGTCGCGGTTGATCAGGAAGTTGCAGTGCATCTCGGAGACCTGCGCGCCGCCGATCCTCAGGCCGCGGCAGCCGGCCGCGTCGACGAGTTGCCAGGCCTTGGCCCCGGGCGGGTTCTTGAAGGTGGAGCCGCCGGTGCGCTCGCGGATCGGCTGGGCCGCCTCGCGCGCCGCCGTCACCCGCTCCATCTCGGCCTCGATGGCCGCGCGCTCGCCGGACCGCCCGCGGAACACCGCATGCGTGAAGATCACGTCGTCGGGAACGCCGCTGTGCCGGTAGGTGAAGCCCATCTCCGCGTGGCTGAAGCGACGCGCCCGGCCCCCGCGGTCGACGCCGTGGGCCTCCACCAGCACGTCGGTGGTCTCGCCGCCATGGGCGCCGGCATTCATCCGCAGCGCGCCGCCGACCGAACCGGGAATGCCGCGGAAGAACGCGAGCCCATCGAGCCCGGCCTCGGCCGCCGCCTTGGCGAGGCGCATGTCCGGCACCGCCGTGCCGACGCGCAGGGTCTCGCCGTCGATCTCCACCGTGCCGAAGGCCCGTCCGCCGAGGCGCACCACGACGCCCGGCACGCCGCCGTCGCGCACGATGAGGTTCGAGCCGAGGCCGATCACCGTCACCGGAACCGTGGGGTCGAGGGCCGCGAGCAGGAGGCCGAGATCCTCCGCATCGGCCGGAGTGAACAGCACCTGGGCGGGGCCACCGACCCGGAACCAGGTCAAATCCGACAGGGGCTGGTTGGCGATGAGCCGCCCGCGCAGGGCCGGCGCCCGGGCGCGGATGTCGGGGGTGATGTCCGGAAAGGCGGTCATGCGTGTTCTCCCCCTCTCCCCGCTTGCGGGGAGAGGACTTTGCCGACCTCGTCGGCGGCGAGGCGAGGCGGCAGCCGAGGGTGAGGGGGTGATTCCATGTGAGACGCCTTCGGAATCGCCCCCTCACCGTCGCCCTTCGGGCTCACGCCGAACCCGGCGAGGGGTTCGGCGCCCTCTCCCGGCGAGCGGGGAGAGGGGAGGATCGTCGCGAGGACGTCAACGGTCTGGTTCATGACGTCCGTATTCCAGAAGCGCAGGATGCGGTCACCCCGCTCGACGAGCCACGCGTCCCGGACTTGATCGCGCGCGCTATCCGATGCTGGCCGGCATCCGCCTCGACGATCAGCCGGACCTCGCGGCAGGGAGAATCCGCGATGGAAGGCCCGACCCGCACTTGCAGGACGAACTTGCCGGACGAACTTGAAGCCGGCGAGGCGCCGATCCGTCAGGCGGGACCAAAGACGCCGCTCGGCTTCCGTTTCCGGCGCCCGCAGGCCCCGGCGGAAACGCGTCCGTTCCGTCGCGGCGCCGCACACGGCCTCACGCCTTCACGCCGTCCAGGGCGGCGAGTTCGCCCGGCAGGGCGTAGGCCCATTGCGTGATGTTGCCGGCGCCGAGGCAGACCACGTAGTCGCCGGGCTTGGCGCGGCCGGCGACGATGCCGGCCAGATCCTCGGACCGCTGCAGCGCGATGGCGTCGCGATGGCCGCGGGACTTCAGGCCCGAGACGAGACCGTCGCGGTCCATGCCCTCGATCGGGGCCTCGCCCGCCGCGTAGACGGGGGCGACGATGACCGTGTCGGCATCGTTGAAGCAGGTGCAGAAATCGTCGAACAGCGAGGCGAGGCGCGTGTAGCGGTGCGGCTGGACGATGGCGATGACGTTGCTCTCGGTGGAGGCGCGGGCGGCCTTCAGCACCGCCTTGATCTCCACCGGATGGTGTCCGTAATCGTCGAAGATCAGCGCGCCGTTCCACTCACCCGTCTTGGTGAAGCGGCGCTTCACCCCGCCGAAGCCCGCCAGCGCCTTGCGGATCGCTTCCGGCTCGACGCCGAGTTCGTGCGCGACGGCCAGCGCCGCGGTGGCGTTCAGGGCGTTGTGCTTGCCCGGCATCGGCAGGACGAGATCCTCCATCTCCAGGCGGAAGCCCGGGCGCCGGTCGCGGATCATCACCCGGAACTTGCTCTGGCCGCCGCGCAGATCCACGTCGATGAGGCGGACATCGGCCTGCGGGTTCTCGCCGTAGGTGATGATGCGGCGATCCTCGATGTGGCCGACGAGGTCCTGAACGATCGGGTGGTCGATGCACATCACGGCGAAGCCGTAGAACGGGATGTTGTCGATGAAGCGCCGGAAGGCGTCCTTGACCGCGTCGAAGGAGCCGAAATGGTCGAGGTGCTCGGGGTCGATGTTGGTGACGATCGCCACGTCCGCCGGCAGCTTGAGGAAGGTGCCGTCGGATTCGTCGGCCTCCACCACCATCCACTCGCCCTCGCCCATGCGGGCGTTGGTGCCGTAGGCGTTGATGATGCCGCCGTTGATCACGGTGGGGTCGAGGTTGCCGGCATCGAGCAGGGTGGCGACGAGGGAGGTCGTCGTGGTCTTGCCGTGCGTGCCCGCGATGGCGACGCAGGACTTAAAGCGCATCAGTTCGGCCAGCATCTCGGCCCGGCGCACCACCGGCAGGCGGCGCTCGCGGGCGGCGACCAGTTCCGGGTTGTCGCGCCGGATCGCGGTGGAGACCACCACGAGGGCGGCCTCCTCGACGTTGCCGGCCTCGTGGCCGATGAAGGTGCGCATGCCCTTCTCGGCCAGCCGCCGGACATTGGCGTTGTCGTTGGCGTCCGACCCCTGCACCGTATAGCCGAGGTTGTGCATCACCTCGGCGATGCCGGACATGCCGATGCCACCGATGCCGATGAAGTGGATGGGACCGAGCTTGTCGGGCAGCTTCATGGGAAGGACCAGTCTCAGGGGCGTCGGACGCGGACGGATCGGCGCCGACGGGGTCTATCAGGCGGAAGGGCTCAAGGGTTCGCCGCCGTCGCGATGACGATGTCGGCCAGCCGCTCGGCGGCGTCGTGAATTCCTGCGCTTTTGGCCGCTGAGGCCGCCGCGGTCAATTTTTCGGGATTGGTGAAGAGGTCCACGAGTTCCGCCGTGAGGCGGTCCGGCGTGAAGGCCGTCTGCGGGATCGCCTGGGCGGCGCCGATGGCGGCGAGCGTCGCGGCGTTGGCGGCCTGGTCCTGGTCGAGGGCACCGGGCAACGGCACCAGGATGGCGGGCCGGCCGATGGCGGCGAGCTCCGAGACCGTCGAGGCGCCCGATCGCCCGATGACGAGGTGAGCCGCCGCCATGCGGGCCGGGAGGTCCTTGAAGAAGGGCGCAGCCTCGAAGCCGGCGAGCCCCAGGCCGAGATAGAGGTTCTGGACCTGCGTCAGGTCCTCGGCCCGCACCTGCTGCACCAGGCGGAGGCGGGCGCGCAGGTCGGCGGGCAGGTTGGCGATGGCGGTGGGCACGACCTCGCCCATCACCCGGGCGCCCTGGCTGCCGCCGAAGACGAGGAGGTGCAGCGGGTCACCGGCACCGGCCGGCGGGTAGGAGACCTTCGCGGCCTCGAGCACCGCGGGGCGCAGGGGGTTGCCGGTGTGGGTCCGGGGCGCGAGGGCCTTGACCGGCACGCCGCGGACTTCCCGGAAGCCGGTGGCGATCGCCCGCGCTCCCCGGGCCAGGAAGGCGTTGGCCCGCCCCATCACGGCGTTCTGCTCGTGCAGGACGGTCGGCACGCGCAGGATCTGCCCGGCCAGCATCGGCGGCACGGTGGGGTAGCCGCCGAAGCCGACGATGGCGGCCGGGTCGATGCGCTTGATCTGCCGGGCGGCGACGCCGAAGCCGCGCCCCAGGGTGAGGAGCGCGGTGCCGCGCTTGATCAGGGACCGGCCGGACGGCGTCGCCGAGGCGATGGTGACGATCTCGGAGGCCGGGAAGCCGGCGGCGATGGAATCCACCCGGGCATCGGTCGCCAGCACGACCCGCACGCCCCGGGCGCGCAGGGCATGCGCCAGGCTCTCGGCGGGGAACAGGTGCCCGCCCGTGCCACCGGCACAGAGCAGGATCGTGGCGGTCGCAACGGTCAACGCATCACTCCGGCGATGGTCGCCGGCGCGGTGCCCGGCGGCTTCTGGCTCAGGGTGGTGGTCCGGGGGCGCTTGCGGGTCAAGGCCACGAGGAAGCCCATGCCCAGCGCCAGCGAGATCAGCGAGGAGCCGCCGTAGGAGACGAAGGGCAGCGTCATGCCCTTGGCGGGCATCAGCCGAACGTTCACCGCCATGTTGATGCAGGCCTGGAGGCCGAACAGGGTGGTCAGGCCCGTGATCGCCAGGCGCGAGAAGGTGTCGTCGGTGCGTCGGGCCAGCTTGAGGCCGCGCATGACGATGTAGGCGAACAGCAGCACGAGCCCGAGGCAGACGATGGTGCCGAACTCCTCGCCCGTCACCGAGAAGATGAAGTCTGTATGGGCGTCGGGCAGGTGGCGCTTGGCGACGCCCTCCCCCGGGCCGGTGCCGAACCAGCCGCCGGAATTGAAGGATTGCCGCGCCCAGTAGCCCTGGAAGTTGTCGCCGGAATCGCTGTCGAGGAAGCGGTCGATGCGCTCGCGGACGTGGTGCAGGAAGCGGTAGGCGGCGGCGACGCCGATCAGGCCGCCGGCACCGAGGCCCGCGACCCAGAACCAGTGCAGGCCGGCCACGAAGAAGAGCGCGCACCACACGATGGTGATGAGCATGGTTTGACCGAAATCGGGCTGCAGCACGAGGGGCACGATGGTGACCGGCAGGAGCAGGATCGCCAGGAAACCGCCCGGCATGTCGCGGCGCTGCGCACCTTCCGAGAAGGCCCAGGCCGCCACCACCACGAAGGCGGGCTTCACGAATTCCGAGGGCTGGATGCCGATGGCCCCGAACTGGATCCAGCGATGGGCGCCCTTGATCTCCGGCCCGAACTTGCTCGCCAGGATGCACAGGGCGACGCCCATCATCCAGGTGAAGAGCGCGACGCGCCGGATGTGGCGCAGGGACAGGAAGGACACGCCGACGATGATGAGGATCGTGGGCGCGAGGTAGAGGGCCTGCCGGTTGAGGAAGTGGAAGGTCGGCAGGCCGATCTTCTCGGCCACCGGCGGCCCGCCGCCCATGAGGAAGACGAGCCCCGCCACCATGAGCGCCCCCAGCCCGGCGAGCAGGCCGCGGTCGACGGTCCACCACCAGTCCGTCAGGGGCGTGCGTTCGGCGCGGGACATCATGGGATCAGCGCTCTCCGGGACCTCACGGCGCCCGAACCGGGCAGCCGTATGCGACCGGCAGCGTCACGCCGGCACGGAAACGATCCTCTGCCGGAATGGTAAACCAAGTGTTGCGGGAACGGCGTTTGGCCGGGGGCGGGCGCGCCCGGGGACGGCGCTGCCGGCCCCGCTCCGCCCTAGTGGCGCATGGACTTGAAGCGGCAGGTGCGGCCGGCGTCGCGATAGCCCGCGGGACATTGCCGGACGCAGGCGCCGGCCGCGAACTTGAGCGGGGGCGGGCAGGCCCGGGCGGCGCCGCGCTGCTGGAACTGGTAGGACTGCGCCGGTCCGGCCATCGCGCCCGAAGCGAGGAACAGGGGCGCGGCGCAGACAAGGCCGGTCAGGCAGGCAAGACGCAGGCAGGCAAGACGCAGACGGGTTCGGCGCAGGGTCATGGCGGGATTCCGATCGGGGGACGCATCCGGCATCGCCGTGCTCCGCGGTGGGAGCGCGACGACCGCACGGACAATGCGCCGCTCCGCGATCGGTTCGCCGAGGCAGCGGCGCCGATGCCCCGCCCCGGTCAGGCCCGGCAATCCTCGAAGCCGGCGCGGATCTCCGCCGGATCGAGCTTGCGGCCGATGAAGACCACCCGCGAGACGCGGGGCTCGTCGGCCTTCCACGGTCCCTGGAGGTCGCCGTCGAGGATCTGGTGCACGCCCTGGAAGACGAAGCGCTGGGGCTCGTCCGGGAAGGCGACGATGCCCTTGCAGCGCAGGATGTCGGGGCCCTGGACCTGGGTCAGGGTCGAGATCCAGGGCATGAACTTCTCCGGGTCCACCGGCCCGTCGATGCTGGCCGAGACCGACTGCATGTCCTCGTCGTGGTGATGGTGGTGGCCCTCCTCCAGGAAGTCGGGCTCGATGTCGAGGATGCGGCCGAGGTCGAAGGCGTTGCGCTCCAGCACCGCCTCGAGGGGCACCGCGCAGCGCTCGGTGCGGTGGACCTTGGCGTAGGGGTTGATCGCGCGGATCTGGCCCTCGACCCGGGCGAGGTCGGCCTCCCCGACGAGGTCGGACTTGTTGAGCAGGATCACGTCCGCGAAGGCGATCTGGTTCTTGGCCTCCGGCGCATCATTGAGGCGGTCCGAGAGCCACTTGGCGTCGGCCACCGTCACCACCGCATCGAGGCGGGCGGCCGCGCCCACATCCTCGTCGATGAAGAAGGTCTGGGCGACGGGGGCGGGATCGGCGAGGCCCGTGGTCTCGACGATGATCGCGTCGAACTTGCCGCGCCGCTTCACCAGGCCGTCCATGATGCGGATCAGGTCGCCGCGCACCGTGCAGCAGACGCAGCCGTTGTTCATCTCGAACACCTCCTCGTCGGCGCCGATGATGAGGTCGTTGTCGATGCCGATCTCGCCGAACTCGTTGACGATCACCGCGTAGCGCTTGCCGTGGTTCTCGGTGAGAATGCGGTTCAGGAGCGTCGTCTTACCGGCGCCCAGGTAGCCGGTCAGCACCGTGACGGGAATCTTCGAGGAGGCGGTGTTCGGGCTGTCGGACATGGAGGCTCTTCGTCGGTGGCGCGGGAGGCGTCGCTGCAGCCTGTTATATTGTATCAGCCCGGCGGGATGAAACCCCGACGGACCGCAGCCCGTCGCAAAGGGCGCTCAGGGTGTCGCGAAAACCCGCCGGCCCCGCCAGCAGGCGCTCCATGAGGAGGGCCCCCTCGAGGGCGGCGATCACCATGCGGGCCATGGCGGCAGGCTCGGCCGAGGCGCGCACGCACCCTGCGGCGACGCCTTCGGCGAGCACGCCCTCGAGCCATCCGATGTGCTTCTCGAAGAAGCGGGCGATGTCGGAGCGGAGTGAATCCGGCAGGGCGTCACCCTCGATGGCCAGGGCGGCGCAGAGGCAGCCCAGGCCCGCCTCGACCCCGCCGAGATAGAGCGCGCCGTAGGCGGCGATCCGCCGGATCGCGTCCGGCTCGCCGGCGCGAATCTCGGCCAGCGCCGCGTCGTAGCGGGCGTCGTAGGCCGCCACGAGGGCGCGGGCCAGGTCGGATTTGGTGGGAAAGTGGTGGTGGATGCTCGCCTTGCGGATCCCGACCGTCCCGGCGAGGTCCGCGTAGCTGAAGCCGGCATAACCCCGGCGGCGCACCAGGGTCTCGGCCTGCAGCAGCAACGCGGCGCGGGTGTCCCTCATCGTCCCGTCCTCTCCGTTGTCCGGCCGCTTTGGTTCGACCGGGCCCGCGCGGATCCGTGATCGCCCGGCGGACGGCATCCCGGCTTATGCCGTTGACGCGGGCGAAAATCTACCTACTACTTGGTAGAATAAGAAAACGGAGGATTACCATGCGGGCTGACGCCGGCCGATCGCACCGGAGCACGTCGCGCGGGAGTACCACGCGGCGCGGCGCCCTGTTCGGCGGCCTGTGCCTGTGCTGCCTGCCGACCCTGGGGCGCTCGGCCGAGGGCTTCGATCTGCAGGAGGTCGGCCCCGGCATCTTCATCCGACGCGGCCCCGACGCCGAGGCGACTCCGGAGAACGACGACGCCATCGCCAATATCGGCTTCATCGTGGGCGAGCGGTCCGTGCTCGTCACCGAATCGGGCGGCAGCCTTGCCGACGGGGCCTGGCTCCGTTCGGAGATCCGGAAGCGCACCGACAAGCCGATCAGCCACCTGGTGCTGACCCACGTCCACCCGGACCATTGCTTCGGGGCGGCGGCCTTCGCCGAGGACAGGCCGGTCTATATCGGGCATCACGCCCTGCGCGCCGCCCTCGACGCCCGCGGCGACTATTATCGCGGCCGCCTCGCCGAGATCCTGGGCGCCGACCGGGCCGGCAGCGTGGTCTATCCCACCCTGGACGTGGCGGACGGCGCCGAGGCGGACCTCGGCGGGCGCGTCCTGCGCTTCACCGCTCACGGAGCTGCGCATACGAACTGCGACCTCTCCATGCGCGATTCGGCCAGCGGCATCCTGTTTCCCGCCGACCTCCTGTTCGTGACCCGCATTCCTTCCCTCGACGGCAGCCTCGTGGGCTGGCTCAGGGAGGTGGATCGCCTGCGCGCGACAGGGGCGACCCAGGCGGTCCCGGGCCACGGGCCGAGGCTGGT
This sequence comes from Methylobacterium sp. M6A4_1b, assembly GCF_053345175.1. Taxonomy (NCBI): domain Bacteria; kingdom Pseudomonadati; phylum Pseudomonadota; class Alphaproteobacteria; order Hyphomicrobiales; family Methylobacteriaceae; genus Methylobacterium; species Methylobacterium sp. M6A4_1b. The sequence goes on from NZ_JBKEZQ010000011.1 coordinate 74,712, forward strand.
CGATGTCGCGCCCGCCCTGGACGACCTCGCCCGCTATCTCACGACCCTGCGCGACGAGACCCGGAAGGCCATCGCGGCGGACGTTCCGATCGAGAAGGCGGTCCAGACCGTCGGCCAGGCCGAGCGCGACAAGTGGGTCCTCTTCGACACCTATAACGGCCGCAACGTCACCCAGGCCTTCAAGGAACTGGAATGGGAGTGAGCCGGCGACTTGAGCCCGGCATCGCCCACGCCACATGATGATGCAAAGAGTCGAAACCGATCGTCCACCGGGAGAAACGCCGTGATGCGCCCAGCCAAACCCGTCCTCGTCCGATCCGTCCTCGCGGCGCTGACCCTCGCCCTGCCCCTGGCCAGCGCGGGCACCGCGCTGCGGCCGGGCGCGGTCCACGCCGCCGGCGCGAGCGACGACGAATCCGAGCGCCTCGCCCGCTGGAAGGAGATCCAAAAGTCGATCTTCGGGGATCGCCGGATCGCGCCGACCGACAGTCTCGTGACGGTCGACGCCCCGGTGCGGGCGATGGATGCGGCCCTTGTGCCGATCACGCTGACGATGCCGGAGAAGGACCGGATCGCCGGCGTCCATCTCGTCATCGACGACAACCCCTCGCCCTATGCCGCCCACATCGCCTTCGGCCCGGGGGCGGATGCCGGCGAGATCAAGCTCCGGGTGCGGGTGAACAACTACACCAACATCCACGCGGTGGTGGAGACCAAGGACGGACAGCTCTTCGAGACGACGAAGTTCGTGAAAGCCTCCGGCGGCTGCTCGGCCCCGATGGGCATGAGCGACGAGGAGGCGATGAAGGGCATGGGCGACATGAAGCTGAAATTCGCGGAGGCCCAGCCCGGGCGCCCGGTGGAGGCGACGCTGATGATCCGCCATCCGAACTTCAGCGGCATGCAGATGAACCAGGTCACCCGCGACTACACGCCGGCCCGCTACATCAACAAGGTGACGATCACCCGCGGGGACCAGGCCGTGCTGACCCTCGACGGCGACATCTCGATCGCCTCGAATCCGGTGATCAATTTCGGCCTGCGCCCGGAGGGCCAGGGCCCGATCAAGGTCGTGGCCACGGACAACCTAAACGGCCGCTGGGAGCACAGCTTCACCGCGCCGAGCGCCACGAACTGATGGGTCCGGGGCGATGAGGCAACGGCTCCTCCGGATCGCGGTCGCGGGAACCGCCCTGCTCCTCCTGGCCGCGGCGAGCCCGGCGGATTCTCCCGTCAACGTGCCGGAGCCGGACGGAATCTGGACCGGGCCGCAGCGGGGCTACACCCCCGCGACCCTGGCCGGCGCGAGCGTCATCGACATCGACGCGCTCGATGCCCTCGTCGCCCGCGACAGGCCGGTGCTTCTGGACGTCTCCCTGGCCGACCGGCGCCCGGCGGGGTTTCCCGACGACCGGCCCTGGCTCCCGGCCCACCGATCGGTGCCCGGCGCGGTCTGGATGGCCAATGCGGGCGCCGCGCCCCTCGACCCCGCCCGCGAGGCCCTGTTCCTCGAGCGCGTCGCGGAGCTGACCGGGGGCGACAAGGGCCGGGCCGTCGTGGCCTTCTGCCATCCCGAGTGCTGGGGCAGCTGGAACGCGGCCAAGCGGCTGGTGCTTCAGGGCTATACCCGCGTGCACTGGTTCCCCGAGGGCATCGAGGGCTGGCAGGAGCGCCATCCCACCACGGTCATCCCCGAGGACGCCGCCTGGCGCGCGGGCACCGGGAGCGAAGCGCAACGGTGAGGCGGCTGCCCGACCGGTCCGGGCCGGAACGAACCCCTTGACGCGGCACGATGTTTCCGGCCCGCGCGGCCACGCTTAAATTATCGGCACGCTTCTGCAGGAATGCTGGCACGACCGCAGTTGACAGCGGTCCTGTTGTGGCGGAATAAAGGCACCCACAGGCGCCCGAAAGTCTAGGGAGGAAACGCCCGGAGAGAGCACGGAGCAGCGACGCCATCGCTGTTATCGAGGCCCCCGGGCAAGACTTGCGGCACGACGTCCTTTTCCGAACGTTGCTGCACCTGGATGGACGTCATCTGGTATACCATTTACCCGATCGACCCGTTGCGGCACGCGTCGCGGCGACAATGCCGTGGGACCGTCACTTTCGGCTCGCGCGCTCCGTTGCGAGGCCGTGTATAGAGACGCCACCAGCAGACGGTCCGCCGCGTTCCGGCGGGCCGCACCAGCCGGGTGGAGTCCGATGTCGCAAGCCGTTCAGTCCCGCCGCATCCGCGCGATCGACCTGGCCAAGCGCAAGGCCGAGGGGCGCAAGATCATCGCGCTGACCGCCTATCACGCCCACACCGCCGGCATCCTCGACCCGTACTGCGACTTCATCCTCGTGGGCGACTCCCTCGGCATGCTGATGCACGGCATGGAATCGACCCTGCCCGTCACCCTGGAGATGATGATCGTCCAGGCCCAGGCGGTGATCCGGGGCACAGCGCGCGCCCTCGTCGTGGTGGACATGCCGTTCGGCTCCTACGAGGCGAGCCCGCAGCAGGCCTTCCTCAATGCCGCCCGCGTGCTCAAGGAGACGGGAGCCGGGGCGATCAAGATGGAGGGCGGCGCACGCTTCGCCGAGACCGTGGCCTTCCTGGTCGAGCGCGGCGTGCCGGTGATGGGGCACATCGGCCTCACGCCCCAGTCGGTGAACACCATGGGAGGCTTCAAGGTGCAGGGCCGCGAGGCCGACGGCGAGCGCCGTCTGATGGCCGATGCCCGCGCCATCAACGATGCCGGCGCCTTCGCCATCGTGATGGAGGGCATCGTCGAGCCGGTGGCCCGGGCCATCGCCACGTCCCCCGACATCACCACGCCCACCATCGGCATCGGCGCCACCATGGCCTGCGACGGCCAGATCCTCGTTCTCGAGGACATGCTGGGCCTGAGCGACAGGGTGCCGAAATTCGTGAAGCGCTTCGGCACCCTGCGCGGCCAGATCGAGGCCGCAGTAAAGGATTATGCCGAAGAGGTCCGCTCCGGCACCTTCCCGGCCGAGGAGCACACGTATCAGCCGCTGTGAGGCGCTCCCCCATAGGGCTATGGGGGAGCGACCGGTTACCAGCGGTAGCCGATGCTGCCGAGCACCCGGCGACGCTCGCCGTAGTAGCAGGCCGTGACCGAGTTGCAGCTGCTCACGATGCGCTCGTCCGAGACGTTCGAGACGTTGAGCGCGAAGCGCCAGCCTTCCCAGTCGTAATGGGCGACGAGATCGCCGACGACGTAGCCCGGCACCCGGAAGAGGTTGGCCGTGTCGGCGAAGGAGCGACCGACACCGCGTACGCCGCCGCCGAGACCGAAGCCGCGCAGGAAGCCGTTCTGGAACGTGTAGTCGACGAAGAGTGAGCCGTATTGCTCCGGCGTGTTGACCAGCGTCTTCCCGATGTTGGCGGCGGTACCGTCCCGAGTCACCGCGAGGTCGTAGGCGGTGTAGGAGGCGACGGCGCGCAGGCCCGGCGCGAGATTGGCCACGGCCTCCACCTCGAAGCCGCGCGAGTTGACCGCACCGGTCTGGATGGACTGAAGCACGTTCGCCGGATTCGCCGTCAGCACGTTCGTGCGGGTGAGGTCGAAGAGGGCGGCGGCGAAGTAGCCGTCGAAGCCCGGGGGCTTGTACTTCAGGCCGACCTCGGTCTGCTCGCTCTTCTCGGGCAGGAAGAGCTGCTGGAGGGAGGTATTGACCCCGACGAGCGGGGTGAAGCCCTGCGCGTAGGAGACGTAGGGCGCGAGCCCCGATTCGTCATTGTAGATCAGGGCGGCGCGGCCCGTGAAGGCGCTGACGTCGCGGCTCTGGCCGACGGAGCCGGGGGTGCGCGGATCGTTGTCGGTGGCGACCCAGTCGTTGCGGCCGGTGAGCAGCAGGGTGAAGTTGCCGAAGGTAATCTGGTCCTGCAGGTAGGCGGAGAACTGATTCTGGGTGATGACCGAGTTGTTCAGGGCGAACGAAAGGTTGAGCGGTGTGTTCGGATAGATCGGTCGGATGAGGTTCAGAGAAGGACCGGATCCGAAACGCTGATTGTCGTCGAGCTGATAGCGGCGATACTCGAAGCCGGCGAGGACAGTATGACCGACATCACCCGTGCGAAATGGGATGATGAGCTGGTTGTCGATGTCGCTTTGCACCCCGGTATTCTGGGCAAGGAAGTCGAAACGCGACAGATCCGCCGCAGCAGAGTTGGTGGCGTAGCCGCCGCCGAAGCGGTTGGCGAGGTTGACGCTCACGGAGCCGTGGCGGGCGTTCTGCCGGAACTTGACGTCGTTCTCGAAGCGGTGCTCGAACTCGTAGCCCACGAAATCCTGGGCGCGCGTCAGGCGGTCGGTCGCCGGGTCGCCGGTGAAACGGTTCGTCTTGATGAAGCCGAAGGGCGCCGGCGTCACCGTGCCCTCGTAGGGCAGGAAGTTCTGGGTGCCGGCGCGGTCGCGCTGCACCTGGGCGAGGACGGTGAGCGAGGTGTCGGCGTCGGGCTTCCAGGTGATCGAGGGCGCGAAGAAGAAGCGGTCGTTGTTGACGTAGTCCACCTGCGTGCCGCCCGCCCGGCCGAGACCGACGAAGCGGTAGAACAGCTTGCCCTCGGTGCCCGGCGCGTCCACAGGACCGCCGATATCGAAGCCCGCATAAGCATTGCCGTAATTGTCGACGCCTGTCTCGACGTAGCGGATCGGTATGATCGGCGGCCGCTTGCTCACCGCGTTGATGATGCCGCCGGGACTGGCCCCGCCGTAGAGGCCCGAATTCGGTCCCCGCAGGATCTCGAGCCGCTCCAGGCCGAAGGGCTCCAGCTTCCAGGTGGCGAACGCCGAGGTGAACAGCTGCAGCCCGTCGAGGAAGTAGCCCGACTCCTGCGCGGTGAAGCCACGGATCAGGAACCAGTCGTTGCGCGGGTCGGCGCCGAAGGTCTCGCCGCGCACGCCCGGCGCGTAACGCGTCGCCTCCGCGAGCGAGGCCGGCTTCTGGTCGTCGATCTGCTGGCGCCCCACCACGGAGATCGCCTGGGGCGTCCGGATGATCGCGGCGTCGGTCTTGGTGCTCGAGACGGAGCGGGTCGCCACGTAGCCGGCGACGGGTCCACGGGGATCCTCGGCTGCGCCGATCGCGGTGCCGCCCCGGCGGTCGCCGACGACCTCCAGGGTATCGAGGGTCACGCTCGAGGCACTTGGCGGGCTCGATTGCTGTGCGGTCGCTGGAGAAGCGGTGCCGATAGCGAGAATGGCCACCAAGGAAAACAGCGTCGCCCTCAAGCCGCGTGAGTGCATCGACGGTTTTTCATAAGATAGCACAGACAAACGGGACACGTTTCAACCCATGGCCAAATGTACTTTGACCAGTTGAAACAAAAATCTGCGCCGGTCAACGAACGGACTACAACATGAATATGATCTTTCTCCAGACGTGCTCGCAACGCAACATTTTAGAACTAATACAATTACATGCTTCCGCGGGATGCGGCGGCGCGGGCCTGGTCGCGTCTTTCTGAAACGACAACGGCCCCGCCGAAGTGGCGGGGCCGTTGTCGTTCGATCGGTGCGACCGCGCCGGGACGGCGCGGTCCTGTGGCTGAGGACCGCCTTATTCGCAGACGCGGACGCGGCGAACGTGCTCGTAGCCGTAGGCATCGACGTAGCCGCGGCGCTCCATGTGGCACACCTCTTCCTCGACATAGACCGGGCGGGGGGCCCGGTAGACCGGCCGGCCGGGGTAGTAGCCGCCATCGTTCTGAGACGAGGCGATGGCGCCGCCGACGGCGAGGCCGCCGAGCACGCCGAGAGCGGCCGCGCCGCCCGGGCTGATGCCATCGCGCGCCTGGGCGCTCGGGATCGCCGCGACGGCGACCGTTGTGGCCACGAGGGCCGCGACCAGCGAGTTCTTCATAGCTCCGTTCCTTTGATCCCGAAGAGCCTGTGCCAAATCCGTAGCGTCACGTTGGGAGGGAATCACCGAACGGTTGATGAACGGTAACGCACAGCGCCATCCCGACGAATCGCATCCGTGCGAATCCTCACGCGCCCATGCAGATCGCGCAGGATTGTGCCGCTTCCATGGCCGCTTCCATGGCCGCATCCCGGCGCCCGGCCGTCAGATCGTTCCGGTCGGTTCCTCGACCAGGGCGCGGAGCGTGCGGCGCAGCCAGCGATGGGCCGGGTCGTCGTCGTAGGAGGCGTGCCACAGCATCGAGATCGCGACGTCCTCCAGGTCCACCGGGGCCGGGCTCACGGTGAGGCCGAGGGCCCCGGCGAAGAAGGTGGCGAGCCGGGAATGCATCGTGGTCAGTACGGGGGCACTGCGCACCAGGAACGGCACCGCGAGGAAGCGCGGCGTGGTCACCGCCAGGACGCGCCGGCGTCCGAGCCGCGCCAGGGCATCGTCGACCACGCCGTGGGCGGTCTCCTTGAGGCTCGTGAGCACGTGGGGAAAGCGCAGGTAGTCGTCCAGCGCGATCGGCGGCGCCAGGCCGACGAGGTCGGCGTTGAACATGCAGAGGTAGCTGTCGCGATAGAGCAGGCGCTGCTTGTGGTGGGTCTGCCCGTCCGAGAAGAACCCGATGCCGAGGTCGACCCGGTCGGCATCGAGTTCCTGCAAGATGCGGATGCGGTCGATGGAGCGCAGGAGCAGGCTGATGCCCGGCGCCGCGTTGCGCAGGTGGGCGAGGAGGCGCGGGCCGATCAGCACCTCGGCGCTGTCGGGCAGGCCGATGGTGAAGGTGCGGGTCACCGTGCGGGGATCGAAGGCATCGTCACGGCGCACCAGCGCCTGGACCTGCCGCAGCAGGGTCCGCACCGGCTCGGCGAGGGCCAGCGCCCGCGGGGTCGGGCGCATGCCGTCGGGCGCGCGCGTCAGGAGTTCGTCGGCGAACAGGGTGCGCAGGCGCGCGAGGCTGCTGCTCATCGCCGATTGCCCGATGCCGATGCGGGCGGCCGCGCGGGTGACGCTGCGCTCCGCCAGCAGGGCGTCGAGGGCGACGAGCAGGTTGAGGTCGACCCGGGACAGATCGATGTGATCGATGGTCATGATCGCTGCGTTGTGTTTGGTCCGGGCGCACCGCGCAGCATCCGCGCCGCGGAGGCAAGGGAAATCGGAGGCAACGGCGCCTCGTCGCGGCGAGCACATCCTGCCCCCTTGCCTTCCCGGGGGAGCCGAGGCGCGGGCGTGGCGCCGCCGGCCTCCCTCGTCCGAGGGACGAGCCCCACTTCCGGCGCCTGCGCACCAGCGGAAAGGAGCGTCGCGCCTCGCGCCCGCCTGCCTCGCCATTGAGCGGGGGCGGACGCGATTTTCGGCTGTGCCTGATCGCCGGGCCGGGCCACAATGCCGGTCCCGAAACGACCCGAGAATCCCCATGCGCCGCACTCTGCCGATCGCCCTGATGGCCTTGATGGCCGGAACCGTTCATCCCGCGCGCGCGCTGGAGGGTCCGATTCCGGCCAAGCCCGGCGAGACGGCCACGGCCCCGGCCGCCTCGGCCAAGCCCCGGGTGGTCATCGTGGCCACCGGCGGCACCATCGCGGGAGCCGGCGCGGACGCGGCCAACAGCGCCACCTACCAGGCCGCCAAGGTGCCGGTGGACAAGCTCATCGCCGCCGTGCCGGCCATCGCGCAGGTCGCGGACGTGCGCGGCGAGCAGGCCTTCCAGATCGCCTCCGAGAGCTTCACCAACGCGCAGCTCATCGAGCTCGCCAAGAAGGTCTCCGCCCTGGTCAAGCGCGACGACGTCGACGGGATCGTCATCACCCATGGCACCGACACGGTGGAGGAGACCGCCTATTTCCTCGACCTCGTGGTGAAGACCGACAAGCCCATCGTGATGGTGGCCTCGATGCGGCCCTCCACCGCGATCTCGGCGGATGGCGCCCTCAACCTCCTCGACGCCGTCACCGTGGCGGGCGCCAAGGATGCCCGCGCCAAGGGCGTGCTCCTGACCATGAACGACGAGATCCAGGCCGGGCGCGACACCACGAAGCGCGTGAACATCAAGCCGTCGGCGTTCTTCAGCCAGTGGGGGCCGCTCGGCATGGTGGTGGAGGGCAAGACCTACTGGTTCCGCGCGCCGGTGAAGCGCCACGGCACCACCTCCGAGTTCAACATCGACGCCATCGACAGCCTGCCGGAGGTCGCCATCGTGTACGGCTCCGGCAACATGCACCCGGAGCCCTACACCACGGCCGTTGCGGGGGGCGCCAAGGCGATCATCCATGCGGGCACCGGCAACGGCTCGGTGGCGGGCTACCTCGTCGACACCCTGAAGGATCTGCGCGCCAAGGGCGTGCAGATCATCCGCTCCTCCCGCGTCGGCGACGGCTTCGTGCTGCGCAACGCCGAGCAGCCCGACGACAAATACGACTGGGTGGTGGCCCACGACCTCAACCCGCAGAAGGCCAAGATCCTCGCCGCCGTGGCACTCACGAAGACGCAGGACTCGAAGGAACTGCAGCGGATCTTCTGGGAGTACTGAGCGGTTCGGGTCGATGGCGGATGGCTTGGACTGCGTCCGCTGTCGACCCCGACCGTGGCGCATACGTGCCTGCCGGCGTCGCCGGAACTCGGATATGTGATTGCCGCCGCTCGAAATCGGCCTGGGATCGAAGCTGATCCTTCGCCACCGTCAAACGAGTGTCGAGAGGGAAGGCCAGGAGATCCGCAAGATCGCTTTTCCGCTCGCGGCAGGGATGCGTGATGTGGCGCGCTCCACGACACGGCCGCCGAGCCTCCGATAGAACCGGAGGCCGTTCCGGTTTTCCTCGAAAACCCAGAGATGCAGGCCACTGCATGAGCCCAGCGTCACCAACTGGCGTGCTGTTGAACGAAGCAGACGTTCGCCTATCCTCTGGCCGCGCAGCTCTGGCAGGACATGAAGATTGTCAACTAAACTACCCCAACGCTCATCGAAGTCGCGGTAGGCCGCGATGAAACCGACCAACCGCCGGTTCGGTCCTCGGGCGGTCTCGACCAGCAGGTTAGGCGGCGGATTGCTCAGCCTCTCAGACCAGAAAGCGTGGCGATCCTCTTCGATGGGACCAGCGAGGAACGTCGGGTCCAGAATCGAACGGTAGGCGTCCCTCCAGCTTGCCAGGTGGACCGTCGCGATTGCTGCAGCATCCAATTTTTCCGCTGCTCGGTACGTGAATTCGACCCTGTCCCAGCCTTCTTCAGACAGCGGTCCGATCAAGTGAGGCACGCTCCTGTCCGTGAGGGGAAGCGACACGACATCGGCCGGTCCCCGCTCTCACTCGGACGCGGAAGGCTCGAGATCCACCCATTCCGGACGTCGGCGGAGCGGCCCAGCCGGCGACGCCGGACGAACGCCCCCGCTCTCACGTCAGCAGATAGCGTTCCGGCTCCAGGGGCGGCGGCGCCGTCTCGCCGAGCGCATCGAGCACGATGCCGTCGATGGTGTTCAGCAGAGCGTCGAGCGGCAGATCGTTGGGGGCCAGCCCGAACGGCTCTTCCAATTCGTCGCCCAGCGCATCGAGGCCGAAGAAGGTGTAGGCGACCAGCGCCGTGGCCACCGGCGTCGCCCAGCCGAGGGAGGCAGCCAGACCGAAGGGCAGCAGCAGGCAGTAGACCCAGGCCGTGCGGTAGAGGAGCAGGGTGTAGGCGAAGGGCAGCGGCGTGTTCTGGATGCGCTCGCACACCACCTGGACCTGCGCCAGGGCGGCGATCTTGTGCTCCAGAGCGGCCAACAGCACGTCGGTGAGAATGCCCTGGCGATAGGCCCCGGCGAGATCGGCGGTGAGCCCGGCCAGCACCGCATCCGCCGAACTCGGATGCCGGGCCAGCGGCGCGACCTCCGCCTCCGGGAGCCAGGGCGCGGCCGCGGCGCGAGGATCGCCGCCGCGGAGCTGCGCATGCAGGGCGTGGGCGAAAGCCGAGAGGCGCCGGAGGCTGCGCCCGCGCAGGGGCTCGGCGGCTTCGCCCGGCAGGAGGGCGGGCACGAGCCGGGCGAGCCCCCGCGCCTCGACCACGAGGCTGCCCCAGGCCCGGCGCCCCTCCCACCAGCGGTCGTAGCAGGCGCTGTTGCGAAAGCTCAGGAAGATCGAGAGGGCGATCCCGATCAGGGTGAAGGGCCCGATGCCGGCGGTGATCGGAAACGCCTCGGGCCAGCGTCGCTCCGCCGCCACCACGACCACGGCCACCAGGGTGATGCCCACGACCTTGAGGGCGACCTGCGGCAGGATCGAGCCGCGCAGGGTGAACAGGATATCGAGGAGGCTCGGGCGCGAACGAACGATCATCCCATCGTCTTCTCAGGCCACGGCGCGTCCCGCAACCGGGGCCTCCTCGGCGGGACGGCCCGAGCCGCAAATGTGATGATCAGAGCGACCAGCCGCCGTCGACGGAGACCGCGGCGCCGGTGACGAACGCGCCGAGGTCGGCGCTCATCCACAGGACCGCCTCCGCGATCTCCTCGGGCCGGCCCAGGCGGCCGACCGGCTCCAGATCGATCGCCTTCTGGATGTCGCCCCCGGTGAAGCGGTCCATCATCGGGGTCGCGATGTTGCCGGGCAGGACCGCGTTCACCCGAATGTTCGCGGTGGCATAGTCGAGCGCGGCCGACTTCGTCAGACCGATCACGGCGTGCTTCGAAGCGGCGTAGCTGGCGCCCCCGGCGACGCCCCGGATGCCGGCTCCCGACGCGGTGTTGACGATCACGCCGCCGCCCTGGCGCAGCATCTGCGCGATCTCGTGCTTCATGCAGACGAAGGTGCCGCGCAGGTTGATGTCGAGGATGCGGTCCCACTCGTCGAGGGCGATGTCCGCCACCGGCGCCGCGATGTTCTCCACACCAGCGTTGTTGAAGGCGATGTCGAGCCGGCCGAAGGTCGCGACCGTCTCGGCGACCGCCGCCTCCACCTCCTCAGGTCGCGCGATGTCGCAGGCAAGGTGCAGCCCCTCGCCGCCGGCCTCCCGGATCGCTTCCGCGGTCTGCTGCAGGGCGGCCACGGTCCGGTCGAGGACGGCGACCCGAGCCCCTTCCCGGGCGAAGGCGACCGCGGTGGCGCGTCCGATGCCGCTGGCGGCTCCGGTGACGAACGCGACGCGGCCGGTGAATCGATCGGGGCGGGACATGGCAGGACCTCACGGGTTCGAAGAGTGGAAGCGCCAATGATCCGGAGGATGTCCCGATGACCGCGCCCTGCGCGCCGTCGCCGGTGGACACCGTCCCGGAGCGTCGGCCTGGATGTAGGCGGGACGATCCGGCGGGGTGAGCCCGTGCCACCTCATCGGGGCGATGAGCCCTACTCATCGTTTCGTGCGAAGGCGACGGTGTCAGAGCCCGAGCGGGCGCATCTCGCGGATCAACGCGATGAGCAGCCGCAGACCGGTCGGGAGCTGCCGGCGGCCGGGGTAATAGAGATGGAAGGCGGGGCCGGCCGGGGACCAGTCGTCGAGCGCGCGCCGAAGGGTCCCCTCCCGGACCGGCGTCGCCACGCAGGGTTCCGGCAGGTAGGCCAGGCCGGCGCCGGCCTGGGCAAGGGCGATCGCCAGCCCGGTGTTGTCGAGGGTCAATGCCCCCGGCACATCCAGGGCGACGGCCTCGCCGTGCCGCTCGAACTCCCAGCGATAGATGCGGTCGTTGCCGAGCCGGATGCCCAGGCCGCGATGGGCGAGCAGATCGTTGGGATGCATCGGCACACCGAAGCGCGCCAGGTAGGCGGGCGCGCCGACGACGACCCAGCGGATCTCGGCGGAGAGGCGCTGCGCGATCATGTCCTCCGGAACCGTGTCGCCGTAGCGGATCCCGGCATCGGCCCCCGCCTCGACGACGTCGAGCAGGGTGTTCGAGACGCGGACATCGATCGCGATATCCGGATAGCGCGCCAGGAAGACCGGCAGGACCGGGGCCAGGAGGAGCGCACTCGCGTGCTCCAGCACGTTGAGGCGCACGCGGCCGGCCGGCTCGCCGCGATGACGGTTCAACGCCTCGACGGCCTGTCCGATCGCCGCGAACGGCCCGTCGAGCGAGGCGAAGAGGTCCTCGCCGGCGGCCGTGAGCGTGACACTCCGGTTCGTGCGGTTGAGAAGGCGCACGCCGAGTTGCGATTCCAGGCCCTTCAGGGCATGGCTCAGCGCCGAGGCGCTGACGCCCAGTTCAAGGCCTGCACGCCGGAAGCTGCGATGCTTCGCGATCGCCAGGAAGGCCCCGAGGGCGGGTAGGCTCGTACGGCTGGGCGGCACGGATCGGTTGTGCCCACGCTCGGGTGCCGACGCAAGCACCATGAGCCGTCTTCATCGTCGACGCCGCCGGCTCCGGGACGGGCGCCGCCCCCGGGCTCACGCCGCCGAGGCGATCGCTGTGGAAGCGCGCCGGATCTTGCCGGCCCCGTCCAGGAAGGCGTGGGCATCCTCCTTGCGCTCGAAGACGTGGGGCGCGACGCCGCGCCGGGTCAGCGCCTCTTCCATCTTGAGGCGCAGGAAGGCGCTGGTCGCATAGCGGGTGGTGGTGAGGTAGTAGTTCGCCTGCAGGTACTGGATCATGTGCGCGTAGTCGTCGTACAGGTTCTCGTTGATGCGGAACCCGTCGTGGTTGACCACGGTGTTGACCCGCTGGCCGGCCTTCTTGCAGGCGCCCACCAGCACCAGGCGCAGGTCGTCGAGGTCGCTCTTGGCACGGGCGTGCCAGCCCTCCAGGTTCACGAACAGGATGTTGCGCTCGGAATCGTAGCTGACCCGCTCGGGAAGGTTGAGGTTGAGCAGGTCGGCCAGCAGCTCCATCGGCTCGTCTCGGAACAGCCGGGCATCCATCGGCATCGGCTGCTTGATGATCGGCCGGAAGCCCATGTGGGGCAGGATGTCCCGCTCGATGTCGATGCCGGGGGCGACCTCGATGAGTTCCAGGCCCTCGTCGGTGAGCTGGAAGACGCAGCGCTCGGTCACGTAGATCACCGGCTGCGCGCGCATCTGCGCATAGTGCCCGCTGAAGGTGATCTGCTCCACCTGCGGCAGGAATTTCTGCGAGCGGCCTTCCGTGACGATCCGGAGCTTGCCGTCCTCGATCACGGTCTCCAGGCCGCCCACCGTGAAGGTGCCGGCGAAGACCACGGAGCGGGCGTTCTGGCTGATGTTGATGAAGCCGCCGCAGCCGTTGAGGCGGCCGCCGAACATGCTGGTGTTGACGTTGCCGTGCTGATCGCACTCGGCGAGGCCGAGGCAGGTCATGTCGAGGCCGCCGCCGTCGTAGAAATCGAACATCTGATTCTGGTCGATGACGCAGTCGGCGTTCGTCGCCGCGCCGAAACTCGACCCGGAGGCGAGGACGCCGCCCACCGCGCCGGCCTCGGTGGTCAGGGTGATGTAGGGGGTGACCTTCTCCTCGTTGGCCACCGCCGAGATGCCCTCGGGCGCGCCGACGCCGAGATTGACGACGCCGTTGGGCGGCAGCTCGAAGGCCGCGCGCCGGGCGATGACCTTGCGGGCATCGAGGGGCATCTTCTTCATGCCGCTCACGGGGACGCGAATCTGACCGGCCAGCGCCGCATCGTGCTGCACGCCGTAGTTCATGCGGTGCATCTCGGGCTCGGCCAGCACCACGCAATCCACCAGGATGCCCGGAACGCGGACGTCCTTGGGCAGCAGGAATCCGTCATCGACGATGCGCTCCACCTGCGCGATGACGATGCCGCCGTTGTTGCGCGCCGCCATCGCCTGGGCGAGGCAATCGAGGGTCAGGGCCTCCTTCTCGAAGGAGATGTTGCCCGAGGGGTCGGCCGAGGTGCCGCGGATGAAGGCGACGTCGATCTTGGTGGCGGTGTAGAACAGCCACTCCTCGCCATCGACCTCCACGAGCTTGACGATCTCGTCCGTGGTAACGGCGTTGACCCGGGCGCCGCCATGGCGCGGATCGACATAGGTGTGCAGGCCCACCTTCGAGAACAGGCCGGGCTGGCCGGCGGCGCAGGCCCGGTAGAGCTGCGAGATCACGCCCTGGGGCAGGTTGTAGCCCAGGATCTTGTCCGCCTGCGCGGCCTGCGCGACCTTCGGCATGCGGCCGAAATTGGCCGCGATCACGCGGCGGAGAAGGCCCTCGTGGTGCAGGCGCCCGGTGCCGAGGCCTTTGCTGTCGCCCGCCCCCGCCGTCATGATCAGGGTGAGGTCGCGGGGAGCGCCGGTCTCGACGAAGCGGGTCTCCAGGGCGGCGTGAAGCGCCTCCGGGATGCAGCTCTGCACGAAGCCCGTCGTGGTGACCACGTCGTTGTGCCGGATCAGCGCGATCGCCTCGCCGGCCGTGATGACCTTGTTTTTCTTCATGAACCGGGCCGTCCTCCGCATCCCAGGCCGGCGACGGACGACAGGTCATGACCTGCGGCGGCGCGCGCTTGGGGAAGTCTTATTCTGGCGCGTGAGCGTAAAGACCTGCAGGAAGCTTCGCAAGAGCGGTTCAACTGTCGCTGCAGCGCAATTTCATCTTGGTGCAATGCAAATTTTTCAATCGAGCATCAAACTGGACTGAAAGCGGGCCTGCAAAAGATTTCACATTCCGCCGACGGAAGCGTGACAAGACGGAACGATGCCTCCGATACGGCCAAGTTTATTCAAAATACTCTTCGGGCGCGCACGCCCTGGATGTGCGCTCAGGCCAGCAGATAGGTCAGGAGCGCCCGCAACTGGGCCGGCCGGACCGGCTTGTGGACGAGTTGCGCCCCGAGTTCGGCGACCTGCGCCTCGATCTCCGGGGAGTGGTTGGCAGTGGTGACGATCACGGGCAGGCGGGTCTCGGCACGGCCATCGAGATAAGTCGCCACGTCGAGGCCGCAGGCACCGTTGTCGAGATGGTAGTCGAGGATGAGCAGGTCCGGCGGATCCATGCCCGCCGCGAGCGCCGCTTGGACCCCGGCAAGGTCGCGGTGGACGCAGACCTCGGCGTCCCAGGCGCGCAGGAGCCGTTCCAGGGCATCGGCAGTGGGCGGGTCGTTCTCCACCACCAGAACCCGCGCGCCCGTGAGCCGGGTCGTGACCGGGGCGGCGGGGACCGCGTGCTCCGGCGGCGTCAGGCTCACCGGCACGGTCAGGGTCATTCGGGTGCCGCACCCGACCCGCGAGGCAAGGTCGAGGGGATGGCCGAGGGCCTGGGCCATGCGACGCACGATGGAGAGGCCGAGCCCGAGGCCCGGCTCGTCCCCCTCCCCATCCGCGCCGCCGCGGAAGAATTCCTCGAAGACCAGGCCCTGCTCCGCCGGGGCGATTCCGCAGCCGGTGTCGAGCACCTCGATGAGGCAGGCGTCGCCTCGCCGCCGGACCGCGACGAGCACGCCGCCGTGCCGGGTATAGCGGATGGCGTTCGAGACGAGGTTCTGCAGGATGCGCTGAAGCAGCATCGGGTCGCTGGCCACCACCAGGTCGGGTCCGCGCAGGGTGAGGCGCAGTCCCTTGCGCTCGGCGAAGGGGCGAAAGCTCGCAACGCTGCTGGCCAGAAGCTCGCCGAGGGCCACCGGCTTGATCGCCGGGCGCACCACGCCGGCATCGAGCTTCGAGATGTCGAGCAGGGTCTTGATCAGGTCCTCGATGATCTGGAGCCCGCGCTCGATCTGACCCGAGATCGCCGCCGCCTCCGGTCCCAGGGGCAAATCGGCCAGGGCGGAGGCCGAGAGCCGGGCCGCGTTGAGCGGCTGCAGCAGGTCATGGCTCGCGGCGGCGAGGAAGCGGGTCTTCGAGCGGTTGGCGTTCTCCGCTTCCTCCTTGGCCGCCACCAGCGCCGTGTTGGAGCGTTCCAAACGGTGCATCAGCCCGGTCAACTCCTCGGTCCGGGTACGGACGCGGCCCTCCAGCATAGTGGCGGTCTGGAACAGCGAGTAGGCACCGCCCTGCTGGTCCATGCTGCGCTCGACATGCGCCATCAGGGCCGCATTGATGCGCTCCAGCTTGGCGATGCGCCGCAGGTGCGCGTCCTCCGCGACCGCGCGCGGTGCGGCCTCCGGCGGCAGGACGATCATGGCTTGGCCCCGCCGCGGCCCGGCTCGCCCCGCCCGATGGCGATGCCGGTGAAGGTCTGGTTGAGATGCATCGACCGGTACTGCTCGCCGTAGGTGTCGAAACCGACGATGTCGTAGCGTCGGTAGAGATCGACGATGCCGTGCCGCACCTGCCGGCTCTCGGCGTCGAGACGGCGCAGGACGCATTCGAAGCCGATGACGAGGTCGATGCCACCCAGCGCCGCGTCGAGGCGGGCGAGTTCGGCCTCCGTCGCCGCCACGATGTCGCGCGGACGCGCCAGGGTCAGCACCACCCCCTCGTCGATGGCGCAGAAGAAGCTGAGCGAGCCATCCGCGTTCATGCGCCGGATCGACCGGCAGAAATACTCGCCGCCGACCTTCACCGCGAGGGGATAAGCGGCAAAGCTCATCGGCGACAGGCGCTCGGGATCGAGACCCACCGCCATGGCGTATTCGCGCGCCGCCGGCTCGGCGTTGAGCTCATGCACGATGCGCTGCTCGTCGTCGGACGCGGTGACCACGAACTTGGTCCCGGTCGGCTCGAAATTGTCGCTCTTGAAGATCTGGACCGGGAAATCGGATTCGACGAGGAGCAGGACGGCGGCGCGCTGGTGGATGCGGCCGTCATGGAGCAACACGGTCTCGCGGAAGGTGAGATCGTCGCCGGCCGAGCCGCCGACGAGGGGGATGCCGTCGAGCGCCCAGGCGATGGCCGAGACCACCGTCTCCTCGGCATTGGTGAGTCCGTCGATCAGAGAAACGGCGAAGTAGCGGCCGGATGCCGGATCGGCGCCCACCCCGTCGAGACTCCGGCGAAGGGTCCGCACGCTGGAGGCGGTCCGCTCCACGTCGAGATGGTCGATGGCGTCCAGCAAGGTCGAGACGATGCGGAAACCCGCCCTCGGGAACGCGATGACGACGAGGCCCCGATCGAGGCCGCCCGCCGGCGAGATGCCGCCCGACATGGTACAGCCCGCGATGCCCGCGCCCGGAAAGCGCGCGCAGAGCCCGCGATTTAAGGTCTCGACGTCGTAATCGGCCGAGAAGAAGGCCACGATCTGGGCGACGGGACGCGGGCCAATGGCCTCGCCGATCTCGGCGATCGCCACGGCGGCCGCGGCGGCGTCCGTCCACGCCGTCGTGATGCCGCACAGATGCGTACGCACCTGCGTCCCCTCTGCCACGTTGCGCTCCCCAATGCTCGACGCGTGCCGGACTTGACGCCCGGTTCTGTGCGATGACACGAGTATGTCGGGCGGCCGGTTCCCGCGCAATGCGGCACCGAACGGCTCCGGAACAGGGGCGCACGCACCGGGCGGAACGGGCATGCATCTCCTCATCGTCGACGATCACCCGCTCTTTCGCGACGCCCTCGCCAGCGCAGTGGGCCTCGCCTATCCGGACGCGACCCTGCACGAGGCCGACGGCATCGCCAGCGCCTGCGCGGTACTGAGGGCGCAGCCTGCCATCGAGATCATCCTCCTCGACCTGTCGATGCAGGGCGTGACCGGCTTCGAGGGGCTGTTGGCGATCCGGGCGCAGGCGCCGCGGGTGCCGATCCTCGTCGTCTCGGGCCTGGAAGATCCGCGAATCATCCGGGAGGCGCTCGACCACGGTGCGGCCGGTTTCGTGCCGAAGGCGGTCGACAAGGCGACGCTGACGCGGGCCATCGCGGATGTGCTGGCTGGAGGCCTCTCGGTGCCGGCGAAGCTACCGACCGCGACGCTTGCGCCGTCCTTCACCCGCAAGGCGCCGATCGCCGAGCGGGTCGCGAGCCTGACCCCGCAGCAGGTGCGGGTTCTGGCGATGATCCGCCAGGGCCTGCTCAACAAGCAGATCGCGCACGAGCTTCAGGTCGGGGATTCCACCGTGAAGGCGCACGTCTCCGAGATTCTGCGCAAGCTCGACGTGATCAGCCGCACGCAGATCGTCATCGAGACCGCACTCCTCGACTTCGACCGGATCCTGGCGGCGCCGGAGAACTGAGGCGCCCGTCCGGCGCCTCAGGCGGTCGGGATCTTCGAGCCACCGTAATGGCCGTCGACGCGCTCGCCGAAGGCCGGGTCGGCGAAGGGATCCTCACCGGGGCCGTGGGTCGGCGCGCCCGCCAGGGTGTCGCGGTCGATGTCGACGACGTAGCCGCCGAGATCGACGCTGTAGGTCAGCGCACGCCAGGGCACGGGATGGTAGCTCTCGCCCAGACCGAGGAACCCGCCGAAGGAGATGACGGCATAGGCGACCTGGCCCGAGACCTTGTCGACCATGAAGTTGTAGACCGTACCGACGTGCTCGCCGTCGTGGCTGTAAGCGGCGGTGCCCTCGACCTTGTTCGAGGCGATCAAGCGGCGGGTCTCGTCGATGGCGACACCCTCGGCCGAGGGATCGAGTTCCATCGACCCGGCCGGGCGGATGCTGCGCTCGTTCGGAAGGTCCGTCGGCATGCGCATTCCTCTCTGCAGATGGGTTCGGCGACGTGAGAACACCGGACGCGGCGCTCGACCGGACAAGCCGCGACCCGCGCGGGGGTTCCGGCCTCCGGCCCGCTCGACGACCGGCACGCCGATCTGCGGGGCCATCCTCCGGCGCAGCCCGCGGCTCTCCGGAAACGGCTCGAACCCGGACAGGAAGAAAACCCGGGTGCAGCGTTCGAGGGCGCAGGCGGTTCGGGCGCCGGCCGTCAGATCAGGCCGGCATCGCCACGGGCGCCGGGGCCGGCCTGGGCCTCGACCGAGACCAGCGTGCCGAGGCCGATGATGAGTGCGGCTGCGGCACCCAGCGAGAGCGTGAAGGCAAGGAGGATCATGCCCTCGGTATCATCGGTCTCCCTTAAGGTTCGGTGATGCTCCTGGGCCGGCTCCGTCCCAAAACTGCGCGTCGCGGCGTGACGACCGGTTCGAGCCCTGCCGGTTCCATCGTCCGCCCCCGTCGTTTCCAGTAAGTCTTGCGCATCAATTCTTCGTCGCCGCCATAAAATCTTGCGCGCGGGGCGGCGCCCTTCGGACTGTACGCGAGCCCGGACCGGTTCCCCGTCGGCACGGCGCGACGCCAGCCGGCGACGTCGGTGCGGCCGGCCGCGCGGACGCTGGAGCGCATCCGCTCGGACATCCCGACAAACCCTTGCTGCCCAATGATTTTTCTTACCCGTGCTCACGCCCACCCGCATGGGCGCCCTGCCCCGACTCCGCGCCGAAGTACAGGTCGGCGCAGACCAAGTTCTCACCAAGTCGAAGCCGTCTCTTCTCTGTGCGGAGCGGCCTCGACCGCACAGCCGGCTCTGCGCCTGTGGATGACAGGCGCGCAGAGGACGGTTTCCCCTTGGAACGCTCGCGGCACCGCTTAGTTGTTGCAGCTATGCGCTGCGAGGCCACCGGCCGTGGGCGTACCGGCGCTCACCGTCGACATCCGGAGGAAGACCCCATGGCAAAGAGCACCACGAAGACCGCCGAGAAGGCCGCCCCCAAGGCTGCCCCGAAGGACGCCGAGAAGCCCGCCGCCAAGGGCAAGAAGGTCGCCGCGCCGAAGGGCGAGGGTGCCAAGCCGAACGCCCTGCAGCAGCCGCTGAAGCCGTCCTCCGAGCTCGCCGCCGTCGTCGGCGATGCCGCTCTGCCGCGCGGCGAGGTGGTGAGCAAGGTCTGGGAATACATCAAGAAGCACAATCTCCAGAACCCGGAGAACAAGCGCGAGATCCTGGCCGACGACAAGCTGAAGAAGGTCTTCGGCAAGGACAAGTGCACCATGTTCGAGATGAACAAGCACCTGGCTGCGCACCTCAAGTCGGCCTGAGCCGCGACCCGCTCGACACGCGTCCCGGATCGGCCAGGGGGAGGGGATTTCCCCTCCCCCTGGCCGNCCGACCGGTCACTACGGCGGATCATGGCGGGCGCAGAGGGACTGACCCATCAGCCCCGCGCGCCCGCCCGCCGGGTCCGCCGCTCGACCTTGCGGGTTGCCGTCTCCCTGAGATGGCGCTCGATCTCGCCGTTCGCCTTGGCACGCATCGCCCGCATGGCATCGGCATCGTCGAAGGTTTCGGGAAAGCGCCGGGACAGCCAGAGATAGGCGCTGGCGAGCTTCACCGTCCGTTCCTGGTAGTCCAGTTCGCCCGCGAGGTTCGCCCGCAGGGCCGGCACGCTCGTGCCCGCCGCCCGGGCTTGGGTCCAGCGCTCCAGCATCCCAAGGGAGACGGGGTCGCGCCGGTTGACCGGGCAGACCGAGAACGCGAACTTCTCCGCGATCGGCAAGCGCGCCTTGTCCACCACCCGGGCGATCTCCAGGATCTCCTCCAGGGCGGAGGGCTGGAACGGTGAGCCGGCGTAGAAGGTGGCGCGAGCGAAGTGCGTCAGCACCTCGCGCAGGCTGTCGGTGCGCATCTCCTCGGCCACGGAATTGATCGCGATGAGGTCGGGGCGCACGAAGAAGCGCGTGTCGGCGGCGGGCGCGGTCGGCGCGCCGGCGAGCGCCGCCCGGATCGGCTCCAGCCCTGTCTCGTCGACGGCGGCGACGTAGCCCTCGTCCTGGTGCCCGAAGCGGCCGGCGCGCCCGGCGATCTGACGGATCTCGGAATTGGTCAGAGCCCGCTCGCCGACGCCGTCCCACTTGCGCACCGCCGAGAAGACGATCCGCCTCAGCGGACCGAGGTTGAGGCCCATGCCGATGGCGTCGGTGGTGACGAGGACATCGGCGTCACCCGCCCGGAAGCGCGCGGCCTCCGCGCGCCGCACCTCGGGCGAGAGCGCCCCATAGATCGTCGCCACCCGGTGCCCGGCCGCCACCAGGATCTCACGGTTCTCGTGGACGGCCCGGCGGGAGAACGCCACCACCGCGTCGCCCGGCGTAACCTTCTCCAGGGGAACCGGTGTTTCCTGCAGCACCAGCGGCGTCTTGCGCACGAAGGTGATCACTTCGAAGGACTCGTTGGCGGCCTCAGCGGCGCGGCGCACGGCGGCCAGCGCGTCGTCCGAACCGCAGACCACCACGGTGCGAGCGGCGACGCCGAACAGGGCATTGGTCCAGGCCCAGCCCCGGTCGGGATCGGCGATCATCTGGATTTCGTCGATCACCGCGACGTCGACGGGCCGGGTGAGGTCGGCGGTCTCGATGGTGCGCGCGGTATGGGTCGGGTCGAGATCGCCCAGCGTCTCCTCGCCCGTCACCATGCCGGCGCGCAGGCCGCGCTCGGCCAGGGCCTCGTAGTTTTCGAGCGCCAGCAGCCGCAGGGGGGCGAGGTAGGTGCCGGTGGGTGCTGCCCGCAGCATCTCCAGGGCCGCATAGGTCTTGCCGGAATTGGTCGGACCCATGTGGAAGATGATGCGCCGGCCGAGGCGCCGGGCGGCGGTAAACTTCTCGATGTAGGCGCCGAAGCCGACCTGATCGCGCAGACGGCGCAGGCGCGAATCCTCCCGCGCCACGCTGCGGGCGCGGGTGCGCACGCCCTTCAGGGTATCGGTCAGCGACTGGTTCAGGTTGGGCGAGAAGAGGAAGGCGCGCGAGCGCAGGGATCGGTCGAGGTGGTCGATATAGGTGGCGGCATCGGCTCCCACCTCGCGCAGGTCCTCGGCGACCTGGTCACGCAGACGCTCCACCGCTCGGCGCAGGGCTTTCGCGGTCCGCAGCTGGGTCTCGGCGACGGCGGCGCGCAGTTCCTCGAGGCGCCAATTCGGATCGTTGCGATGAGCCATGCCGGACAGGATGCCGGCGATGCCGGTCTCGGGCGTCGCATCGACCCGCAGGTCGAGACGCCCGCCGTCGAGGACGGGGATCAGGGTCCGGATGGTCCAGGCGATACTGCCGTCCCGCATCACAGCCGCGCGCAGGGCAGGAACCGCTTTCTTCACGGCCGCGACACCGCCCTCGGCGAAGGCTCGCCGCGCCCTCAGCTCGCGCAGGGCCTTGGCGACCACCGCATCCTCGACGAGGCCGCCATAATCGGGCAGGCCGAGATGAAGCCGCAGGGCGTCCACCTCGACGCTGCGGGGCGGCAGGCCGAGGCGGGCCGCCGCCTCCAGCAGGATCTCGTTCGTCGGTCGCGCGCGCTTGCGGGCCATGGGCCTCTCTTCGGGGGTCTCGATCCGCCGCGGACGGACGACCGGGCCGCACCAGGGTGCGCGGGACGCGGCCCAAAAAGCAACGGCTCGGATCAGCGCAATCCCAACCGTGCACCGGGCCGCTTCCGGCCGCGCGCTGGTTCACCTGCCGCTCCGCCGGGCCGGTGAGCAGATGGTCCGTAGACTACTCCTCGTCGAGGTTCCGCCGGAGAACGCTGGCGCACTCCTTCCGCCCCAGACGCTTGGCCCAGGCAATCAGGGTTCCGTAGCGGGTGATCTCCCGATGCTCCATCGGCTGGGCCGTGGCCACGCGGGCGGCGTCCGGCACGTCTCCTTGCCGGCGATCTCACCGGCAACCCCGTTGGCCTCCTCGACGATGCCGTAGATCGCCGGTCGGGTGACCGCCCTGGGGCTGTGCCCGCGCTCCCGAAAGACCTTCTCCGGGCGTTGGATCCGATCCTCCGTCTGACGGTGGCGAGCGTCGAAGCTCTGCTTCGGTTCCGGATGGGTCGCCTCGGCGATGATCTTGGGCAACGCCTTCGTGATCTGGTTCTCGGCGCAGTCGGGTGGGTCGAAGCGGGTTGCGCAGCCGCGACGGCGCGTCGTCGATCCTTGCGCGACCACGTACGCCAGGGAAGCGGTGCGATACACGAGAGTTCCGCCGGACCGACCGCATTCTGGGCCTTGGTGGCGAACGACGTCACGTCCCGGGTTCGAGCCGGTGCTCGCCCGCGACGGCGAGGCCCACGGAGGGCTGATCGAGGACCTGCACGCGTCCTGAAGGCGCCCGCCTTGCGCGACGGCAGGCGTCTGAGAGGCCGTCCAGGTGATCGCCTCCACGCGATCGCCTCTGGGCGGCGCCTTGCCCGGCGCGCGATTGCTACCCGGGCGGTGCCCCCAATGCCGCCCGGGTGAAGGCATCGGCGCCGATATCGTCGGTCCCGTTCATTCCGAGGCTCTCGATGAGGCGGCCGCGCGCCCGGCTGACGCGGCTCTTCATCGTCCCCACGGCGACGCCGCAGATCTCGGCCGCCTCCTCGTAGGTGAAGCTCTGCGCACCGACGAGGACCAGGGCCTCGCGCTGGCTGAAGGGTAGCGCGTTCAGCGCCTCCTGGAACTCCAGCATCTCGACCCGGATCTCCTGCTCGGGCAGGCTCGTCAGGCGCCCGGCCAGGGCGCCGTCGGCATCCTCCACCTCGCGCTTGCGCTTGCGCTGCTCGGAATAGAACAGGTTGCGCAGGATCGTGAACAGCCACGCCGTGAGGTTGGTGCCTCGCGTGAAGCTGTCGGCCTTGGTCCAGGCCCGTACCAGGGTGTCCTGGACGAGGTCGTCGCTGCGGTCGAGATCGTAGGTCAGCGAGAACGCGAAGGCCCGCAGGGCCGGGATCGCCCCGAGCAGGAGTCCGCGCATTTCGTCGTCGGCGCCCTGCGGTGTACCGACCGGGGCTGGCATCGCGTTGGTCATGAAGATCCTCGCGTGGTGTTGCTGGCGGCCAGATCGGCGAGGAGGGCATCGAATCGGCCGGGTAGCGGCTGGTTCAGCACCTCGGCGTAGAGGAGGCGCAGGTTGCGCCCGATGCGCCGCCGGGCCTCCGCCGTCATCCCGGCTTCGCCCGGGCCGGTTCGGACCTGCGGGGACGGCGTGATGCCGGGAACGATCGCGTGCGCAATGTCGACGGCGGTGATTCCAAGCCCGGCAACGTCCGACCGCATCCGTGTCACGGGTGCCGGTCCCGCCTGCATCAGGCTGCCCGTCATCGGTGTCGCGAGATGGACAGCGCCGGGTTCGGTTCTGCGGTTCGGGTCGCTCGAATCAATGCTCATTGCTGCTCATCGCTCGACGGCCGGGGCCGGAGAGTCCGGAGCGCCGTCATTTCAGCGGCCGTGCTAGGGCTGCGCGATTTAACGAGCTCTGAAAAAAGCATTCATCCGATCTTAAGCCGCCAAATGCAGGCGAAAGATCATGAGCATCAGTTGGAAACGATTAGAAACAATGTCGATACATTGGTCAAGCTTCGCCGTTGGAAACTTATAGTATCACGATCCTGTCGCCAAACTGAACAGTACGGAAGCGTAGCTTGGTCGCTCTCCCGCCGCGCGGCGCCGAGCGGAGCCAGCACGCATCACGCGTTGCACTCTGCCGCGGAGGCCCGCGTGGCCCGGCGCTTGCGCGCGTCGGCCAACCCCCTCGCCCCCCACCGCGGAAGCGCTGCCCGATGCCGTCAGACCTGTCCGATCTCGATCACGTCGTCCGCGAGATCGCCGACGAGATGCGGGAGCGGCCGGACCGGGGCGAGGTTGCGACCTACATCCCGGAGCTCGCCGGGGTCGATGCCAAGGCCTTCGGCCTCGTGGTGATCGACGCCGAGGGCCGCGTCGCGGCCGCGGGCGACTGCGACGCGGCCTTCTCGATCCAAAGCATCTCGAAGGTCTTCACCCTGACCCTCGCCCTCGGCATGGCCGGCGACCGGCTCTGGCGCCGGGTCGGCCGCGAACCCTCCGGCAGCCCCTTCAACTCCATCGTGCAGCTCGAGCGCGAGCGCGGCATCCCACGCAATCCGTTCATCAACGCCGGGGCCATCGCGGTCACCGACCTGATCCTGTCCGGGCACCAGCCCCGCGAGGCCCTCGGCGAGATCCTGCGCTTCATGCAGTTCCTGGCGCAGGATCCGACCATCGCCATCGACGAGGCCGTGGCCGCCTCCGAACTGCGCACCGGCTTCCGCAACATGGCGCTGGCCCACTACATGAAATCCTTCGGAGTGCTCGACAATCCGGTCGATTTCACCCTTGGCGTCTACTTCCACCATTGCGCCATCAGCATGTCATGCCGGCAGCTCGCCCAGGCGGGCCGCTTCCTCGCCCATTCGGGCCGCAACCCGCTGACGGGACTTTCGGTGGTCTCGCCCGAGCGGGCGCGCCGCATCAACGCGGTGATGCTCACCTGCGGGCATTACGACGGCTCGGGCGAGTTCGCCTACCGCGTCGGCCTGCCCGGCAAGAGCGGCGTCGGCGGCGGCATCCTGGCGATCGCGCCGGGCAAGGCGTCGATCGCCGTATGGTCGCCCGGGCTCGACGCCTCGGGCAATTCCCATCTCGGCCGGATCGCCCTGGAGCGACTGACGAAGCGACTCGGCTGGTCGATCTTCGGAGCCTGAACCATCGCGCGCCGGCGCGGAGGCACCCGGCTCAGGAAACCGTTCCACGCGGGGGCGCCGCGCGCTGCCGGGCCGTCTCGCGCAAGGCGGCAAGATAGTCCCGGAGCAGGCTCACCCGCCTGGGCCGAAAGCTCGCGCCCGTGGCCGCGGCGGCAGCGATGCGGTCCGCCCGGAAGATGCGGTGGGCCCCACGCAGGCAACACCAGGCGAGAACCACCAGCTTGGAGTCGAGATAGACGATCGCCAGCGGCCAGATCGTGCGCTCTGTCTCCCGCCCGGCCTCGTCGGCATAGCGGATCCGGACCGCCTCCTCGCGCCAGCACCCCTCGCGCAGGGTCGCTAGACCGTGCGCGGGCGCGAAGCGCGCCTCCGACCGGCGGACCTGGGAGACGGCGTGCAGGAGGTGCTGCTGGCTCGCGTCCGGCAGCGTGGCGGCCACCTTGGCGAGCACCGCGACGGCCGCCCGGGCCAGGGCCGGGTCCCCCATGTGGCGGACCTCGGACAGCCCCAGCGCAAGGGCTTCGATCTCGATACGGTCGAACGTCTGGGGCGGCAGCGCACCGTCCTCGATCAGGCGGTAGCCGTAGCCGCGTTCGCCCTCGATCACGGCACCGGCGGCCCGCAGGGCATCGATGTCGCGATAGAGGGACCGGACCGAGACCTCGGTCTCCTTCGCCAGGCGGGCGGCCGTCACCGGCGCCGGCAGCGCGCGCAGGACCTGGAGCAGGCGGAAGAGGCGATCCGTGCGAGCCATCGTGCAACTGACGGAAAGTGGCAGGTGCCTCGCCGTATAAGCTGCGATGCCGAAGCCGCCAACCGGAGCGCCCGCATGCTGACCCTGTTCCATTCCCCCCGAAGCCGTTCGACCCGCGTCGTCGCCCTGCTGAAGGACCTCGACGCCCTCGACGCCGTGACGATCGAGCGGGTGTCCATCCCGCGGCGGGACGGCACGGGCGGTCGGGATCCGGCCAATCCGCATCCGGACGGCAAGGTGCCGTTCCTGATCCATGACGGCATCGCGATCTGGGAGAGCAGTGCGATCATGCTCTACCTCGCCGACCTGTTCCCGAATGCGGGCCTGAGCATCCCGCCGGGGCATCCACGCCGCGGAGCCTATCTCAGCTGGTTCGCATGGTACTCGGGTGTCGTGGAGCCCGTGCTGACGCTCGAGGCGGTCGGCCTCACGCATCCCGGCCTCGTGGCCACTTTCCGGAGTCACGCGGAGGTGAAGGAGCGGCTGCGCGCGGCCCTGGCGGACGGGCCCTTCCTGCTCGGCGACCTCTTCACCGCGGCCGACCTGCTGCTCCACTCGCCCTATGCCTGGTTCGGCAAGCCCGGCGAGCCGATCCTGGACGCCTGGGTCGAGCGCTGCCTGGAGAGGCCGGCCGCGCGGTTCGCCGCGGCGTTCGACGCCGCGGCGTGAACCCGGTACGGCCCACCCGAAGCGGCTGCTCAGAGGAAGTGCAAAAAGAGGGCCTGCCGCGGCTTTCGCGGCAGGCCCTGACCATCAGACGAGCAGAATACGCGATGGCGTGCCTAGAATTTAGGCCGCAGCCTGCTGATCGGTCGCGGTCGGAACCGAAGCGATGGTCTTCAGGATCTGCGACGCGATCTGGTAGGGGTCCCCCTGGCTGTTGGGACGGCGGTCTTCCAGGTAGCCCTTATACGCGTTGTTGACGAAGCTGTGCGGCACGCGGATCGAGGCGCCGCGATCGGCGACGCCGTAGCTGAACTGATCGATCGCCGCGGTCTCGTGCTTGCCGGTCAGGCGCATGTGGTTGTCCGGCCCGTAGACCGCGATGTGGTCGTCGAGGTTTTCCTCGAAGGCCGCCATCAGGGCCTCGAAATAGGCCTTGCCGCCGACCGTGCGCAGGTGGTCGGTGGAGAAGTTGGCGTGCATGCCCGAGCCGTTCCAGTCGGTGGCACCGAGCGGCTTGCAATGGTACTCGACGTCGATCTCGTAGGTCTCGCACAGACGCTGGAGCAGGTAGCGGGCGATCCACATCTCGTCGGCCGCCTTCTTGGAGCCCTTGCCGAAGATCTGGAACTCCCACTGGCCCTTGGCCACCTCGGCGTTGATGCCTTCGTGGTTGATGCCGGCGTCGAGGCAGAGATCGAGGTGCTCCTCGACGATCTTGCGGGCGATGGAGCCGACTTCCTTGTAGCCGACGCCGCAATAGTACGGGCCCTGCGGCGCGGGGTAGCCGGTGGCGGGGAAGCCGAGCGGACGGCCATCCTTGTAGAAGAAGTACTCCTGCTCGAAGCCGAACCAGGCGCCGTCATCGTCGAGGATGGTGGCGCGCTTGTTGGAGGCGTGCGGGGTGACGCCGTCCGGCATCATCACTTCGCAGAGCACGATCACGCCGTCCTTGCGGGTGGAATCCGGGACGTGGCGCACGGGCTTGAGCATGCAGTCGGAGCTGCCACCCTCGGCCTGCATCGTCGAGCTGCCGTCGAAACCCCAGAGCGGAAGCTGCTCCAGGGTCGGAAATGCGTCGAATTCCTTGATCTGGGTCTTGCCGCGAAGGTTCGGCACCGGAGTGTAGCCGTCGAGCCAAATATACTCGAGTTTGTATTTCGTCATTCCGAGCCTCTCGTCCTGGAGCGATGCGAAATCCCAGGACACCTGACGGGATTCGCAGCCATCGCTGGCTGGAGGCGCCTAAGCAACGTTCGCGCCACATCCGGCGAGCCCACGCCTGCGGCATATCGGCAGGGGCGTCCCGGGCTGGCCGAGGCCGAAAGAAGGCGACCCCGGGGCGACGGCATCGCGTGAGACTTCGTTAATGAGTTCGCCCTAGCCCTGACAGAGTCAGGAGAACGTGATGCGCAAAGTGAGCGCCGCGCTCGCCAGCGTTGCCCTGCTCGCCCTCGCGGCGGCGGGGCTGGGGTTACGCGCCTCCGGCGCCGGCGAGCCGGGACAAACGGATGCCAGGACGACGCAGGCCGAACTCTCGGCGCTGCGCGAAGCCTATCGGCGGGTCGACGAGGCGCTGCACCCGCCCGAGAACCCCTACAGCCCGGCGAAGGCCGACCTCGGCCAGCGCCTGTTCTTCGACACCCTCCTCTCCGGCGAGCGCACCATGAGCTGCGCCGGCTGCCACGTCCCGACCCAGTCCTGGAGCGACGGCCGCCCGCGCGGCATCGGCGAGACCGGCGCCGCCATGAAGGTGCGTACGCCGACCCTGCTCGACGTGGCCCAGAACCCGATCCTCGGCTGGGACGGCAAGTTCCGCGACCTGGAGGGCGTCGCCTTCACCCCCATCACCGGCACGAACGCGATGAACCTGCCCGAGGAGACGCTGATCGGGCGTCTCAAGGCGGATCCCGGCTACGTTCGCGCCTTCGCGGCCGCGTTCCCCGAACGCGTGGGGGCGACCGGCCCCGACGGTGCGATCAGCCGCCGGACCGTCGAGCTGGCGCTGGCAACCTTCCAGCGCTCCATCGTGTCCGGCGAAGCGCCGTTCGACCGCTGGGTGGCGGGCGATGCCCGCGCCATCGGCCCGAGCGCCAAGGCCGGGTTCGCGCTGTTCAACGGCAAGGCGCAATGCGCGGCCTGCCATTCCGGCTGGACCTTCACGGACGGATCGTTCCACGACATCGGGGTCGGCACCGGCACGGATATCGGCCGGGCCGCGTTCTTCCCGGATTCGGTGCAGCTGCGCTACGCTTTCAAGACCCCGACCCTGCGGGACGTCGCCGAGCGCGGCCCCTACATGCATGATGGGTCGCTCGCCTCGCTGCGCGAGGTCGTCGACCTCTACGATCGGGGCGGAATCGACCGGCCGAGCCGTTCGCCCGCGATCCGGCCGCTCGGCCTGACAGAGGCCGAGAAGCGCGACCTGATCGCGTTCCTGAAGTCCCTGAGTTCCGATGGGACCGCGAGCGTCGCGACCCCGCCCCGCCTGAACTGAACGGCACGTTCCGCGTCGGCGACGGATCGCCGTCAGCGGAAGAGCGGGAGACCCGCACCGAGCAGCCCGAGCCCACCGAGGAGCAGCCGTCCGGACCAGCGCTCCAGGGCCTCGGCCCGGCTCGTCGCCCGCGTCGCCGCGTAGGACAGCCCGGTCCCCACCATCAGGCTCGAAAGGCTCAGGGTCGCGATCATCGGGCTCTTCGGGTCGGGCGCGGCGTTCCTCTTCCCCTAACCCGCGCACGGTTAGCGGACCATGCGCGGGTGCGCGGCTTCCGAAGACATGGTCATGAAAGCGTTACACGGTTGCCGTGCATCCGACGTAGCGGGCGAAGATGGCGGCAAGCAACCGATTAACCATTTGGAAGGGTTCGTTAACAAGTTCCTTCCGGAATTCCGAGAAGGCGCGTAGTTTTCATCGTGCCGGCAAGCCCCCGTGCCGGTTTCGTGAACAGGGCCTCTCCCATGCAATCTGGAAGACGTTGGCTGCCGCGTGCCGCAGTCATGACGACGACGGCTGTCCTCATCCTCGCCAGTTCCGATGCCGCGATGGCTCACGTGAAGTGGTTCTGCGCCTACGACCTCGTCGGCGCACCCCGGGATCTCGGCGAGGTCCTGTGCTCGGACTTCGAGATGCTGGTCGGCCTGTCCGTGCTCGCCCTGATGGTCGGCGGGCTCCTCGAGGGAACTGTGCTGGGGGCAGCACTGATCCGATCCCTCGACCGGACCACCGCCTGGGCACGCGAGAACACCGAACTCCTGTTCCGCGCGGTGCTCGGCGGCTTCTTCGTTGCGCTCTGGACCCTCGGCGGCATCATCCTGACCCCCGAACTCAAGACCACCAGCACCGCGCTGCCGTGGTTCCAGCTCGCCATCGCCGCCGGCTTCCTGTGGCGGCGGACGATGCCGTTCTCGGCCCTCGGCATCGTCGTGCTGTTCACCACCGCCCTGGTCCAGTACGGCGCGTTCCACCTCGCAGACTACCCGGTCTTCCTCGGAGTCGCGGCCTATTGCGCGTTGACCGGCCTCGGCCTCTCTCTGCCCGGCAACGTCCGCCCCCTCGACATCGTGCGCTACACCGCGGCAATCACGCTGATGTGGGCTTCGGTGGAGAAGTGGGCCTACCCGCAATGGTCGTTCCCGCTCTTTATCGAGCATCCCGCGATGACCCTTGGATTCACCGGCGAGTACTTCATGAAAGCGGCCGGTGCCGTGGAGTTTGCCCTCGCCTTCGCATTGGTCTGCACGCCGCTGGTCCGCCGGATCGCCGCGATCCTGCTGGCCGCCACCTTCATCTCGGCGATCTTCGAGTTCGGTAAGGTTGACGCCATCGGCCACGCGCCGATCATCGTGGCGATGGTGGCGCTCGCCGCCGACAATGCCGCCGCGCCGTACCGCCTGCGCAACCTAGCGCTGACCCCCGTGGGGTACGGGGCCGCCCTCGCGGCCTTCATCGGACTGTACTACGGCGCCCACGCCGTGCTGCAGGGCTCGGCTCTGCTCTGACGCCCTGGTCGCGCCGGCAGCGCGGGGGCGGGAGCGTAGCGCCCCCCTAACCGTCCTCGCCAACCTCAGCGGGCGTCGACGCGCACGGTCAGCTTCATCTTCGGATGGATTCCGCACAGGACCGCGAAGGTCCCGCTCACGTCGAAGACCACCTGCGTCCGGCTTCCGGGCTTCAGGTCTCCGGAATCGAAGGTGAACTCGGGCGAGTCGATGTAGACGTGATGGAGAAGGTCGCCGTCGTCGTTGACGATTTCGACATTGGCGCCGCGCCGGACGATCAGGGCATTCGGCTGGAAGGCGCGCCCCTTCTGGGACACGTGCAGGCTCGGCGTCCCGACGGCGGCCAGGGCCAGCCCGCCGCACGCCGCACCGAAAAATCCAAAGGCCACGCAAACAAGTGTGAGGCGCCGCATCGGCGTTCCATCCGTTGACCAGTGACGAGGATTGATGTGATCCACTGTCGAGACCTGACGAGCAGCCTCCTAAGTTAGCCAGACCGCATCTACCATCACGGTTTCACACCGCAGTGAACTGCCGGTTAAGAACCGAAACTGGACACGCGATCTCAAGACCGCCTTAACAACTTTCCGTCATCCTGATCCGCATCATTGGACGGGATAGACTGGATGACATCGCCCGAAGCCCCGATGACATCGCCACCGCGGACCGGCCGAGGCTTGGTGGACGCAGCCGGTGCGATGCTCGGTACGATCCGGGGACGGATCGTGATCGCGTTCCTCGTGATGAGCGCGATCACGGCCGCCCTCGGGCTCTCGGCGGCGTCGAGCATCCGCCGTGCGGACGAACTCGTCAGCCAGACCTTCGACCGGTCGCTGATGTCCATCAACTACGCGCGCGCCGCCGCCACAGACTTCGCCGGAATGCGCACGGTCGAAGCCCGGCGCTGGATGATCACCGATCCGGCGGCGCGCACGCACCTCGACGAGCGCTTCGCGAGCCTCCAGCGCCTGCTCGCCGAAGACCTCGAGATCGCCGTGGAGCGCGCTCAGTCCGATCGGGCGACGCGCGCGGCGCAGGCGGCCGAGCGCGCCGTCACCGAATGGACGGAAGCCCGAGCCAGGATCACCGACCTCGGCCGGAGCGAGGCCGCCTACGCGGAGCTCGACCGCCACGCCGCTGCGGCGGAGGAGAATTTCGATCTCTTCATCAACTACACGGCCGGCGACGGCTTCATCTATCGTCAGCAGGCCCGCGCCATCGTGGCCCGGGAGACCCGGCTCAACCTTCTCGGTACCCTGATCGCCGTGCTCCTCTCCGGCACCGTCGCGTTCTGTCTGGCGCGCCGCATCATGGGACCCCTGGCCGACGCCTCGCAGGCGGCCACCCGGATCGCGGGCGGCGACCTCAGCGGAACCATGCCGGCCGGGGGGGCCGACGAAGTCGGAACGCTGCTGGCGGCCATGGGCACCATGCGCGACAACATCCGGCACGCGATGGAGAAGGAGGTCGCCCAGAGGATTTCCGCCGAGGATCGCCTCGCCGACGCCCTGGAGACGTCCCGGGAGGGCATCGTCGTCGTGGACGAGGCCGGCCGGATCACTCTCACCAACAGTCAGGCGGAGGATTACCTCGGCTTTCGCGCGGGCACCCTCCCGCCGGGCCGCACGATCGCCGCCCTCGCGGAAGCGGAGGCCGGCCCGGGCAGCCTCGCCCGGGGACTGCTGGCCACCGCCGACGAGCGCAGCGAGCTGCGCCTGCGCGACGGTCGCTGGCTTCGGATCAGCCGCAGCGCCACGCGCGCGGGCGGCTTCATCGCAGTCTGCAGCGACATCACGCTCCTGAAGGAGCAGGAGGCCATCCTCCAATCGGCCAACCTGCGCCTCGACACCGCCCTTGACAACATGTCCCAGGGCCTCTGCCTGTTCGACGCCGCGGGCCGTCTCACCGTCGTGAACCGTCGCTACTGCGAGATCTTCGACCTGACGCCCGCCGAGCTTCCCCTCGGCCTGTCCTATCGCGACGTCGCCGAACTCAGCGCGGCGCGGGGCGACTACCCGAAGCCGGCGCCCGACGCCTTCGCGCAGGCCCAGGCCGAGACCGCCAGCGGCGCCTCCGTCGATTCGGATTTCCTGCATTTCGGCAACGGACGCGTGGTCGCGGTCTCGCACAAGGCGGTACGCGGAGGCGGTCTCGTGGCGACCTACGAGGACGTCACCGAGCGCCGCGAGGCGGATGCCCGCATCGCCTTCATGGCCCGGCACGACGTGCTCACGGGCCTGCCGAACCGAGCGATGTTCGGCGAGCGGATCGAGGAGGCGGTCGCGCATCTCGGGCGCGGGAGCCCGTTCTCGGTGCTCTGCCTCGACCTCGATCGCTTCAAGGAGGTCAACGATACCCTCGGCCACCCCGTGGGCGACGCCCTGCTGCGCGCGGTCGCCGACCGGCTGCGGGCCTGCGTGCGCGAAGTCGACACCGTGGCCCGGCTCGGCGGCGACGAGTTCGCGATCATCCTGGCGCAGACCGAGCGGCCGCAGGAAGCCGCGATCCTCGCCCGCCGGATCGTCGAGGTGGTCAGCGCGCCCTACGACCTCGACGGTCACCGCGCCAGCGTTGGAGTCAGCATCGGCATCTGCTTCGCGCCCGGCGACGGCACCACCTGCGACAAGCTCCTCAAGAACGCCGACGTCGCCCTGTACCGCGCCAAGGCGGACGGGCGCGGAACCTGGCGCTTCTTCGAGGCGGAGATGGATGTCAGCCTCCAGAAGCGCCGGGCCCTCGAACTCGACCTGCGCGAAGCCCTGACGCGCGAGGAGTTCGAGCTGCACTACCAGCCGATCTACGATTTCCGTGCCCGCCGCATCGGCGGTTTCGAGGCGCTGGTGCGCTGGCGGCACCCGGTCCGCGGCCTCGTTCCTCCGGGCGAGTTCATCGCCGTCGCCGAGGAGATCGGCCTCATCGTGCCGCTCGGGGCATGGTGCCTCACCACCGCCTGCACCGAGGCGATGCGCTGGCCCGACGGCATCAAGGTGGCGGTCAACGTCTCCGCGGTGCAGTTCCGCGACGAGATCATCGTCGAAGCCGTGCGCCGTGCACTGACGCAGAGCCGGCTGCCGCCGGGACGCCTCGAGCTGGAGATCACCGAATCGGTGCTGCTCAAGGACAACCTCGCGACCCTCGCGACGCTCTACGCGCTGCGCCGCCTCGGGGTACGGATCGCCATGGACGATTTCGGCACCGGCTACTCGTCCCTGAGCTACCTGCGCAGCTTCCCCTTCGACAAGATCAAGATCGACCAGTCCTTCGTGCGCGACATCACCAACAAGACCGATTCCGGACTGATCGTCCGTGCGGTGATCGGGCTCGGCCTCAGCCTGGGCATGCGGACCACAGCCGAAGGCATCGAGACGGAGGCGCAGTTCGACCGCCTCCGCAGCGAGGGCTGCGACGAGGGCCAGGGCTACTTCTTCGCCAAGCCGAGCCCCGCCGCGGAGGTGCCGAAGATGATCGAGCGCTGGTCGCGCGGGAACACCGACGCCGCCCGGGCCGTGGCCTGAGACGGCGCTTCGGCCCGTCGGGACCGACCGGGTCGTCGAATCAGTCGACGACCTTGAGGTCGTCCAACGCCACGTCGCCGTTCTGGCTCGAGAAGGTCGGCGAGCGTCCGTTCGCCTGCGAGACGCCGCTGATCCTGTGGTCGCCGCTGTCATAGGTCGTCAGCTTGCCGTCCCGCTCGATCAGCAGGCGATGCTTGTCGCGAAAGAACGCGTAGCGCATGTCGTTCTGGCCACCGCTGGTGGAGGGCTGTCCCAGTTCCTGCGGCCACCAGGGGTCGGACCCCTTCATCGGCTTCATTGGTTCCATGGGCTTCATGGGAGCCATCGGCTTCATCGGTTCCATCGCGGACCTTCTCGCTGTCGTGTGAAGGCACGGCTACGTCCGAGACCCGCGAAGGTTGCGCGCCGGCCCGGTGAAATTGGCTGGTATGCCGCGCACGCTCCCGCCGTCCCGGCCGAAGTCCCTCCGCAACGACCCGTCACGACCTTGGCCGCCATTGAATTCCCCGGGACGCGACGGCATATCGCGCACGCTTCACTCACTCTTCGACATCAGGAGGCGTTCCCTTGAGCGACACCGTGGAACGGCACGAATTCGGTGCCGAGGTCGGACGGCTGTTGGACCTCGTGGTCCACGCCCTCTACTCCGACCGGGAGATCTTCCTGCGCGAGCTGGTGGCCAACGCCGCCGACGCCATGGACCGCCGTCGCTTCGAGGCGCTGACCGATCAGGCCTCCGCGCTGCCTGCCGACGCCAAGGTCCGCATCGCCCCGGACAAGGCGGCCCGGACCCTGACCATCACCGATGCCGGCATCGGCATGACGAAGGCGGAGCTGGCCCAGAACCTCGGCACCATCGCGCGATCGGGCACGCGCGCCTTCAGCCAGAGCCTGAGCGATGCCAAGCCGGAGGACAAGCCGAGCCTGATCGGGCAGTTCGGCGTCGGCTTCTACTCGGCCTTCATGGTCGCCGACCGCGTCACCGTCACCTCGCGCCGCGCCGGCTCCGAGGAGGCCTGGACCTGGGCCTCGGAGGGCCAGGGCAGCTACACCCTGGAGCCCGCCACCCGGACGGAGCCCGGCACCGATATCGTCCTGCACCTGAAAGAGGATGCCGACGAGTACCTGGAGAGCTACCGGCTCGACCACGTCGTGCGCAAATGGGCCGACCACATCACCGTGCCGGTCGCGATCCGCGGCGAGGACGGCAAGGAGGAGAACGCCAACCAGGGCACGGCGCTGTGGCGCAAGGCGAAGTCCGAGGTCACGCCCGAGCAGTACACCGAGTTTTATCGCCATGTCGGCATGAACTTCGACGAGCCCTGGGCGACGCTGCACTGGCGCGCGGAAGGCGCGCTGGAATTCTCGGCGCTGCTGTTCGTACCCGGCATGAAGCCGTTCCAGGCGGTGGAGGGCGAGCGTGCCAGCAAGGTGCGCCTGCACGTGCGGCGCATGTTCATCACCGACGAGGCGGAACTCCTCCCCTCCTGGCTGCGCTTCGTTCAGGGCGTGGTCGATACCGAGGACCTGCCCCTCAACGTCTCCCGCGAGATGCTGCAGGCCACCCCTGTGCTGACGAAGATCCGCCGCGCCGTGACCGGCCGGGTGCTCTCGGAGCTCACCACCCGGGCCAAGGACGCCGAGGGCTACCGCCCGTTCTGGGAGAACTTCGGACCCGTCCTCAAGGAAGGCATCTACGAGGACCACGAGCGCCGGCCTGAGATCGCCCCGCTGCTGCGCTTCCACTCTTCGGCCGTCGAGGGCTGGACATCCCTGCCCGACTACGTCGCGCGGATGAAGGACGGCCAGGAGGCGATCTACTACCTCGTCGCCGACGATGCCGATGCCCTGACGCGCTCGCCCCAGCTCGAGGGCTTCCGCGCTCGCGGTATCGAGGTGCTGCTGCTCTCCGACCACGTCGATGCGTTCTGGCCCGAGGCCCTGGCCCGTTTCGACGACAAGCCGCTGCGCTCGGTGACGCAAGGCGCTGTCGACCTCTCGAAGTTCGCGGACGCGGCGTCCGAGGACGCGGAGGCCCCGGCCTTCGTCGCGGCGCTGGTCGCGGCCCTCAAGGAAGCGCTCGGCCCCGACGTGTCCGACGTGCGCGCCACTGACCGGCTCGTCGAGAGCGCCGTGGTGCTCTCCGCCTCGGGTCATGGCCCGGACCTGCAGATGCAGCGGCTCCTGCGCCGCGCCGGCCGGGGCGGCGGCGGCATGCCGGTGCTGGAGATCAATCCGCACCATCCCCTGATCCGGACTCTGGGCGCTAAGGTCGAGGCGCAGGAAGCGATCTCCGAGGCGGCCGGGACGCTCCTCGATCTCGCCCGCGTACAGGACGGCGATACGCCGCGGGATCCCGTCGCCTTCGCCCAGAAGATGGCAGCAGCCCTGGCGGCAGCTTGAGAACGATCTAAAACCCAAGACGATGTTCCGGCGGATCGCTTCCGCCGGAACAAGCAAGCATCACTTGAGGTATGATTTCGGAACGTGCCGATTCTGACCGGATTTGGACTCCAGAATACCCGTTCCTGGAGAAAACAAGACCATACGATATCTCGCTGTCGCGACCGCCTCCCTGATGCCGACGGCAACTGCCGCGTTCGCGGCGCCCTGCGCGACAGGCGGCACCAGTTCCGTGACGGACAAGTCTGCCTCGATGGACACCTCTTCGACCGTGGATGGCGGCTCGGGCTCGAAGGTGTTGCCCGGCACCGTCGGCGCGATGAAAAACGTCGGCTCCAACACCCCATCCGGAAGCGGCGCGAAGAAGCCCGCCGAGGGTCAGGTCGTGAAGGGTGACGGCGCCGACAACGGCTGATCCGGGCGCCCGAGGCCGACGACTTCCGAGACGCAAGACGAAACGACGATGCCTCGCACACCCGATGGGTCCGCGGGGCATCGGGGCGTCGGACACCCGTGATCCGGGCGCGCGGCAGATTGGCCACGGACGCCGGGGCCGACAGGCGCTAGAAGCGCCGCCGATATGAATCTTCGCCCCTATCAACGCGCCAGCATCGACGCCCTCTACGCTTCGTGGGGTCGGCGGGATGGCCCCGGCCTCATCGTCCTCCCGACCGGCGCCGGCAAGTCACTGGTGATCGCCGCCCTCGTGCGGGAGACGCTCGATCGCGATCCGCGCCACCGCATCGTCGTCGTCACTCACACCCGCGAACTCATCGCGCAGAACCACCGTGAGCTTCTGGCGCTCTGGCCAGCGGCACCGGCGGGCATCTATTCCGCCGGCCTCGGCCGCCGCGACGCGGGCGCACAGGTGCTGTTCTGCGGCATCCAATCGATCTGGAACCGGACGCGCGACCTCGACGCGTTCGATCTCGTCGTCGTGGACGAGGCTCACCTCATCCCGCGCGACGCCGAGACCCGTTACGGCCGCTTCCTCGCCGCCTTGCGCGCCGAGCGCCCGGACCTGCGCGTCGTCGGTCTGACGGCCACGCCTTACCGGCTCGACAGCGGGCGCCTGGACGAGGGCCCCGGCCGCCTCTTCGAAGCCATCGTCTACGAGGCCAACGTGGGTGACCTGATCCACCAGGGCTATCTCGCGCCGCTCGTCTCCAAGGCCACCGTCACGACCCTCGACGTCACGGGCGTGCCCCGGCGCGGCGGGGACTACATCCCGAGCGCGCTGGAGGCCGCCGTCAACCAGGACTGGATCACCCGCGCGGCCGTGGAGGAGATGGTGGGCTACGGGCAGGGCCGCCGAGCCTGGCTGGCCTTTTGCGCCGGCGTCGCCCACGCCACGGCGGTGCGCGACGCGATCCGCGCCGAGGGCCATACCTGCGAGACCCTCTCCGGCGAAACCCCGAAGCGGGCGCGCGATCGCATGGTGCGCGACTTCCGCGAGGGCCGGATCCGCTGCCTGACCTCGGTCGGCGTCCTCGCCACCGGGTTCAACGTGCCCCAGGTGGACCTCGTCGCCCTGCTGCGGCCGACCCAGAGCACCGGACTTTACGTACAGCAGGTCGGCCGCGCCCTGCGTCGCGCCCCCGACAAGACCGATGCCCTCATCCTCGACTATGCCGGCCTCGTCCGCATGCACGGCCCGGTCGACATCGTCACCGCCCGCAGTGCCGCCGCGATCCGCGGCCGCGAAGGCGAGATCCGGGCGAAGGCCTGCCCCGGCTGCGGTGCCCTGATCGCGCTCAACGCCAGCACCTGCGAAACCTGTTGGGTCGAGCCGGAGGCGGAGGCCGCCG
This sequence comes from Methylobacterium sp. M6A4_1b, assembly GCF_053345175.1. Lineage (NCBI taxonomy): Bacteria > Pseudomonadati > Pseudomonadota > Alphaproteobacteria > Hyphomicrobiales > Methylobacteriaceae > Methylobacterium > Methylobacterium sp. M6A4_1b. The sequence goes on from NZ_JBKEZQ010000011.1 coordinate 112,988, forward strand.
ATCCGGGCCACGAGGCTTCGGCCGACGACGCGCACCCGATCCTCTCGAGCCAGCGGGCGGAGCGCGGTTCCGGCGGATGGCAGCCGGTCGCCGGCTGGACCTTCGCGGCCTGTGCCGATTCCGCGGGCGACCTCGAGGTCACCTTTCACCTGCGGGACGGGCGGCACCACCGGATCGTGCTCGGCCTCGCCCAGGCCGGATATCCCCGCGAGAAGGCGGTGCAGTGGTGGCGCCACCTCGGCGGCGGACGCGACGTGCCGATGACGGCCGGCGAGGCCGCGGCGGAGCGGGACAGCCTCACACGTCCCGCCTCGATCGAGGTCCGCGCTCACGGGCGCCTGACCGAGACGGTCCGCTACCGCTTCCCGGATGGCCGCATCTTCGCCGAGACCCGCCGCCTGGGCGACCTGGCTGCCTGACGCCACCGATCCGCTGCCCCACACGTCGGGCTTGCGCCCGACCAACGGCGCTGATAGCGCAGGACGGCACGCCGGTTTAGCTCAGCTGGTAGAGCAACCGCCTTGTAAGCGGTAGGTCGCGAGTTCAAGTCCCGCAACCGGCACCACGTGCTCTCCCTCGGAAAGAGCTCGAATCACGGACCTCTTGGAGCAGTCTGCACGGGCCTCCGAGACCCGTGGTTACCTTGGGGCTACAGGCAGAGTCCCGGCGCAATCGGCCTCGGACCAGTCCGGGTGCGGGTTCTGCGAGAGCGCTTCACGGCCGCTTTGCGCCATAAGCCGACTTCGGCCCACCGCCCGGCAGCGGGCATTGAGTTTCAGGTGGCCGACCGTCCGGTGTCGACCCAACCTTGCCGCTCGGCGCCGCTCGCGCGCCACCCAAAAGCAGTCGCTCGATCTGATTTCGCTCTGGTAGTTGTGCGACTAAGGGGGGCGTCCAGAGGCTAACCCGGCCCGATAGCGGCCTGTTGTGCAGGGCATTGCCCTGATGGAGCAGGATCGCCGGGCCAGTTCCGCATCCTTCACATGAGGTGCCGCAGGGCTACGATCGCGAGGACGCCGATGACGATCGTCGCGAGGAGGGGTAGGCGGGTGGCGGCGAGACCGGTGATCACGCTCGCGACCGTCTCTCGCCAGCCTGTGGCAAGCATCGCGGGCGCAATAACCGCGATGAGAACCGCGGATGGAATCGCGTCCAAAGCGGCCTGTGCCCGCGGGCCGAACTCAAAACGCCCGCCAAGCGCGAGACCACCGATACGGGTGAGGTAGGTTACGATCGCCATGCCGACGATCGTCGCGACGGTCGAGGAATCGAGGATCATCGGGCCCGCTCTGTCGACCTTACGGCGGCCGCGGCGGTCGCGATGCCTGCGAACGCACCGGTTAGCACGTGCCAGGGCGTCCCAATGAGGTGGTAAGTCACGGCACCGACAGCCGCGCTCGCCAGGACTGGTGCCGCCGTCGCCGGACCGCGCCACATGCCCGCAACAACTCCGATGAAGAGTGCGGTGAAGGCGAAATCGGCCCCGATCGCGCGGGGATCGCCGAGGAACGAGCCCCCAACCGCCCCCAGAGTCGAAGAGACCTGCCAGTTGATCCAGAGCGTCGCGCCCATCGTGCCGAAATACGCGGGCGTTAGCCGTCGCGTCGTGGCGCGGCGTTCCGCGAAGGCCCAATTCTCGTCGGACATCACGAACATGGTCAGGAAGCGCTGCCAGGGACGGAAGGCGCTGGTTTTGGGTCCGAGGGATGCGCTCATCAAGACGTGGCGGGAATTGATGAGGAGGGTCGAAGCGATGAGCGCCGCCGTTGGTACGGGGTAACTCCAGAGCTCGATAGCGGCGAACTGAGCGCCGCCTGCACAGACGAGGAACGACATCAGCCAAACCTCGCCCACGGACAGCCCTTTTGCCGTGGCAAGGGCACCGAATACGAGCCCGATCGGCAACGCGGCAATCGCGGCAGGCAGGATGTCATGAAAACCGGCGATCGCCTCCGAGCGAGCGGTACCGGGCTCCCTTCGGTCGGAGGCTGAAGTGATCTCGATCAAGGGAGCGCCTCCCACGGATTTTGCAGCAAAGCAGCTTCTCCGCTTTTGGCCACAGTCTGTAATGCGGGATTAGACCGCTTGCTTGCAACCGGACCTGCGGGCGTACCGAGAAAGGTTGTGAGCGGGCGAGGTGGCGACGTCCGCTTGATCTCTGAACTTCCCGAAAGCAGGTAGACAGAAATCCATCCCAGACGGTCATTCGGTTGCCGACCCAACCACGCCGGAAAAGCTTGCCGATGGCAAACCCAAATGCGGCCATTCATTCGACAGGAGGAGGCGTCCGGGCGCTCGGCTGACCAAACCGTTCACGCAGTGATCCGTTCTCGTCGCAGGGCCAGGCGTGGTTGGATGGATCATCGACAGGTTCGCCCGGTCGTCCCAGACGAACAGAGCTGTCATCCTTGCCCGGAAACGGGGACGTCCCCGTCACACGGGCCCTCGCTTTCCCTCCAACCCGCCCGAGCCAGCGCCAGATGCCGAACCTGATGGAGTCCAGTCTGCGTGCCGCCGCTGAGGGCCTTGTTGCGCTGGTGGCAGCCTGCAACCGGATGCGCCTTCCGCGGACGCAGCATCCCTTCGTGGTCGGTGTACACGCGCCGATGCGCGAGGAGCTGACCCTGTGGGATCTGCCAGTGACCGGGACGATCCCAGCGGGGCTCGACGGCCGCTACCTCAAGATGGGTGCCAACCCCGCCCGCCCGACGACGCGCGGCCACGACTGGTTCCTGGGCGACGGCATGGTGCACGGTCTCCGCATCCAGGACGGAAAGGCCCTGTGGTACCGCAACCGCTGGATCGGCTCGCGTGCCGTGTCCGCAGCGCTCGGCCGGCCCGCTGCCCCGGGGCCGCGCCGTGGCGACGACACCGTCAACACCAACGTCGTTGCGATCGGCGGCCGCGCCTTCGCCGTGGTCGAGGCCGGCAGCTACCCCGTCGCGCTGTCCGAGGACCTGCAGACGCAACGCTACGACACGTTCGACGGAACGCTCGCAGGCTCCTTCACGGGGCACCCGCACCACGATCCGGAGAGCGGCGAGACACATGCCATCGCCTACGACGGCCGCGTCTGGGACAGCGTGCGCCACGTCGTCATCTCGCCCGCCGGACGCGTCGTGCGTGACGTAGCGATTCCGGTCGAGCACGGCCCGTGCATCCACGATTGTGCGATCACGAAGCGCTTCGTGGTCGTGCTGGACCTGCCGGTCACCTTCTCGATGCGGGCGGTATTGGCCGGTCACCGCTTCCCGTTCCGCTGGAATCCCACCCACCGTGCCCACGTCGGCCTGCTGCCCCGGCACGGCACGGCCGCCGACGTTGTTTGGTGCGCCGTCGATCCGTGCTTCGCCTTCCACGTCGCCAACGCCTACGATGACGCCGACGGGCGCGTGCTCCTCGACGTCGTCGCCTACGAGAAGGTGTTCGCCTCGGCCGGCGGCGGCCTCGACAAGCCGGGCCGATTGGAGCGCTGGATCGCCGACCCGGCGACAAAGCAGGTCGACCGGCGGGTGATCGATCCCTCCGCACAGGAGTTCCCGCGGATCGACGAGCGCCGCTTCGGGCGACCACACCGGTACGTCTATACGGGCTCAGTCCCGGCAGACGGCAACACCCAGCTCGTTGGTGCGACGCAGCTCTACAAGCACGACCTGGCGACAGGAGAGCGGTTCGTTCACGAGTTCGGTGCCGACCGCGTCCCGGGAGAATTTGTGTTCGTGCCGGCGCGGCCAGAGGCTGGCGAGGACGAGGGCTGGCTCGTCGGGCTCGTCATCGACACCGTGAGCGACACGACCGACTTCATCATACTCGACGCGCACGCGTTCGAGGCGGCGCCCGTCGCCGCGGTCCACCTCGGGCACCGGATCCCACCGGGCTTCCACGGGAACTGGTTTCCGCAGCATGAGGCCGGGTGACTATCGCCGGGTTCTTCCGATCGACAACCGGCGGGCGGCGCATGCGGGCAGAAGAAGCCCGGCCGCTTCGCGTTCGAACGCCGATTCACATCGTTCATGAGGACCGGAGGACGCCGCCGGCGAGATCCAGCGCGAAAGCGTGGGGATCGATCTACAAATCAGTGCGTGTCGTGATGCGGCAGACGTGCTTGCACCCACAGACCCGACCTTCCACGCGCCGGGAATCTCGACCACTGCAGTGGCGATTACCAAACGACGTCGTGCATCAGAAAGGCGCATCGTCGATGCCGTTCGGCTTCACAGATCGATCCGATACGACCGGAATTCCGGTTCGTCGACTCGAGATGCGTGCTGCTTTGCGCGACCGACACCTGCTACCGACCCATCGGCGGTGGTTTGCGTGGTGTCACCTTCTCGACCTGACGCCGATCCTGCCTCCCCGTGGCGCCGACACAATTATCGCGTCCCAGGAACTCGCCCATGCAAAACTTCACCGGTGGATCGGCTTGGCGGCGCCCTTCGAGGAAGTCCGTGCCACAGGCTCGACCAGGGGCTCGCCATCGTGGTGTCGAACGACCCGCGCCATCTCGTGCCCGAGCCGGACCGCCGCCGTGCGGAACCCGGCGGCGACCGGCCAGGCCAGCGCCCGCCCTCGAGTGAGATCGCCGAGCCCCCCGGTCGCTCCGTCCGGACCGCTGGCAAAGTCAGCCGATGGCTTGACGCCCACGGCGGCGCTCTGACAAAGCGAAGAGACGCAGGGTTCTGACAACCAAGACCCGACCATTGAATGTGCGCTCCGAGCAGAAATGCAAGAACGTCAAATTCTTCGCCAGCGAACAGCCTGAACTTCCTATCTGTGAACTCGAAGATCTTGCTGTTCGAAAATCCCAGAACGCCCTTCGCGCAATTTTTTTAGATTTTCGAACCTTTTCTTCGAGAACTGTGCTAGAACTATTCATTCGGCTCATGAGATAGGGGCACTCCAGGTTCCTGCGGTGAACTCGTCATTCGAGAAAGACACCCCATGATCAGCGAGAAGCCCGATATGGAATTCTCGGACCTGACGGGTCGGGCGACCCAGGACGGCGTGACCGTGAACGTCTATCGCTTCACGGATACCCAGGATCCGTGGACGCTCGAAGTCATCGATCGGACAGGTTGGTCGACCGTCTGGAGCACCACCTTCGCCTCCGATGTGGACGCGCTCGAGGCTTTCACCGATGCCGTCGAGGAAGGTGGTGGCATGCGCGCGTTCCGGGAACCGCTGCCGACCCTCCACTGACACAAGCCACGTCCTCCGTTGCGCGTCGACGATCGAGTTCGGGCTCACGGCCCGGGCGTTACTTCTCTGGAGAGAGCCCATGCGCATCCTTGTCGGCTGCGAGATGACCTACAGTTTTTCACAGCCCACGCCCGTCATCGCGATGCTCAATGTCCATGCGTCGCGGATCTCGGACCTTGAGCGTCCGGATCACCTCGTGACCAGCCCGTCCGTGCCGTTGGAGGGCTACCGCGACAGTTATGGGAACTGGTGCCAGCGGATGACGGCCCCGGCGGGCGCCTTCACGTTGAAAACCGAGACGATCGTGCGCGACGAAGGCAAAGGCGACCGGCCCGTACCCGATGCCACCGAGACGCCGATCGCGAAGCTTCCGACCGACAGTCTCCTGTTCCTGCTAGGCAGCCGCTACTGCGAGACCGATCGGCTTTCGCAGATCGCCTGGGACCTGTTCGGACACCTTCCCGCCGGCTGGAGCCGGGTTCAGGCGATCTGCGATTACGTCCATGATCGGATCACGTTCGGCTATGAGCATGCCCGCCCGACACGAACCGCGTTCGACGTGTTCGAGGAACAGCAGGGGGTCTGCCGCGACTACGCACACCTCGCCATCGCGTTCTGCCGATGCCTCAACATCCCGACCCGCTACTGCAACGGCTACGTCAGTGATATCGGACTCCCGCTGCCGCACGCACCGGGCGATTTCGCGGCGTGGATGGAAGTCTATCTCGATGGCCGCTGGCACACGTTCGACCCGCGCAACAACGCCTCTCGGGTCGGCCGCATCTTGATCTCCTACGGCCGAGACGCTGCCGACGTGCCCCTCACGCTGACCTTCGGGGCAAACATGCTGACGAAGTTCCAGGTCACCACCGAGGAAGCCCCGGGCGCCTCATGAGGCGTCGTCAATCCGTGCCGCCAGACCGCTTCCCCTCGAATCCATCAGAAAGCAGATCCACCGTGACCCAGCCCAACATGCTCGCCCAGAACGTCTCGATCGCAGATCTCGCTGGACGAAGAGCAGACCGCCTCGATTATCTGAGAGGCGTCTACCTCAACATGGTCCCCGATCAGGCACGCAATCCAACGCTGCGCGTTCGCCTCAGCCGACTTGGGTCAGGCGCCCAGCCGGCCTACCGGATCGAGCGAGACGACACCGATGGCCAGACCATCATCATGGGCTTCTATCAAGGCGACAAGCACAAGCCCCTCGCCAAGAGGCTGCACGATTGTGACGGACCGACCTGGAGCAGTGAGACCATGAGCTACGTCGACCTTCGCACGTTGCACAACAGCGAGATCGGGGCTTGAGCAATCCATGATCGAGTTCTTTGACAGAGCCGGCAGCGAGGCGGCCTTCTGCCACGACGGACACTCCCTTTATCTCTGGAGCGGCAAAGCTGCAGCCTTCATCCTGGACGACAAGGTCTACGCTTACGATGGCCGCTTCATCGGCTGGGCGGACCGCGGCTGGATCTCGGACGAGGACGGAGCGTGCCTCCTGTTCGAACACGACGCGGTCGGCGGCCCTCAGAAGCCCAAGCGGCAAGCGAAAACGGCTCCTGGTCCGAGGGGTGTAAAGCCTGCGCGCGCCGAACCGCAGCATGCACCGCCGCGTCCCGCCCCATCAGCCGTGTGGTCCGATCGTGTCTTTTCTGACCTGATCTGACGCACACCAAACCCAACCAAATCGTGGCGGCGGCGGAAAGGCAGAGCGGATGGCGGACGCTCAATCGGAAGTATGGCGATGCCGATCCTGCCAATCGGCACGTCAAACTGGCGTAGGAACTGCCGGAGACGATGAAGATCGACCCATGAACCCGGAAGGAACACCCGTTGAAATCGAGACGCATTTCGCGAAGACTGAGCGTCCCGAATTAATGCGCGGATGGACGTAGTTTTCCCCATGGTTGCAACTGGGGTTACGGTCACGTGGCGGCGTCCGGTGACACGGCAGTCGACAAGAATTCCCTTCCTTTTGCATACCCAGGGTGCAACCCGTCACGCGGGTAGCCGTAGAACCCTGTCGAATTGCGCGACACGGTGTGCACCCGTGTCGGCTGCAACAACATCCGGATTCATCTGCTTGTAAGCGGCAGGTCGCGAGTTCAAGTCCCGCAACCGGCACCAACCCTTCTCTGCTCGGGCTGAAACTGGACGTCAGCCCGTTCCGACAGGGGCATGGAGGCCACTCCATGCTGTCAGGCCAAAAGCGCCGCATGCTGCGTGTAGGGAACCGACCGGCCGGATGGACCGGGTGGTACTTCGATCGTCGCGTCCGGGCGCGATGCGCAATGCTCGATGATCTCGCCCGACTGCCACGCGATGGAGCCGCGCCGTGCGATCAGGTTGACGAGGGCGGCAGCGGTTTGTTGTAACCGAATCCGGGTGACGGTCGTTTCGGGATCCAGGCTCGGGTTCAGAGCCTCGAAGACCAACTCTGCCTTGAACGCGAATTCCTCAAGGATCGTTTCGATCTCGTGGCGGACGGGATCGAGGAATTCGACGCCGAAACCGTCGGCTTCCTGGCGTGCGATCCGACAGGCGCGCGGCTGATTGCTCCCGCCAATCGTCAGATCGAAATGTGCCGGGACCACGCGACCCGTACCGGGCTTCAGGAACGCACCCAGTGACGAGATGTCCGTGATCGTGCACGGAATCGCGTTGCTGATCTTAGGAACGAAAATCCGTCCATCGAGTGCGCAGGCCTGCCTGTAAACGCGTCTTCTCTCTGCCATGATACCAACCCGCACCCCGACCCTCGATGTTCTGCAGATTTGCATCAAATAGGTTGCAAAAATTATAATTGAATTATACTTCTGACCGCATTGAGCCGATCACGTCCAAGTAAAAATTAGTATTCTTATCGGTTTTATTGTCGTAGAACTTTTATTAATATTTTTAATGTAAATTATTATAGTATATAATTAATCATCGTCAATATTGAGCGGGTCTTATCAGGAGCTTTTTTCCTCCTATTGAAATATAACTCTTCACAAAAGAACCCATTACAATCCTCTGAATTCAATCGATCTTGACCGAAGCGCCGGAGTCGTGAAAGCGGACCGAGCTTTTCGCGATGTCATCAAGGACACTCACACAAGTCGGTCGAAACGGCGGTTTCGTGCAGCGTCCGATTCTGTCTGGAACAAGGGCCTTCCCAACGCCACGACCAAAGTGTTGCGCTTTTGTTCTAGCTTGAACGAACCCGGGCCGCCATAGTCCGCGCATGCCTGTGATGCTCCGCTCCACCATCCTGCTGATGAGCCTCGTCCCGCCGGGGGTGGCCGCGCAGCCAATGCCCGAGGTCAGGCTCGATCCTCTGGAGCGGGCTTGGCACGGCTGTGTCCGGGAGGCGTTCGCGCACCAGCCCCGGACGCAGAGCCGGGCGGCATCCCAGCGCAGCGCCCTCGACGTGTGTCAGGCCCAGGAAGATGCCTTCGTCGCCGCGGCGATGACGGAGGCGGAAGCCGCCGCGCGGGAGCGGCGCGGCGACGAACCGGGTCGGCTCCCGGCCCTGACGGAGCGGGTGCGGGCCCGGGCCGCTTCCATCACCAGCGCGGTGATCGACCCCGTCTCGTCCTGGTTCAGCGACCTGCGCCGGTGAGCCGGCGCGATCGCTACGCGGCGTGGAAGGCCAGGAGCGTCCCGGGGAAGCCGACGAGGCCGTAGAGGACCATCAGGGCGCGCCCGAGCTGATCGGCTCCGAAGACGACGTCGGACAGCAAGCCGAGGAGCAGCGGGCCGGTCCCAGAGGCGGTCAGGGTCACGGCGGCGATGAAGAGTCCGCGTACGCGCCCGCGCAGGCTCACGGGGGTGAGCAATTGCACCCCCGTCATCGCGAGTGGTGCGGTGAAGGCGGCGAGCGAGAGGGTCCGGTCGGAGGCCGCCGCCATCACGAACGCGGGCGGCAGGGCGGCGAGGAGACCGAGGCCGAGCATCCGCGAGGCTGCCGCGCGCCGGCGCGTCCGCGCGACGCGGTCCAGAAGGAAGCCTGCGGACAGATGGCCGATCGGTCCGCCGATCAGCAGCAGGGCCCCCAGCACGACACCACTCTCCGCTGGGCTCATGCCGCGACTGCGCACATAGAGGGTCGGGCTCCAGGCGGCCAGGGTCCGACCCATCAGGACGGCGCAGGCCGCGGCGGCGACGTGCGGCAGGTAGATCCGACGGTGCCTCAGGATCCATGCCCAGGCGAGCCTCAGGCTCACTCTGGCCGCCGGTGGGGCCGTCGGCAGTTGAACGGCCGCCGCGCCGAGGATCAGCGCGAGGTTCGGCAGGCCGGCGAGGACGAACAGCGCTCGCCAGGGGGAAGCGGTCCGAGACCGGGAAATGGCCCGTCCTGCACGACGAGCCACGCCAGGGTCGCGCCCCCGGCGAGGAGGGCGAAGCTCTGTCCGAAGCTGCCTCCGACCGTGAAGAGGGACACGTTCCGGGCCATGCGCCCTGACTCGGAGCCGTGGGCGATGAGCGACAGCGCGGCCGGTGCGAGGCCGGCCTGCCCCAGTCCGGGGGCCAGCCGGCCGAGGAACAGCGCCGCGAAGGAGCCGGCCAGGCCGAAGCCCAAGGTCGCCAGGGGCCAGAGGCCGATGCTGGCGAGCAGGATCGCACGCCGGTGGCCGCGATCCGCCAAGCTGCCGAAGAGCGGCATCGTCAGGGCGTACAGGACCACAAAGGCCGAGCCGTGGAGCAGCCCGAGTTGGGCGTCGCTCAGGGCGAGATCCTGCTTCACCGGGGTCGTCCCCCGGGTGATGAGGAAGCGGTCGCTGGCCGCCGAGAGTTGCGCTGCGATGGTCTCGGCGCCGAGGTCGAGGTCCCCCAGGTGCCGCTCTACCAGGGCCTCGGCCTCGCGGCGGCGTGCGACGTCGTCGGGGGCATCGTGGACGGCGGCCCAGACGACGGCTTCGGCGTGCGCGGCGTGCCCGCGCAGGGCGGCGCCCAGCAGCATGCCGAGAACCGTGCTCGACCGGGAAGCGACCGTCGAGTCGAGAGATTCCGAGCGCCGAGTCAAAGAAACGATGAAATCGGCCACGAGGCCGCCGAAGGCTTCCGGGAGGATCGCCCCGTGGAAGCCGCGCAGATCCGGGACAAGCGGCTCGATCAGGTCGCGCGCCACCGGGGTCGAGATCTGGCGGACGTTGTGCGCCCGGGTCTGGTGCGGCAGCGTGTTGTCGCAGACGAGGATCTCGCCCGGACGCACCCGACGCGCGCTCCCGGTCGGGCCGGCCACCATCTCGCCCTCGAGGAGGAGGTGAAGCGTGACGTGGTCGAAGCCGTCCTGTCGAACCCGCTGCGGAGACCGGCTGTGCTGGACCCCGTTCAGGCTTCGCTGGAACAGGATCATGCGGTCCAGACGGTAGGCCCGGACCTGGGCGCGGAAATCCGGGCCGATCCGCGCGACGTCGGCGCCGCCGGAGTACAGGTCGGAATAAGCCTCGAACGCGTATTCCGGACCGACGTCCTGCGTAGAAAAGGCGAACGACGGAAGCGACACTGTTGCCCGAGCCCGACGGGATGGAACACGGCCCATCGGATGCCATCCAATCGACCAGCCCTAACGCCTTTCCGAATAGGGTGTTCCGGACTCGTGCGACAACTCACGGTTCCATGACGACTGCAACAGAACAGATCCAAATAGAGGTCAACCCGACGAGGCACTTTTCCATATCGGCGTCGCTTCACGTCCCGGTACGTCAGACGAAGGAGCCGCGCTTCGTCGCTCGTCGGGTCGTGAACCGGTCGCGTCGGTTTCGCTTGCTTTCAGTCGTGACGAAACGTCAAAACATGTCCGCGCGATCAGAGCCGGACAGGCTGGGTCCATCGGGAACGAAGCGATCCGTGATGGCGATGGCAGCTCGGCCGAGGGAACCGGCCGGCGGCGGCAACGCCTCGGTAACCGTTACGCCCTAGATCTCGCGAACCCGCCCCCCACCTCGTTCCGCGATGCGCCCGATGACCAGAGATCAGCTTGCCGCCGAGTTGCTTCGTATCTCCAAGCTACAACTCAGCGACATCACGCGAGCCGTGAAGAACGGCGAGAAGTCGATCGCGTTGAACGAGGTGGTCGATCTTGGCCGTCGGCTGCACCGGCTTGCGGATGCCGTGGCTGGACGTCCGGCGCCGTCGGCGGCCGCGCCCTCCGACGACAGCCTCGTTCAGGCGTGAGCGCCGCCTCCGAGTGGAGGGCCGAGCGAAACGTCGCAGCGCGCGCCCGCCTAGACCGCGCGCTGCCGGCCATCTTCCCGGCGCCCGTCCTGCGGCATGCCCTGTCGCGTCCGCTGATCCCCCCGACCCCGCGCCTCGCGGTGGAGAGCTACTGGCGCGCGCATCTCCTGCGCGCGGACCAGCTGGCGCGGGCACTCGCCGTGCGCTCCGGAAACCCCGAGAACTGGTCCTGGCGGCTTGGCACGGAGAAGGGCTCCGGCCTCGCCGCCACGTTCCGGATGCCGCCCTCACCCTTCCGGGAACCGGCCCATGACCGCGGCAAAGGCCATTGCTGCATCTGCGGACAGCCCGTCTATCGGTTCGGCTGGCACCGGGACCTATGGGGTTCCGGCGTCGCGAACAAGAACGCACGCTGGCACGCGGCCTGTGTCGCCGCCTGGAAGCTTTGGGTGGCGCCCAGCGACCAAGTGAAGGTGCTGAAGGCGCATCAGCGCCACCGCTGTGCCGCCTCCGGCAAGCGCCTGTTCCGGACCGCCGAGGTCGATCACCGAGTGCCCCTCTATCGCGTCTGGCGCGAGCATCGCGGCGAGCCCTGGCCGACGCTCCTGGGTTTCTGGGGCGCGCCGAACCTTCAGGTCGTCAACCGTGTGGTGCACGTGGAGAAGTGCGGACTCGAAGCCGGCGAGCGGGCGCTGAGCCGGCAGGCTGTGCGCCCGGGAACGGCCGGGCTCCCGGACCGCACCGAGGAGGCCGCACCGGATTCCGCCCTCCTCGACGGCTCAGCTTGATCGGCCGCGCACCGGCCTCAGAGGATCTCCTCGATCAGTCCGAGCGCCTGAGCCTCGCCGGCCTCGATGTACCAGTTCTCGGGGGCCCGTCGCAGCACCTCGTCCAGGGTGACCTGCGAGCCGTGGACGAGGTTCGCGAAGCCCTCGTTCTGGATCTCGATGGAGCATTCGATCTCGTGCAAGGCGGCCTTCAGGGAAGCGATGCAGGTCGTCAGGGGGCCGTTGAGGATCACCTTCTTGTCGAGCTTGCGCTCATGGACCATCAGCCGCGTGCCTCGGGTCAGGTAGCGGTTCGACCGGGCGAAGAAGCTCATGAAAGTGGTGCCGGCCGAGTAGATCGCGGCCTTGCCGAGGAAGACGAACCGGCGATCCGTCTGGATTCCGGTCTTGAAGCGGATGTCCTCACCCATCATCCGGGCGACTTCGGGATCGCCGCCCAGGGTCGTCAATTCGACCACCACGAGGTCCCGGTCGCCGATCGCATCGAGCTGTCGACGAAAGTCGCGGTACATATCCTGGTCGACTGTCCCCGACAGGAGGATGGCGGGCATATCGAAGGCCGAAGGCGGCAGGGTACCGGTTTCCATGGTGTCCTCCTGGCGACCGGGTCGCGGCCGTCGCAGAGAGAACGCAAGTTCCCGGCCCCGGGGTCGGTCGCGCCGCCGAACGCCGGGCTGCCGGAGGTTTCCCGCGGCGAGCCCCATGGCCGCCGCGGTGGGACCTGGCGCCGATCTACGACCCGGGCGTCGCGGCGCTGCACATCCGGAACGGGCCAATGAGCCGCTCGTATTCCGCTTCGGCCGGCCCATAGCTGTCGCCCGCATGCGCGATGAGGCGGGGTCGGTCCAGCACGGTGATCAGGCCCCGCCGGGCTCGGATCATGCCCATTCCCTCCAGCGCCTGAATCGCCAGCGTAACGCCCGGGCGCTGTGTCCCCAGCATCAGGCCGAGGAAGTCGTGGGTCAGGGCGAGTTGGTCGCTGCCGAGGCGATCCTGGGCCATGAGGAGCCAGCGCGCCAAGCGCGCCTCGATGGAACAGACGCCGTTCGACAGGGCCGTCTGGCTCAGGGTCATGATGAAGACGTGGGCGAAGTGCAGCAACACCCGCCGCAATCCCGGCAGGTCCTCGAAGGCGGAGCGCAGGCGGGACGCCTCGATCCGCAGCCAGGGTCCACCGACCTGAACCAGGATCTCGTGGGGCATGCGCTCCGAGCCGAGGATGGTCGCGGTGCTGATCATCGCCTCGTAGCCGAAGCATCCGACCTCGAGCCGGCGCGTCCCGTTGGCGGTGGTCAGGTTCGAGGAGAGGCCGCCTTCCGGGAAATAGGCAAACTCGGCGCGATCGCCCGCAGCGACGAGGCGTTCGCCCTTCCGAACCTCGATCCGGTTGAACTCCGGGACCAGTTGCACCCGTTCGGCCTCGGGCAGGGAACGAAGCAGGAGATTTCCGGGACTGCCGATGCTCATCCCGTCAGCATTCCATGCCTGGCAGGACGGCCCCGTCCAAATGCACCGGGGCGGGCGAAGTGCGGCGGCGGTGCCGCCTCGAGCCGCCCGCCATCACCGGCCTGCACCGGTCAATAAGGCGTGCCGTAATAGGGACGCCGGCTCGGGCGATAGCGCTCGCGCACCGGTCGGTCGTAACGGCCTTCGTAGGCGCCGAGATAGGGGTCGAGGGCGGGGTCGCGATAATTGCCGTTGTTCACCCCGGCCGAGCGGTCGTTTCCGCTCAAGGCGGCGTAGGGTGACAGACCATCGCCGCCGCTGCTGCCGCCACCACGAGCCAGAGCGCTGCCGCACAGGCCCAGTGCGAGGGATGCGGCCAGCGTGGTGCGTAGGATCGATCTCGACTTCACCGGTTCATTCGACATGATGGCCTCCTGTCTCGCTGAGAACGGCGCTTCCGCGCGAAAGTTCGGATCGTGCCTGCGGTGCGCGATCAGCGCTCCGCCCGCAGGCTCTTGAGGAAGCGGCGCGCCACCTCTCGGACGGCCTCGTCGTCCCGGGAATCGTCGTCGGCCTTGTCCCAGAGGTGGCCGACGCTGGCCTCCAGGGTGTCGAGCAGGTCCGGATGTTCCTGGGCCAGGAAGCGGATCGTCCCGAACAGAAGGTGCTCGGTCGCGAGTTCGCGGTGGCGCGCGTCCGCGATTCGGGAGGCGGCTGTGGAGGCGTCGGTTGGGGCGTCCGTCATGTCGACACAACGAACGGCCCCGCCGGCGGTTCAGGGGCTCGCACAGCCTTCGCAAGGTTTCTTGCCGTCGGCGGAGGAGTCGCGCCCGCGTAACATGAAGATCCGACGGCGTTCTCGCGTCCGGATGCTTCCGTTCCGTGGTGTGTTCGGCCAGAACGTGCGGCCTATGTCAGGCGCCGAGCCGGTTCGAATTTGCCCGGAGCCCCAGCGGACGCACGGATGGCACGGATATTCTTCTCCTCCCGCAGACCCCGCAGCCCGCGCCTCGACACCGACCTTCTCGCCGGAATCGGACTCGCCTTCGTGGCGGGCTTCGTCGATGCGGCGGCGTTCATCGCCCTGGCGGGCCTGTTCACCGCACACGTGACCGGCAACTTCGTCCTGCTGGGCGCAGAGCTCGTCTCGACCTCGACCGGCGTGGTCGCCAAGCTGCTCGCCCTGCCGGCCTTCGTGGCCGCGGTCGCGGCGACCCGTCTCATCGCCCTGGCTCTCGAGCGCCGGGGCATGGCGCCCCTGCGCTGGCTCCTCGGGCTCGAGATCGCACTGCTCGCCGCCTTCTGTGCCGCCGGTCTCGCCCTCTCGCCGCTGGGCTCGCCTGACGGCGCGGCAGCCGTGACTGTCGGCATGCTCGGCGTCGGCGCGATGGGAGTCCAGAACGCCATCGGCCGGCTCGGCCTCGCCCATCTGGCGGCCACCACGGTGATGACGGTCAACGTCACCCAGGCGGTCATTGACCTCGTTGACTGGGCGCGGGGCGCCGTGACGCCCGATGATCCGGCGAAGGGACGGATGCGCCGGATGCTGCCGGCGGTGCTGGCCTTCGCCGTCGGCGCCCTCGCGGGCGCTTTCGGCGTCGCCGCGTTCTCGTTCGGCTGCCTCGTCGTTCCCATCGCGGCGCTGGCGGTCCTCGTGCTCCTCCGCAGCCACTGAGCCGCAGCGTCAGGGGCGGCAGGCCAGCAGGCCGTAGGCGGTCACGCGGTGCCAGGTCAGACCGTCGACGGTGGCCATCGGTGTCACGAGCGGGTCCGCGAGGGGAAACACGCGCGCCCCCGCCGGCACCGGCCGTCCCTCGCCGAGGGGCGCCACGATCCAGGCGGGCGCGTCCGGGGCCGCGCACAGGGTCGCGACGCCGCCGGCCGGCAGATCGTCGGCCCGAAGCGGGACCGGCGGGGCAAACGGCGTGCGCTGCGCCTCCGTGGCGAGGCCCAGGGCGATCAGCCGGGCGATCCGCTCGGACCACAGCATCGCCAGGGGGCGCGAGAACACGATGCTGGCGCCCTGCAGATTGGTGATCCAGCTCGGGCGGCCGAGCGCCAGCCACGTCTCGGCCCGGCCGTCGAGCCAGAGCACCTCGCCCGGCCGGCTCGCGATGGCGGCAGCGAGACCGGGTAGAAGGGTACGGTGCTCGATCCGCCGGAAGGCCGGGGAGCGCTCGTCCCAGAGACCGACGAGGGCCAGGACGAGCCCCAGGACCAGGACGAGCCCCAGGACCAGGACCGGGATCGCAGCCCGGATCCGCCCTGCGGCGATCCAGGCGAGGCCGGCGGTGAAGGCGAGCGGCGGAACGATCGGAAAGTTCCGGATCAGGCTGAGACCCGGATGGGCGCCCTTGGGCAGGTCGCCGAGGAGGAATGCGAAGGCGAGCGTCTCGATGACGAGGCGGCTGGCGACGAGCAGGCCGACCACGCTCAGGGTCGCCAGCATCAGGGCGCGCGAGGGTGCCAGCCGAGCCCGGCGGACCGCCGCGTGGATCCCGACGGCGAGGAGGCCGGCGGCGCCCCCGATGAGGAGGTCGGTGGCGTACACCCAGGCCAGTCCCAGGAGAGCGAGAGTGACCCGGTCTCCCGCCGTCCCGCGCGAGAGGATCGCGACGCAGAGGCCGAAGGCGGCCGCCCCCAGGACGGACGTGACCCAGAGGAAGCGCCAGGGCTGGACCTGGATCACGAGAAGCGACGACCACTGCTCCTCGAACACCGCGGTGGCGGCGACGCCGAAGGCCCCGGCGAGGAGTGCGGCCAGCAGGATTCGCCGTGCCCGGGTCGGCACCAGAGTGGCGGCGACGAGGATCGACGCGGCCTGGACGACGGGCGGTCCCCAGGCCTGGCTCGGCCAGAGCACGGGGAACAGGTCGGCGCAGCGCTGGCGCAGGATGCCCAGGAACTCAGGGTCGACGGGCTGCAGCAGGCGCGCGAACAGCGGCACCCCGAGGCGGGCGGCGACCAGGACCGCGGCGAGCGTGGGGATCAGGACCAGCAGCCAGCGCCGATTCTCGGCCACCAGCGCGATGACGAGCACGGCCAGGCCCGCCAGGCCCATGATCGGATGGATGAGCCCGCCGAGACCCACGAACGCCGCCGCCAGGACCCGACGGCCCGCGAGGCTCGCCGCGAGGCCGGTAAGTATCGCCGCCTCCGCCAGGGTCCGCGGCGTCGCCAGCGCCTCGCCGATCCGGAAAACGCCGGGATGGCCATACGAAGCCGGCAGGACCACCAAGGCGACGAGGACGATCCAGCACCGCCGGCCGGCCCCGAGGGTGCCAGCGAGGACCGAGGCGGCGCAGAACCAGGCGATCAGCCCGACGAGGCTGACGGCCAAGGCCGCCGGACCGGGGCCGAGCGCCGCCACCACTCCCCGCAGCACGAGGGGGAACAAGCTGAAGCGCGACTGCCCGTCATGCGTGAACATGAGGTCGCGTCCGACCCCGTCCGGGTCGAGGTCGGCGAGGGCCCGCCCGACATAGATGCGGGCATCACCGTCTATTCCTTCGTAGGGATGCAGCAGCAGATAGAGACCCACAGCGCCGAGGATGGGCCAGGCGGAGCGGGACAGACTCGAGCGCCAGCGCGGGAAAGCATCTCCGGCCTGGGGGACGCGATCGACGACGGCCACGGTCGGGTCGGAGGTCACCACCGCCGCCACCGCGGTCAGGCCGCCCGGCGCGGCACCAGGCGCTCGCTGGACAGCGCGTCCTGCGCGCCGGAGACGCCCGCCTCGGTGTATTCCGCGTCCTCGTTCACGCACCACGGATCGTAGCGGCGCTCTCCGGCGAGGATGTTCTCCACCGTGAGCATCGCGGTCATCATCGCGTGGTCCTGGTTGTTGTACTTGTGCATGCCGTTGCGCCCGACGAGGTGCAGGCTCGGATAGGCGTGTTCGAGGTCCCGCCGGATGGTGGCGACGTGTGTCTTGTAGTCCTCGTCGTAGACCGGATAGGCCTTGGGCTGGCGCACGACGCAGGCATCGACCACGTCCTCGGAGCGGATCAGACCGATCTGGCCGATCTCGCGCTTGGCGAGGGCGATGAGGTCGGCATCGGACTGTGCCCAGAGCCCGTCGCCCTCGAAGCAGAAGTACTCCAGGCCGAGGCAGGTATGCGCCGGATCGGGCACCATCTCGGGCGACCAGGAGCGGAAGTTCTGCACGCGCCCGACCTGCACCGACGGATCGTGGATGTAGATCCAGTTGTCGGGAAAGTTGTGGTCCGAGCGGGCGATCAGCGCCACGGTGAGGAAGTCGCGGTACTGCAGGGAGCGGGCCTGGAAGGTGCTGATCGGAGCGGGCGAAATCGACCCGACGAGTTCGCGCAGAGGCGCAGAGGAGATGACGTTGCGCGCCGTGAAGGTCTCGCGGGTGCCGTCGGCACTCCGGGCCGTAACGGTCCAGAGCCCGGTCCGGGCCTCGAAGTGCAGGCCGTCGACGCTTCGGTCGAGGCGCAGCGTTCCACCCCGGGCCACCACCTTCGCGGCAGCCGCCTCCCACATCATGCCCGGCCCCTTGCGCGGATAGCGGAAGGATTCGATCAGCGTCTTGATCACGGGCTCGCCGGCGCGCGGTGCCTTGCGCAGCCCGAGGGAGCGCACCAGCGCATCGCGGATCGCGGCACCGAGATCGAGGCCGTTGATGCGCTGGGCCGCCCAGTCCGCCGAGATGGCATCGCAGGACATGCCCCAGACCTTCTCCGTGTAGGTCTTGAAGAAGATCGAGAACAAGCGTTCGCCGAAGCGGTTGCGGACCCATTCGTGGAAGCTCTTCGGCTCCGCGATGGGCCGGGCGCGGGCATACAAGTAGGAAGCGACGCAGGCGGTGCTCTCCAGGAGCCCGAGGTTGCGCAGCGCCTCGAAGGCCTTCAGCGGATAGGCGTAGTACTTGCCCTTGTAGAAGATCCGCGACAGGCGCGGCCGCTCGATGAAGTCGTCCGGAAGAAGCTCGTCCCAGAGATCGACCACGGCCTTCGATTTCGAGAAGAAGCGGTGGCCTCCGATGTCGAACAGATAACCGTTATGCGCCACCGTGCGGCTGATGCCACCGACCTGGACTGGATCCTTCTCCAGGACGGTCACCGAGCGCCCGGCCTTCGCCAGGAGATAGGCGGCGGTCAGGCCGGCGGGTCCCGCCCCGATCACGAGCGTTTCCGAGTGGTGGCTCATCGGGCAGGACCGTCAGTTTATCGGAGGACGAAACGTGCCCGGAATAACCCCGGATTGGTTAAGGAAGCTCTCTTGTCGTCGGCGGACGGCTCCGACGCGACATCCGGATCGGACCCGGAGCCGAACCGGCCGCTGAGCGCGCGGCGCCGGCTCTCCCGTCCGGCGGTCAGACTTCCCATATCGGTCCGGTCCTCCCGCCGTCCGGAAATGCCTTGCTCAAGATCGCTGCCCTCGCCTTCGTCCTGGTCTACCTCGCACCCATCGCGATCTCGGCCGCCCTCTACGCCAGTCAGCCCCGCGGGGATTGGCGCGCCGCCGACCGTTCGAGCACCGGTCTGTTGCCCCCGGCCGCGACCCACCCGAAGGCGATCGTCCGGATCTTCTCAGCTCGGACGGTGAGTTGGCGCGGCATCATCGCCACCCATAGCTGGATCGTCGTGAAGGAGGCGGGTGACTCCGCCTATCAGCGCTTCGACTACACGGCCTGGGGCCAGCCGATCTGGATCGATCGCTTCGTGCCCGACGGGCGCTGGTTCGGGAGCGTGCCCGAGACCGTCGTGGCGGCCGACGGGCCGGCAGCGGAAGCGATGATCCCGCGCATCCGAGAGACGATTCGGACCTACCGCTACGCGCAGGCCGGCGACTACACGGTCTGGCCAGGCCCGAACTCCAATACCTTCGTGGCGGCCGTGATGAGTGCAGTGCCGGAGATGTCGGCAAGCCTGCCCGCGACCGCGATCGGCAAGGACTTCCCCTATGACGGGCGCTGGGTCGGCCTGACGCCGTCGCGGACCGGATTCCGCCTGAACCTCGGCGGCTATTTCGGGCTGACCGTGGGCTGGGTCGAAGGCCTGGAGGTGAATCTCCTCGGTGCCGTCGCGGGCCTCGACGTCCGGCGCCCGGCCCTCAAGCTTCCCGCCATCGGTCGCGTCGGGTGGTGAGGTGCGTTCGTCGCGCTTTCGAACGGACGAGGTTAGTCCCGCCAGACCGGCGCGCGCACGCTCAACTCCAGGAAGAGAGCCAAGCAGCCGATATAGATGTTGACGTAGGCAAGCATAGCGGCGACTTGGACTTCCCTATTCCGCGCGCTGACGGCGCGGCTACGCAATATGATGCATTCCTGGCACCCATTGCGCAAGAATCAAAGGGCAGCCCCGGGCAAGATCCTTCAGCGTTCTGGTGACAACAAATCTGGGCTGTCACGGCCACGTGTCAGGCGGCGCGCGAACACCACATTCATGGATGGGTGATCGGGCTTTGCGCGATCCCGGTGGCGACTGCGATCCCAAACCGCGCCGCCGCCGGCCGGCGCAGGGTCGTTGCCGTGACTTCCACTACCCGCTCGGGCAGATCCTGGCCGAAGGATCGTCTCATCCGTCGCTCCTCCTTCCAGAGCGATCGGCGAATCAGCCCGTCGCGTCTTCGTGAACCTCACTTCCTCACCTCACCGCAATCCGAAAAGACGTTCACAAATATTTCGATATGAATTTTCTAAACACCACACTGGTAAATTAGAAAACAATCTGCTATTGAAATGTAGATTTATAGTTTCGCATCAAAATTATTGTTTCATGAATCTGGATCGATAGCTGTCTTTGCGAGGGAGATGCTTGGCGAAGGGGTCGAGGAAAGACCCGACCCGCACTGAACTGCTCACTTTCATGAAATGCCCTGCCTCACCCTTTGGTGGAACGCGCTGGATCTCAGTTGTCCGGGCTTCTTATGCAGATAGGAAAGCTGTTGCGGAAACGATCATCACGCGCGGCCGATATTTTGCCTGTCTTACCGATGGGCTCGGATGCCGGTCCATGTCCTGAAAAGATGCGCCTGCTTCGTAACCGAGCGATGCGTCGCCGATCCATGATCCGTCGGCCGAAAAGTCAGGCAACCATCCGCCTAACCTTGCCCCGAGGGTGCAGCTGGCCGTCGCTCAATCAAGGTCGTATTGCTCGCTTGGCGCTCAACAGACCCCTCTTGTCCTCACGCGAAGCGGACCCGGACGGCCTCCGGACCTTCAAGCGCTACCGACAGTGCCCGAGATCGAGGATCGTGAACGGCAATGATGAGCAGAACCGTCCTCGTGGCCGGTCCCATGGCCGTTCTGCTCGCATGTCTACCTGGGCCGGCGCAGTCCGGCAGCACCGTCACCGTCACGGACGCCCCAGGTCTCGCCGAGGCCTATCCCGTCGGAACGACGATCCTGATCCCGGCCGGTACTGTCATCAACGGTCCGGTGGTCATGCGAGCCGTCGGCTCGGCAGATGAACCCATCGTCGTGCGGCAGTCGGGGAAGGGGCCGCGACCCCGCATCATCGGCGCCGCCGCAGCCTACGCCGACGCCCTGACCGTCGGGTCGCACACGGTCATCGACGGGCTGCTCATCACCGACACGAACCGGTACGGCGTGGCGGCACCGAAGGGCACCGTCGGCGTGACCGTGCAGAACAGCGAGATCACCCGCGTCGGCATCGGCGTCGGGCTGCTCGGCAGCCAGGGTCGCGTGCTCGACAACGTCATCCACGACCTCACGATGGTGAAAGTGACGCCGAAATCGGTCCAGCCCGACGACGATTACGGCGCCAACGGGGTCCTGGTGGCAGGAACCGGGCACGAGGTCGCCCGCAACCGATTCTTCCGCAACGCGGCTCCGAGCGACGATTACGGCGAGGACGGAGGCTGCATCGAATTGTTCGGATCCGTCTCAGAACTCCGAGTCCATCACAACTGGTGCGCGGACAGCGTCGGCTTCATGGAATTGGGCGGACGGAAGGGCGACGTCATCCAGAACGTCGACATCGCCTTCAATGTCGGGCTCAACCTGCGCGACAAGCCCTTCCTCAACCCGCACAACGGCGGGGGTCAGTTCGCCGTCGGCTTCGCCCGAGTGTCCGTCCGGCGCAATACCATCGTGGCGACGAAGGCGGGCTCCAAGGCGATGGGCATCTTCTATCTCGACGCGGATCCGGTGCCGGATGCCTTCAGCATCGCGGACAACATCGTCAGCCTGAACTCGGGCGACAGCGTGTTCAAGCGCGAAGGTAGCTACCACGCCGGTAACATCTTCCACCTACAAGACAAGGCCACGCATCTGTACAACAACTGGTCCATGACCCTCGGTCCCGGCGAGAGCTACGCCGATCCCCTGTTCGTCGATCCAGGCTCGGAGAAATTCGACCTGATGCCCGGGAGCCCAGCGGCCGGCAAGGGTGCGTTCTGAGCGCGACAGCCCTGGTCGGTCGGGCTCGGTACGGAATCGGCAGGCCCGGCCTCCGCGACCGGCACGGGAGGTCCGTCCGACACGATGGCTTTCCGGGCCGGTCGGTCGAACCGCACGATCAGGGACGCGACGGTCAAGCGTTGCCACTACGATGGCCGCGCGCGGCTCCGCGCTCGCCTGGCCGACGTCGTCAGCGCATACAACTTCGCAGGACTTGTTCAGGAGTCCGAGTCGCCCCTTCTCCGGGACGAAAGACGACGCGAGGCTGGCTCGACCGTGCGGCCGGATCGCCTGACCGACCGCGCGGAAGCGAAAAGCATTGGCCGCGTGCCAGCCCGGACAAGGGCTTGAGGTGTGGTGGCGTCCCCGGCAGGTCTCGAACCTGCGACCCCAGGTTTCATCCCACTTCGGCTTCCGCCGCCGCGTTCCCAAAGGGGTGCGCGTTCGTGGTCTGGACTATCCCTCCACCATAGGCCCCGTCGCCGAGGCCCTTAGGTGCCGCCCGTCTAGTCTCTACACCGTCCCGGTGCCCGTGGGAGCGGGGGCCGGGCTTGGCTCGGGATTGGCTGCGCACGCCAGAAGCGAACGTTGAGCGTTCCCCGAATTTGAGCGGATCCGCCGCGTGGTTTCCCCTCGCGACGCCCAATTGTGATCTAGGAAACCTGTGCTCTGTCCAGCTGAGCTACGGAGACTCACCGAGGGCGTTCCTAGCATCATCGCCCGGAGCCGCCAACCGGGCGGGGACATTCCGAAGCGTCGGTCGGCAGCGCCCGTTTCTCGAGGCTCCGTTCGCCCGTGGCCCGCGTTCTGCTGTGGCCATCTTGCCGCAATGCGGCGTGAACCGACCTCCGATCCCGTCCCCTTCCTTGTCTCCATCCCGTACGGGACGACAATGGCGAGGGATTCGCAGCATCGGGCGGGGGCTTGGTTTCGTGACGATCGCATGGCGACGATCGCCCTTCATCCGAGGGGTTTGGCTCCTCGGCGTCATCCTAGGCGTCTGCGGGGGGCTGCGGGGACCGGCCAGCGCGGCCGCGCCCGAATGCTTGGCGGCGCCGGCGCGGGAGGACCGTCTCGCCGGCCTCGGTCCGCGGGGCGAGTTGATTATGGCCTCGGGCGCCAGGGCAGTGCTCGACGGCGTCCGCTGGACGGATGCCCCGGAGATCGCGGCCGAGGCCCATGCCTGGCTTCTCGCCAGAAGCGGACGCCCCCTGACCCTGGTCGCCCGAGGCGAGATCGATCGGTGGGGCCGGTCCCATGTCGATGCGGTGGAGATCGAGCCCGCCGCGGAGGCGGCGCCCGACCTCGCGGCCGGGCTGGTGGCGCTCGGCCTCGTCGCGGTCGATGCGGGAGAACGGGACACCTTGTGTCGACCGGCCCTCCTCGCGGTCGAGGCCGGAGCGCGACGGAGCGGCAGCGGCCTCTGGCGCCGGGCCGGCCCGGACGTACGGGACGGGGCTGCCCTCCGGAACAGTCTCGGCCGCTTCGTCGTGGCCCAGGGTCCCGTGCTGTGGGTCGGGGAGCGCTCGCGCCGCACCTATCTCGACTTCGCGCGCCGGGGCGAGGACGGGCTCACGGTGACCGTGTCGAATCGCACTTGGCGCACCTTGCAGGAACGTGGTTTGAGTGCGGCCTCCCTGCGTGGGCGGCAGGTCCGGGTCCGGGGGGTGCTAGAGGCTTGGCGCGGCCCGACCCTCGACATCGCGAGTGCCGACATGATCGAAGTACTGGACGGGGAGCAGGCGCAGCGGCGCTGAACGGTATGGGTTCGATCCTCCGCCCCACGATGCGCGCGACGGCCGCCCCTCCGCCTGCTGGCCGGCCCCGGCGCGGCGTTCACGCTGCCGCCTGGCCGCTCCTCGGCCTGCTGCTCTCGGGCTGCATCGGCGACCAGACCGGCGCCGTCGTGCAGAAGGCGGCGCTGGCCGTGCCCCGCGAGGCTCCGCGCACCACGGGACGCGAGCGCACGGCCTCCGATGCCGATCACGCCAAGCTGGTCGCGTCCTTCGGCGGAGAGTACCGATCCCCGGCGACGCTCCGGCTCGTCAGCGACGTGACCGACCGCCTCGTCAAGGCGACGGAGCGGCCGGAGGAGACCTATGCCGTCACCCTGCTCGACTCGCCCGTGATCAACGCCTTCGCGCTGCCGAGCGGCCGGCTCTACGTGACCCGCGGCCTGCTGGCGCTGGCGAGCGACACCTCCGAGGTCGCGGCGGTGCTCGCCCACGAGATCGCCCACGTCACCCTGCGCCATGCCACCGCGCGAACCGAGCTGGCGCTGCGCTCGCAGCTGGTGAGCAAGGTCGTGGCCGACGTACTCAACGATCCCGTGACAGGCGCCCAACTCCAGAGTCAGTCGAAATTCGCCCTGGCGCGGTTCTCGCGCGACCAGGAACTCGAGGCCGACAGCATCGGCGTGCGCACCCTGGCGCGGGCCGGCTACGATCCCTTCGGCGCCGGGCGCTTCCTCACGGCGCTCAACCGGACCACGGCCCTGAAGACCGGTACCGGCATGGCCGGTGAGCCCGACATGCTGGCGACCCATCCGGGCACCACCGAGCGCATCACGCTGGTGACCCGCGCCGCGCGCCTCATCGGCGCGCCGGGCCTGGGTGTCGATGAGCGTGCGCGCTACCTCGCAGCCATCGACGGCATCGCCTACGGCGACAATCCGGGCGATGGCGTCGTGCGCGGGCGCAAGTTCCTCCATCCTGCCCTCGGCATCGCCTTCGAGGTGCCGGAAGGCTTCTCGATCGAGAACACCCGCAACGCGGTCCTCGGCACCACCGGAGAAGGCAGCCGGCGCCTGCTCTTCGACCAGGTCGAGAGTAATCCGGGCCAGGGCCTCGACGAGGTGCTGAAGGCGACCTGGAACGACGTCGTCGAACCCGGCTCCCTGGAGAACCGGATGGTCGCCGGTTACCCGGCGGCCACGGCCCTGTCCCGCGGCAAGGACTGGACCTTCCGCCTCGCGGTGATCCGGGTCGGCGAGACCACCTTCCGGATGATCATGGCGGCCAAGGGTGGCACCGACCCGGACGGCGCCTTCCGGCGCTGGACCGAGAGCCTGTCCGCGATCGATCCGGCCGAGGCCCGGACCCTGCGTCCGCTGCACCTCGTCGTGGTGACGGCCGGCGCCGGCGAGACCGTCGAGACCCTGGCGCAGCGCATGGTCGTTCCCGACAAGCCGGTGGAGCGCTTCCTCGTGCTGAACGGCTTGGAGCGCGGCGCCATTCTGCGGACAGGCCAGACCTACAAGGTCGTAGTCGAATAGCCCGGCCGGGTACCGGACGATCCTACCGTCCGGAACACGATCGTCGGCGAATTCCGGACCTTCCCGGCGAGATCTTTCCGGCGAGATCTTTCCGGAAGGCGGAAATGTCGTTCGGCTCCGCGAGTTCGCAGACGGTCGAGCACGTACGCCCCTTCGAAAGTCCGAGCACCGGGCAGCCATCAGCGTGCATGGCGACACTATATCGGCGTCCGTCACAGCATTGGACTGGAAAATCCTCACAGTTGCGAGCGCTTTTGTCGAAGACGACGGTCGCACTTCAGACTATGGGTATC
Source organism: Methylobacterium sp. M6A4_1b (assembly GCF_053345175.1). Lineage (NCBI taxonomy): Bacteria > Pseudomonadati > Pseudomonadota > Alphaproteobacteria > Hyphomicrobiales > Methylobacteriaceae > Methylobacterium > Methylobacterium sp. M6A4_1b. The sequence continues at coordinate 138,539 of NZ_JBKEZQ010000011.1, forward strand.
CCTGTATCGTTCCCGCCGCGTGAGCTTTGTCCGGAGCGACCGAACCCATGACCCTTCGAGACCCCGCATGCTCGAGATCCTGAACGGCTTCCTCGACCGCACCAGTCTGGCGCCCCATGGGATCTGCCTGCTCTGGCGGCCGGAGCTGATCTGGACCCATGTGGTTTCGGACGCGATCATCGCCCTCGCCTACTTCACCATCCCGGTCGCCCTCGGCGTCTTCGTGACCCGGCGGCGTGACCTCGCCTTCGGGTGGATGTTCTGGGCCTTCGCCCTGTTCATTCTCGCCTGCGGCACCACCCACGTCTTCGAGATCTGGACCCTTTGGGTTCCGGACTACGCGGCCGAGGCGGCGGTCAAGGCGGTCACGGCCGCAGCTTCGATCGTGACCGCGATCCTGCTCTGGGTTCTGCTGCCCAGGGCCCTGGCCCTGCCCTCGCCCGCACAGCTGCGCTCCGCGAACGCCGAGCTGCTGGCCCGCGTGCGCGAGCGCGACGAGGCGCTCGCTGCCCTGCACGAGGCCTATGCCGAGCGCGACAGGGCCGAGGATATGCTGCGCCAGAGCCAGAAGATGGACGCCATCGGGTCCCTCACCGGAGGCGTCGCCCACGACTTCAACAACCTGCTCGGCGTCGTCATCAGCAACCTCGATCGGATCGAGCGCTTCCTGCCCGCCGAGAGCGGTGCGCGGCGCTCCCTGCGCGGGGCACTGACGGCCGCGGAGCGAGCGGCGGCCCTTGTCCAGAAGATGCTCGCCTTCGCCCGGCGTCAGCCGCTGCAGCCGACGCGGGTCGACCCCAACGGACTGATCCGCGATCTGGCGGAGCTCCTACGCGGGGCACTCGGTACGGTGGAGCCCCCCGAGCTGGTCCTTTCCGCCCAGGTCTGGCCGGTCTGTGTCGATGCCAACCAGTTGGAGAACGCCCTGTTGAACCTCGCGGTCAATGCCCGCGACGCGATCCAGGAAGGCGGCCGAGCCGTGATCCGCACCCGCAACGTCCCGGCCGCCGAGGCCCGGATGATCCCCGCCCTGCAGGGTGTCGACCACGTCGCCATCGCGGTCGAGGACAGCGGCCGGGGCATGGCCCCGGAGATCCTCGACCGGGCCTTCGAGCCGTTCTTCACCACCAAGGCGGTGGGCGAGGGCACCGGCCTCGGCCTGAGCCAGGTTTTCGGATTTGCCAAGCAGTCCGACGGACATGTGGCGATCAAAAGCGAACCCGGGCGAGGCACGACAGTTTGGATCTACTTGCCACGTGACCGAACCGAGTTATCGTCTTCTCATTCGGGTTCGGGTGGAGAGGCGACACCCACCGGTCGCGCGCCACGCCTCGGCTACGCCTGACGGAACGCCACGACGATGAGCAGGTCTCCCAAATCACGAATCCTGATGGTGGAAGACGAGTCGCTGCTGCTCGAGGTCATAACCGCCGATCTGGAGGATGCCGGCTTCGTGGTCTTCCAGGCCGCCACCGCCGAGATCGCCATCAACATCCTGAAGGCAGAGGCCTCCGTCGACATCCTGTTCACCGACATCCGGCTGCCCGGCCTCATGGACGGATGGCAGCTCGCCGAGGCCGCGCGGACCCTGCGCCCCGACCTGCCGGTCATCTACGCCACGGGTTTCTCGCAGACGCCGCCTCGCCTGATCGAGGGCAGCGTGTTCTTCACCAAGCCTTACCGAGCGACGACTCTCATCAAGGCGATCGAGTCCTTCGAGGCCAGGCCGACCGCGTGACCCGACCACCCGGCCCGACCCGCCGTGCGGTCGCCGCGACAGGACTTGCGGGCGCCGCGGCGCTGGCCGCCGGCTCGCGCGCGGCGGGAACTTCTGACGGATCGCCGTCGTCGGTCCGGCCGCTGCACATCGCGATGCTGCTCTATCCGGGTATGACCGCGCTGGACCTCGTCGGTCCGCAGGCTCTGCTCTCCGGGATCGCCGGGGGCGGGCTGCACCTCGTGGCGCGGGTGGCCGGGCCGGTCCTCTCGGATACCGGTCTGGCGGTTGTCGCCGACGAAAGCTTCGAGACCTGCCCGCGCGACCTCGATGTGCTGTTCGTGCCGGGGGGCGACGGCACGCCCTCACAGATGCGCGATCCCGGCACCCTCGCCTTCCTACGCGACCGAGCGGCCCGCGCCGGCTGGGTCACCAGCGTCTGCACCGGCTCGCTGATCCTCGGAGCGGCCGGTCTGCTGCGGGGCTACCGCGCCACCTCGCACTGGTGCGTGCGCGACCGGGTGCTGCCGCGCCTCGGTGCCATTCCGGTGGATGAGCGCGTGGTCTTCGACCGCAACCGCGTTACGGCGGCGGGCATCTCGGCGGGGATCGATTTCGCCCTGGCGCTCTCGGCGCGCCTCGCCGGATCCGAGGCGGCCCGCACGAGCCAGCTCGTGGCCGAATATGCCCCGGCGCCCCCCTTCGAGGCCGGAACGCCGGGCACGGCCGGGCCGGCCACCACCGCTCGGGCGCGGGCGATACTCCGCCCGCTGATCGACGGCGCGGACGCAGCAGCGGCCGAGGCGGCGATCACGCGTCCGTGACGGGGTCGCGGCCCGAAACCTGCTCGTGTCGTCATTCACCGTTTGCCACTGCATCGGGCAAACTCCAAGATCGCGCCTCGCTCAGATGACTCCCTTGCCATCGCCTTCCGGGACCGCGCGCAACACCGGGCGGGCCACCCGCTCCAGACCAGGATAGGATCAACCCATGGCGGCAGGCCTCGCGGGCGACCTCACGCGCACGAAATCGCTGGAACGGCTGAACAGCGACGCGGAGGGCGGCGAGCACAAGCTCGCGCGCACCCTCGGTCCCTGGAGCCTCATCGCGCTCGGCATCGGCGCCGTGATCGGCGCCGGCCTGTTCTCGCTGACCGGCATCGCGGCGGCCGAGCACGCGGGACCCGCGGTGGTAATCTCCTTCGCCATCGCCTCCATCGCCTGCGCCTTCGCGGGCATGTGCTACAGCGAACTCGCCGGCATGATCCCGGTGGCGGGCTCGGCCTACACCTACGCCTACGCGACCATGGGTGAATTCGTGGCCTGGATCATCGGCTGGGACCTCGTGCTCGAATACGCCGTGGGCGCCGCCACCGTCTCGGTGAGCTGGTCGAGCTACGTCACCCGGTTCCTGCGCGACTCTCTCGGGATCAACCTGCCGCCTAGCCTCGTGAACTCGCCCTTCGAGACCTACAAGCTCGCCGACGGCACGATGGCGCATGGCCTCGTCAACCTGCCGGCGATCCTCATCATCGTGGCGGCCTCGGCACTCCTGATGATCGGCATCCGCGAGTCCGCCCGGGTCAACGCCGTCGTGGTGATGATCAAGCTCGCCGTTGTGGCGGTCGTGGTCGGGGTCGGCCTGTTCTACATCAAGGCGCAAAACTACGTTCCGTTCATCCCCGAGAACACCGGCACCTTCGGCGAGTACGGCTGGAGCGGAATCATGCGCGGCGCCGGCGTCGTGTTCTTCGCCTATGTGGGCTTCGATGCGGTCTCGACGGCGGCGCAGGAGGCCAAGAACCCCCAGCGCAACATGATGATCGGCATCCTCGGGTCGCTGGCCATCTGCACGGTGATCTACATCGCCTTCGCGGGCGTGCTCACCGGCCTCGTGCACTACGACCAGATGAAGGGCGACGCCGCCCCGGTGAACACCGCCATCGCCCAGACGCCGTTCCCGTGGCTGCGCAGCCTCGTGACCCTCGGGGTGATCGCGGGCTTCTCCACCGTGATCCTGGTGCTGCTGCTGGGCCAGAGCCGGGTCTTCTACTCCATGAGCCAGGACCGGCTTCTGCCGGGCTTCTTTTCCAAGATCCATCCGACTTGGAAGACGCCCTACCGCTCGAACCTGTTCTTCATGGTGTTCACCAGCGCGCTGGGCGGCTTCCTGCCGATCTCCCAGCTCGGCCACATGACGAGCATCGGCACGCTGCTGGCGTTCATTCTCGTCTGCGTCGGCGTCATCATCCTGCGCCGGACCCAGCCGGATGCCCGGCGCGACTACCGCACGCCCCTGGTGCCCCTGGTACCGATCCTCGGCATCGTCAGCTGCTTCGCCATGATGGTTTCGCTGGACGGGGAGACTTGGCTGCGCCTGCTCGTGTGGCTCGCCATCGGTCTCGTCATCTACTTCGCCTGGAGCCGGCGCCACAGCCGCGTCGGGCGCGAGGAAGCGGCCTGAGCGAAGGGAGCTCCCTTTCCTCTCGGGTGAGGGCTTCTGTCGGGTGAGGGACCTCGTGCCTCAGGCGGTGCGCGCCAGCGCCAGCGTAGGCGCGCACCGCACCGGCTCGCCCACGGCCACGGTCTGTCGCTCGCGGGCGATGAAAGCGGTGGGCATCTCCGCCTGCATGTCGGCCTCGACGCTGCGCAGCATCGCGTCGGTGTGGCAGGGGTGGAGGTGAATGATGGCGAGCGCCTTCACCCCGGCGGCTTGCGCCAGTTCCACGCCCTTCTGCCAGGTCGAGTGGCCCCAACCCCGGCAGACCGGGTATTCGCCCTCGGTGAACATGCCGTCATAGACCACGAGGTCGGCGTCCCGCACGAAGTCCATCAAGGCCGTGTCCGGCCACGGATCGCTGTGCTCGATGTCGCTGATCACGCAGAGCCGCCGGCCCGCATGCTCGAAGCGATAACCCACCGACCCCTGCGGATGGTTGAGGAGGATCGTGTCGACGGCGGCGCCGTCCGGGAAGGTCAGCCGCTCGCCGGCCTTGAAGCCGTGATGGGCCAGCCGGCACGGAACGATGTCGAGCGTGACAGGGAACAGCGGCGGCGAGAACAGCCGGTCGAGGGCGCCCGCCGCGCTCTCCCCGTCGAGGTTGCCGCAATAGGTGTTGAGCGTGCGCTCCGGGTCGAGCACCACAGGTTTGAAGAAGGGCAGCCCGGCGGTGTGGTCGAGGTGCAGATGGCTGAAGAGGAGATCGATCTCCTTGGGCATCGCATCGCGGTGATGGCGCCCGCAGGCATTCAGCCCCGAGCCCGCATCGAGCAGGAACAGGCGCTCGCCGCACCGGATCTCGAGACAGGGCGTGCTGCCGCCGAACTCGGTGTAATCCGGGCCGCTGACGGGCGTCGAACCGCGCACACCCCAGAAGGTGAGGGTGAGGCCGTCATCCGCGAAGGGACGGGAGGAGAAGGTCATCGTTCGATTACCATGTGCCCCGATCCCAACGCAGATCGGGTGCCCTTCGTCGCACCGGCGCGATCCGATCCTCGCTGGTCGGCGATAGGCGTGTGCCGGGATCGAAGTGGAACTGCTCTGAGGTAGTAAGCCGCCCCCGACCCCGATGTGCGAGCCCGCACATGGCCGGGCAGGGATGCAGGCGGCGCAGAGTTTCGTCGGCGCACTGTGTCGACCCGGCCACCAGCCCGGTTCACCTTTGCGCCAGGACGTCGACGGGGCCCCGGGCCGAAGCGATCGCGGGCGACGAGAGATCGCCCGACAGGCTGAACCGGACCAGGCTCGGCCAGGCGACCGGATAGGCCGGGGTTCCGAGGGTGGCCGTGGCGATCGGCGCGAATAGCGGCGCCGCGCGCTCATAGGAGGGAACGAAGCCTGGCATCCGCGTCCGCGACAGGAGCGAACCCGGTGCGATCCAGCGCGACCAGACAGCCTCGGCCACGTGGACCGGACGTGGCCGGGCCGCGATGACGACCACCTCCTGGCCCGCATAGGCGAGGGCCTCGGGCCGGCTCACATCGCCGAGGGGAGCACCCTTGGCCGCGAGCGCCGCCCAGAACGGGTGCTGCGCCCCGTCGGAATAGGTGGTGCGCACGGCGGCACTCCCGTCCTCCACCAGGGTGGCGATGCGCGCCTCCTCCGCCCGGTGGTAGGCGACGACCTGCGCCTCCTTGGTCGGATCCTTCGCCGGCGCGAAGGTGTAGCGCCCGGCGACCACACCGACGGCCGGCTCCTCGCCGACAGCCTCGAACCGATCGGCGCCCTCCTTGAGCTGGCGCCAGAAATCGATGTTCGGGTCGGTTCGGTGGCGGGCCATGTTCAGGGCCGTCATCCGGAAGGGATAGGATTGGAACTGGAAGGCGGTCTGGCCGCCGGCGAAAGCCTCCCGGGCGATGGCGTAGATCTCTCCCACCACCTGGTCCGTCATGGCAAAGCAGCCCATCGACGAGCAGACCCCGTGCACCATCACGGCAGAGCCGGTGGAACCGTGAGCCCGATCGTAGGCATTGGGGTAGCCGACATCGAACGAGAGGTAGTAGCGCGAGTTCGGATTCATCTGCCGCTGGGGCACGGTATAGAACCCTTCCGGCGTCTGGCGGTCGCCGGTCTTGCGCTTGGGGCCGAGTTGGCCCGACCAGCGGCAGATCGGGAAAGTTTTCACGTGGACGAAGCGACCGTTGCCGGCCCGCTTCCACACCTCGATTTCCGATTCCTTCTTATAAGATCGGAACAGCACCGGAGCCGAGGCAGTGGTGCCGCGGGCCTGCATCAGCGCCAAGGTCGCAGCCGGAATCGGGGCGAAGGCCTTTGACGGCTCGGCCGAGGCAGGCGACGCCGCGATCACGGCGCCGAGGGCCAGGATCGGTGTCCCGAAGACGAGAAGAGCCGACGCCGCGCTGCGGAGCGGAGCCCGGAACAGGAAGACCATGCGTGGTCCTGAAGAGCGATCCGTCCGCCGGCGGGCGGACGCCCGTGCACGATGCACATGCTCCTGACTATCGCATCCCAATGGGGCGGCAATAGGGGAATGCCGCGGAACGCGTGCGACGGACCGGCCTTCCCCTTCGATCAGCCGGCCAGGACCGTGTTGCGCTCGATGCGCAGCACCGCGTCGAAGGGCTCGACCCCGGCGAGGGCCTCGACATCCGGCAGGCAGACGATGAGCCCCCGACCCACACGGGCCGCGCGCAGGGCTGCGAGGCGGGCGCGGACCTCGTCGCCCTTCCGGTCTTCCAGGGCGATGGCGACGACGACGATGTCCGGCCGGCGCACGAGGCAGCGGGCGAGGTCGATGGCGATGCGCTCGCGCGGACCGATGGCGTTCTCGCCGAGGCTGGCGCCCCCACCGGCGAGACCGGGCTCGACGCGGCTCTCGAGGCCCAGCCGATAGACGGCCGGCTCCAGGCCCTCATCGGCGAGCACCCGGCGCACCAGGGCCCGCACCCGCGCCTCGGCGCCGGCCTCCTCACCGTTGATGCGGCCGAACAGAATGTTCTCCTCCAGGCTCGCGGCGGCGGTGAGACGGGTCGGATCGTAGAATTCGACACTCCCCCGCAGGTGGGCCGGCATCAGCCGCGCGAACGAACGGCGGGCATCCACCAGCCGATCCTCGAAGCCGGCGTCGATGAGGCCGAAGCGGTGCCGGGTCTCGCTGTAGCGCAGGGCCAAGCCGATCAGGCGTTTCCGGTCGCGTTGGCCGGCCGGGCCGCGCCGCCAGCCCTTGGCGTCGGGCTGGCGTCCGACGAGGTCCTCGAAGAAGCCGCGCTCGGCCGCCGGGAACAGCGAGAACGTCTCGAAGAGCGGATGGTCGTCGGGCAGGTCGGCGAAGATCTCCACGAGACTGCGAGCGACCTGGAGGCCGATCTCCGTGAGGGGGCGGCTCAGGCCCTCCGCCTCCAGGACGGCGCGCAGATACGGGTGTGCCGCGATGTGGTCCGGCGCGAAGGCCGGCCCCACCGGCTCGCCGAAAAGGATGTTCTCGCCCACCGTGGCCTGGTGGTTGTAGCGGGCCGGATCGAAGGGCTCGACCAGGCGCGCGGCCTTGTCGGCGGCAAGCGCCTCGCGGACCGCCTGCCGGGCAGCCACCACGGCGCGGGCGACCTCCGGCTCGGCAGCCGGATCGACGGTGCCTTCCAGCCCCCGCGCATAGGCGAAGGCATCGAGGCCGGTGATCCGCAGGGTGGCGATGAGGTCGTCGGGATCGGTGGTCCCGGAAGCGCCGTAGAGGAGGTTCTGGCGCAGGGTTCCCTCGATGAGGATCGCCTCCGCGCCGGCCAGGGCGATGCGCCGGGCCCGCTCCTCCGGTGCGAAGGCGCGCAGGTCGATACCGCCGTAGGTGACCACGCCGGCGGAGGGTTCGAGCTGTCCGGCCAGGATCGCGGCGAGGACCCGGCTGCCGCTGCCGCGCTCGCCCAGGATGGCGACGTGGCCCGGCATCGGCAGGGTGGCGTCGACGCCGGCCAGGCGCTCGCCGGTGACGGGATCGTAGGCTCCGACTCCCTGTGCAACCAGGGCGCCGGCCTTGGGCAGGGCCGTCATCGTGCTGGGTCGCGCCGGCGAACGACCTTCTAACGACGGTACGGCGACGGCGACGTCACGGAACGGTCCGGCGAGGGCGCGATGCAGGCTCGCCATCCGGAGGGTCACGGTCAGCGCCACCACCGCGAGGGTGAAGCCGCCGGCGGCGGCCAGCAGCGCCCCGGGCTCCACCGGGGCCGTCGTGCCGTCATGGCCGCGCCACAGCGCCACCGCGACGACGATCGCCGGCAGCAGGATCGCCAGCGCCATGGAGGGCGCGCGCGCATAGGCCAGGGCGGATTCCGAGGCTTCGAGGGCGTCGCGGGTGCTGGCGCCCTTGGCGGCGAGGCGCCCGCGCTCGAAGGCTGCGGCGCCGTGGGCACGCACCGCCGGCATGCGCCGGATCAGGTCGGACAGTGCCCGCCCGGCGGCCCCACCGGCCCGGAGACGCAGGGCGGCCCGGTCCTGCATGCGCCGCTGGATCAGCGCCCGGGCGAGACCGGCGGCCAGGAGACCGGCGGCGACGGTGGGCACGAGGCGCGGGGCAGCGAGGCCCGCGAGGACCAGGGCGAGAGCGACGCTGCCGATCGCCAGCGCCGGGACCAGGATTGCCAGTCCGAACAGCGTGTCGAGCCGTGCAAGCAGGTCGCCCATGGCTTGGGCCAGGGCGCGGGCCTCGTCGCGGGCGCCGGGCGGCGCGCGCAGGATCGCCTCGGTGACCCGCCCTTGCAGGGCCGCCACCGTCCGGGCCTGGGCGTGGAAGCACAGGCGGGCGACGGCCCAGCCGAGACCGGCCGAGGCGACGGCCGCCGCCGCAAGCCCGAGGAAGGCCGCGCGCACGAGTTCGCTGTGCGGCAGGGTCCAGCCGGCCAAGGCCACGAAGGGCCCCTCGGCGGCGGGACGCCAGGGCAGTGCCGCGGCGACGCGCAGGAACGGGCCGGTCGAATCGGTGTCGTTCACCTGGACCCCGACGAGATCGCGCAGGCAAAGAAGGGCGAGCAGCGCGAGGGGCCCGCCGAGCCCGAGCGCCAGCCCGACCGCGGCGGCATGCTCCCGCCGCGCGGTCCGCCAGGTGAAGGCGATCGGATCGCGGTCCATCGGCACCCTGTCCACGTCGCCCCGGGAAGTTGGGGGCACGGGGAGCGACTTAGAGGATCGCCATCGGACACGAAAGCGCGGGGGCGCACCTTCAGCGGCCATTGGCCTGCTTTCACGCTTCAGCTGGAGACGCTAGAGGCTGTTATGGACCTATGACGGCTTGATTCCAGATGAAGGGGCATGACCTCTTCACGCAAAGCCTACCCGTCCGACGTTTCCGATGAAGAATGGGCGCTGGTCGCTCCCTATCTGACGCTGCTGCGGGAGGATGCGGGGCAGCGTGAGCACAGCCTGCGCGAGGTGTTCAACGGGCTGCGTTACGTCGTGAAGACGGGCGCGCCATGGCGGTGGATGCCCAACGACCTGCCGCCCTGGGAAGCGGTCTACCAGCAGGCGCAGCGCTGGTTGGCGGCAGGCTGCTTCGAGCAACTGGGCGACGATCTGCGGGCGTTGCTGCGTCTGGCCTCCGGGCGATCCCCCGAGCCGAGCGCGGCCATCTTCGACAGCCGGACCCTGCGCTCGACGCCCGAGAGCGGCGAACGGGCCGGCTACGATGGCGCCAAGCGCAAGAAGGGTTCGAAGGTCCATCTGGCCGTCGACACCCTGGGCCACCTCCTGGCCCTGCACGTCACCCCCGCCGATGCCGACGACCGCGCCCAGGTGGGGCGTCTGGCTAAGGCCGTGCAGGCTGCCACAGGGGACACCGTCGATCTCGCCTATGTCGACCAAGGCTACACCGGCGAGAAGCCAGCCAAGGCCGCCCGCACCCACGGAATCGAACTGGAGGTCGTCAAACTGCCCGAGGCCAAGCGCGGCTTCGTCCTTCTGCCGCGACGCTGGGTGGTCGAGCGCTCCTTCGCCTGGGCAACCCGCTTCCGCCGCCTCGTCAAAGACTACGAGCGCTATCCCAGTACGCTCGCAGATCTCCACATCGTTGCTTTCGTCTGCCTCATGCTCAAACAGGCCGCTCAACTGGCGGGCGGTTCATAACAGCCTCTA
>NZ_JBKEZQ010000012.1:0-141667 GCF_053345175.1 Methylobacterium sp. M6A4_1b
CTCAGGCGGCGCGTACGGTGGCGAGGAAGCGCTGGACCTCGGCGCTGAGATGCTCGGACTGGCGCGACAGCTCGGAGGCGGCGCCCAGCACCTGGGCGGCGGCCGCGCCCGTCTCCTCGGCCGCGCCGGCCACGCCCGCGATGTTGGTCGTCACCGCCCCCGTGCCCTGCGCCGCCTGGGCCACGTTGCGCACGATCTCCTGGGTCGCCGCCCCCTGCTCCTCCACCGCCGCCGAGATCGAGGTGGCCACGCCGCTGATCTCGCGGATGCGCGCCGCGATCCCGCCGATCGCCTCCACCGCCTGGCCCGTCGAGCCCTGGATCTGGGCGATCTGCCCGCCGATCTCCTCGGTGGCCCGCGCCGTCTGGTTGGCCAGCTCCTTGACCTCGGCCGCCACCACCGCGAAGCCCCGCCCCGCCTCGCCGGCCCGCGCCGCCTCGATGGTGGCGTTCAGCGCCAGCAGGTTGGTCTGGCCCGCGATCGAGGTGATCATCGTCACCACGTCGCCGATGCGCGCCACCGCCGTGTTGAGGGTCTGCACGAAGGTGGCGGTCTGGGCGGCCTCGGCCACGGCGGTCTGGGCCATGGCGGCCGAGTTGCTGACCTGGCGGCCGATCTCCTGCACCGAGGAGCCGAGCTCCTCGGCCGCCGCCGCCACGGTGTTGACGTTGCAGGCCGCCTCGTCGGCGGCCGCGGCCACGCTGGTGGACTGGTTGGCCGTCTGGGTGGCGGTGCCGGCCATGCTCTGGGCGGTGGCCTGCAGCTCGGTGGCCGAGCTCGTCACCATGCTGATGATGCCGCCCACCGCCCCCTCGAAGCTCTCGGCCATCGCCCGCATCGCCGCCTTGCGCTGCGCCTCCGCCCCGGACCGCGCCAGAACCGTCTCCTCCTCGAGACCCCGCATCCGGATCAGGCCGTCCTTGAACACCTGAACGGCGTCCGCGATGGTGCCGATCTCGGTCCGGGCGCCCTGGTGCGGGATGGTCGCGGAGAGATCGCCGCCCGCCAGCGCCTGCATGGGTCGGACGACGGCGCCGATGCCGCGCGTGACGCCGCGGATGATGACGAAGGCGGACGCGGCCGACAGGACCAGCGCCAGCACCATCGCGACCAGGCCAACGGTCTGGGTCTGCTCGAAGGTGGCCTTGCTGCGGGCCTGCGCCTGGGTGGCGCCGTCGTTGTTGAGGGCCGTGAGCTTCTCGAGGGCGCTCGACGCGGCGCGGCGCACCGGCAGGCCCTTGCTCTCGTAGAGCTCGAAGGCCTGGGTCTTCTGCCCGCTGCGCGAGAGATCCATGATGGCCTGGCGCACCGGCAGGAAATTGGCCGCCTCGCGCAGGTAGCTGTCGTAGAGGGCGCGCTCCGCCGGTGAGGCGATCATCGGCTCGTAGATCGCCCGGCGCTCGCCCAGCATCTTGTCGAAGCGCACGAGGTCCGCCTCGATCGATGCCGCGAGTTTCGGGTCGGTGGCCTGGGTGTGCCGAAGGACGACGGCGCTGATGCGAGCCGTGACGGTGTCGATCTCGCCCAGGACCCGGATGCTCGGCAGCCAGTTCGTCTCGATCTCGAGGCTCTGCTCGCGCATGCGCTGCGTGCCGAGGAGCCCAAGGAAGCCCAACCCCACCGCGAAGAGCGTCAGCAACGAGAAGGCCGCGATCAGCCGGGCGCGGATGGACACATTCTGGAAGGACACGACGGACCTCGTTCGGGAAGCCGCCCTGGCTCGACTTACATGCGGGGCAGGAGACGAGGTTGCTCAGAGAATCCTTAAAAGATTACGCGCCAATACCGTCACTCTACTTCTGATTGCATGTCTCCAGCCCATGCAGGCACCGCTTTGGTCGGACGGCATCGCGATGTCCTGAATTCATCCCGCGATTCTCGATTCACCTTCGGTCCCCTTTCCCGGGGCGTTTCCTTTCGAAAGGATCGTCGGCCTCCCCGGATCGACAGATCGGTCCGCCAGGGAACCCATTCGGCCGTCCTCCGCGTCGCGATACTTCTACAAATTGAATCGATTGCCTCACGGGTTCGTGATCGCCGCGCGGCAGGATGGCTCCGATGACCATCGATCCCTTCTCTCCGCGCAACCTCGCCGCGGTCTTCGCCCTGGGCGGGCTCGGCACGATGATGCTCGCGCCGGAACCGAGCTGGCACTCCGTCGGCATCGGCCTCGCCTGCCTCGCGGCCTTCGGGGTCCTGTCGCTCCTCCCCTCGTCCCGGCCGGGCGGGGATGAGACCGAGACGGCGGCCGCGTACCGGAGCGGCCGGCGGAAGGGGGCGGAGCGGCGCGCGCGCGAGGCTCCGCCGGGGCCGAACCCCGGCAGCCCGGGGCCACCGGCCCCGCGCGGCCTCAACGACCCCCATCCGGCCCTGTTCAAGGGCCTGCGCACCCGCCACAGCGGAACCTCGCGCTGAGTCTCCGGCCGGAATCGCTCACGCGTCCGGCCGGCTCGGCGCTCCGAGAAACCGGCGGATCAGCAGGCGCGCCAGGTCGCGGGGCGATTCCGGGGTCAGCACCGCGAGCTTGCGCGAGGTCGAGAGGGAAGCCAGTCCGTGCAGGGCGGCCCAGAGGGTGGCCACCGCCTGCCGGCGCTCGTCCGGGTCGGGGATCATCGGCGCGAGCACGCGGGCGACGAGATCGGTCGTCTGCCCCAGGGCCTCGGCGTACCAGTCCGGGAAGGCGCTGTCCGGCGCGATCTGGTGCTCGTAGACGAGGCTCCAGACCTGCGGGTCCGCGGCGACGAAGGCGAGGTAGGCATCGGCAAGGGCCAGGGCCTTGTCCTGCGGCACCGCATCGGCGGCCACCGCCGCCTCGAGGGTCGCCTGCAGGCGCGCCAGGGTGCGGGCATTGACCCGCATCGTCACCGCGTCGAGGTCGCCGACGGCGTTGTAGATCGAGTTCGGTGCGTAGCCGATGGTGCTGGCGAGGCGCCGCATTCCGAGGCCCCGCAGTCCCTCGCGCCGGACCAGCCCCTCCGCGGCCTTCGTCACCAGGGCCAGGAACTCGTCGCGATTGTGCTCGCCGCGCGGACCCGTCCCGCGCTTCTCCACCCGCGCCATCGCCACTCCCGCTCCGCTGCCTCTGGTTCCGAAGGATGTCGCCGGTGCGCCGCCGCACGGGCCCGCCGCCAGGATTGTACGCCGTGCAATCTCGCTGTTGAACCCGATCTGCGGCGACGATATGTTTTGAACGACGTTCAAAGAGCGTCCGGTTCACCATTTGACGCTACCGCCGCGTGCGGGCAGTCATGCGTCGTCCGAGGAGACTTTCATGTTTCGTACCTTGATGACGACGCGCCGGTTCGCACCCCTGTTCTGGTGCCAGTTCTTTTCGGCCTTCAACGACAACTTCCTCAAGAACGCCCTGGTGTTCCTGATCCTGTTCAAGGTGGGCGGCGAGGGCGGCGGCTCGCCGATGCTGGTGACCCTGGCGGGCGCGGTCTTCATCGGCCCGTTCTTCATCCTGTCGGGCCTCGGGGGCCAGATGGCGGACCGCTACGACAAGGCCCTCATCGCCAAGCGGCTGAAATTCGCCGAGATCTTCGGTGCCGCCGCCGCCGCGCTGGGGTTCTGGATGCACTCCGTCCCGGTGCTGTTCGTGGCGCTGGGCCTGTTCGGCACGATCGCGGCCCTGTTCGGGCCGATCAAGTACGGCATCCTGCCCGACCACCTGCGCCGGGACGAGCTCACCGCCGGCAACGCGCTGGTCGAGGCCGCGACCTTCCTCGCCATCCTGCTCGGCACGATCGTGGCGGGGCTGGCCACCGCCATGGGCGGCGGCGCGCTCGCCTTCAGTTCGATGATCATGGTGTTCGCCGTCCTGTGCTGGCTCTCGGCCCGGGCGATCCCGTCCACCGGCGAGGCCGCCCCGACCCTGCGGGTCGACCCCAACGTCGCCCGCTCCACCGGTGCCCTCCTGCGCGACCTGTGGGGCGACACCCGGCTGTGGCGCGGCTCGCTCATCGTGAGCTGGTTCTGGCTCGTGGGCGCCGTGGTGCTGTCGCTGCTCCCCGTGCTGGTGCGCCAGAGCCTCAACGGCTCCGAGACCGTGGTGACGACCCTGCTCGCGGTGTTCTCCATCGGCATCGCGGTGGGCTCGGGGCTGGCCTCCTGGCTCGCCAGCGGCCGCATCGTGCTGCTGCCTACCCCCATCGGCGCCCTGCTCATGGGCGCGTTCGGCCTCGATCTCGCCTGGACGGTGGCGCACCTGCCCCCGGTCTCGGGCGATCCCGCCGGGGCCCTCGCCTTCCTCACCACCGGCACGGGTCTGCGCGTCACGATCGACCTGTTCGGCCTCGCGGTGGCGGGCGGCCTCTACATCGTGCCCTCCTTCGCGGCCGTGCAGGCCTGGACCGACAAGGACAAGCGCGCCCGCGTCATCGGCGCCGTCAACGTGCTCACCGCCGCCTTCATGGTGACGGGGGCGCTGGGCCTCGCCGGCCTGCAGGGCGCCGGATGGTCGATGACCGCGCTCCTGGCCCTGCTCGGCGTGCTCAACCTCGTGGCGGGCGTGATCATCCTCGCCGTCCTGCCGACGAGCGCGTTCCGCGACTTCCTCTCGATCCTGTTCCGGGCCTTCTACCGCCTGGAGGTGCGCGGCCTGGAGAACGTCGAGAAGGCCGGTCCGAACGCCATCGTCGCGCTCAATCACGTCTCCTTCCTCGACGCGCCGCTGGCCCTCTCGCTCCTCGACCAGGAGCCCGTCTTCGCCGTGGACCACGGAATCGCGCAGCGCTGGTGGGTGAAGCCGTTCCTGGCGGTGACGAAGGCGATGCCGCTGGATCCGACCCGTCCGCTGGCCACCCGCACCCTGATCAATGCGGTCAAGAACGGCGAGACGCTGATCATCTTCCCCGAGGGGCGGCTCACCGTCACCGGCAGCCTGATGAAGGTGTATGACGGGGCCGGCCTCATCGCCGACAAGTCGGGCGCCATGGTGGTGCCGGTGAAGATCGAGGGCCTGGAGAAGACGGTCTTCTCGCGCCTGTCGAAGAACCAGGTGAAGCGCCGCTGGTGGCCGAAGGTCACCGTCACGATCCTTTCGCCGGTGGCCCTTACCGTGGACCCGGCCCTCAGGGGCAAGGCCCGTCGGCAGGCGGCGGGCGCCGCGCTCTACGGAATCATGTCCGACCTCGTCTTCCGCACCACGGATATCGACCGCGGCCTGATGCAGGCTCTGATCGAGGCGGGCGACCGCCACGGCTGGCGCCGCACGGCCGTCGAGGATCCCACCGGATCCTTGAGCTTCTCCCGCCTGGTCATGGGCGCCAACATCCTGGGTCGCAAGCTGCAGGGGCTCGGCGCCCCGGGCAAGCCGCTCGGCGTGATGCTGCCGAACGCCAACGGCGCGGCCGTGACCCTGTTCGCCCTGGCCTCGGCCGGACGGGTGCCGGCGATGATCAACTTCTCGGCGGGCGCCGCCAACATCCTGTCGGCCTGCAGAACGGCCGAGGTCGACACCGTCCTGACGTCCCGCGCCTTCATCGAGAAGGGCCGGCTCGGCGCCCTCGTCGAGGCCATCAAGGGCGCCGTCACCCTGGTCTACCTCGAGGACATCCGCGCCGGGATCAGCACGGGCGACAAGCTCCGGGGCTTCCTCGCCAGGCGCGCGCCCCTGGTGGCCCGGCGCGGGGACGACCCGGCCGCGATCCTGTTCACCTCCGGCTCGGAGGGGGCGCCCAAGGGTGTGGTTCTGGCCAACCGCAACATGCTCGCCAACACCGCGCAGGTGGCCGCCCGGATCGATTTCGGGCCGACCGACAAGGTGTTCAACGTGCTGCCGGTGTTCCACGCCTTCGGCCTGACGGCGGGCCTGGTGCTGCCCCTGGTCTCCGGGGTTCCGGTCTACCTCTATCCCTCGCCGCTCCATTACCGGATCGTGCCGGAGCTCATCTACGGCTCCAACGCCACCGTCCTGTTCGGCACCGACACCTTCCTGTCGGGCTATGCCAAGACCGCCCATTCCTACGACCTGCGCTCCCTGCGCTACGTCGTGGCCGGCGCCGAAGCGGTGAAGGATTCCACCCGCAGGACCTGGGGCGAGAAGTTCGGCCTGCGCATCCTCGAGGGCTACGGCGTCACGGAGTGCGGACCGGTGGTCGCCCTCAACACGCCGATGTTCAACCGCTTCGGCACGGTCGGCCGGCTCCTGCCCGGTCAGGAGTGGCGCCTCGAGCCGGTACCCGGCATCGAGGCGGGCGGGCGCCTGGTCCTGCGCGGACCCAACATCATGCTGGGCTACCTGCGGCCCGAGCGCCCCGGCAGCATCGAGGCGCCCCCCGAGGGCTGGCACGATACGGGCGACATCGTCGCCGTCGACGCCCAGGGCTTCGTCACCATCAAGGGCCGGGCCAAGCGCTTCGCCAAGATCGCGGGCGAGATGGTGTCGCTCGCGAGCGTCGAGGCGATCGCGGCCGAGCTGTGGCCGGACACACCGAGCGCCGTCGCCGCCGTGCCGGATGCCCGCAAGGGCGAGCGGCTGGTTCTGTTCACGGAGGCCAAGGACGCGACCCGGGCCGCCTACCAGAGCTTCGCCAAGGGCAAGGGCGCGCCGGAGATCGCGATTCCCGCCGAGGTGGTGGTGCTGGAGCGCGTGCCCATGCTGGGGACCGGCAAGGTCGATCAGGTCAGCGTGGTCAAGCTCGCGCGCGAGCGCGCCGCCGGCGAAGCGCCCGCGGCGGCCTGAGCCGGGGCTCCGTCACGGGTCCGGGCGCCGGATCCCGGCTGTCCGGATCTTCGTCCGGCCCGAGGTCTCGCGCGACCGGCGGCGGGCCGTGGCGCCTCGGACATCGCCGCTCGGAGGTCGGTTTGGGACGCCGAGACAACAGATATGGACTCCCAGACCAAGCAATCGGCTCAACCCGGCGTCGGGATTGACTATGTTGTTGCATACGCTGCAGGACCCGAATGCCGGGCCGCGCGGCGGGTCGGGATCACGGGTGCGCGCGGCGTGCCGCGCTGGATCTCGCGCAGATGGCAACAGGCGAGATGACCGCTGACATTCGCACGATTCGATCCCCCCGCGTCCGGCCCGGCGACGACGCGTCCGGCCTTCCGGACGCCACGGCGGTCGCCCGCCCCGTCGTGCTCGCGCGCATCGCCCTGCCCGCCGACGGCAACGCCCAGAATTCCCGGGGGAGACTCAAGGTTGTGACGGAAAAGACCCATCCCGAAGCCTTCGGCCACGACGCGCCCGCCGGCGAGGCCCGCCCCGGGGACGAGGCAGCGGAGACCGGCGAGAGCAAGTCCGCTGTGCCGATCGTGCGCCGCCGCGGCCCGCTGGTCACGCGCTGGATCGGGTTCTCGGCCCAGCGCCGGCGGGCGCGGGAGCGCTCGAACCAGCTCCAGGCCAGGCATCGCGGGGCCGGCGAGGCCCGCTCCAACTCCTGAACCCACATCCGGCTCAGGGCTCGCGAGCGCCCTGCGGGCCGATGCCGAGCGCGCGCAGGGCATCGGCGAGGCCGTCGACCTGATCCGCCTCGTGCGCCGCCGAGAACGCCACCCGCAGCCGGGCCGTGCCGGGTGGCACCGTGGGCGGACGGATCGCCACGACGAGGTAGCCGCGCGCCTCCAGGGCGGCCGAGAGCGCCAGGGCCGCCTCCGCCGCCCCGACCAGGACGGGCACGATGGGGCTCGCCGCCTCGGGCAGGCCGAGCCGCGCGGTGAAGCGGCGGGCCAGGGCCAGGGGCCGGGCCGCCCGCTCGGGCTCCGCCTCGATGATCTCGAGGGCGCGCAGGGCCGCCGCCGCCGAGGCGGGCGGGAGGCCCGTGGTGTAGACGAAGCTGCGGGCGCGGCTCGTCATCAGGTCGATGACGTCGCGCGAGGCGCAGAGATAGCCGCCGTAGGAGCCCAGCGACTTCGACAGGGTGCCCATTTCGAGGGGCGCCCGGGCACCCGCCTCCACCACGCCGAGGCCGTGGGCATCGTCCACCAGGGTCCAGGCATCGTGGGCGGCGGCGAGTTCCAGGATGGCTTCGAGGGGCGCGCGGTCCCCGTCCATGCTGAAGACCCGCTCGGTCAGGATCAGCGCCCGCCCGTGCCGGCCCCGACGCGCGGCGAGGATGTCCTGCAGGTGGCCGAGGTCGTTGTGGCGGAAGCGCAGCATCGTCGCCCCCGAGACCTGCGCGCCCGCGAACAGGCAGGAATGGCCGAGCGCATCGACGAGGACGAGATCCTTGGCGCCGGCCAGGGCCGGCACGATGCCGAGATTGGCCATGTACCCGCTGCCGAACACGAGGGCCGCATCCTTGCCCTTGTGAGCGGCGAGCCGGGCCTCCAGGGCGGACAGGACGGGATGGTTGCCGGTGACGAGGCGGGAGGCTCCGGCTCCGGCCCCGTGGCGCGCCAGCGCCTCCTGGCCGGCGGCGATCACCCGGGGGTCGTCGGAAAGGCCGAGATAGTCGTTGCAGGAGAACGAGACGAGGCTCCGCCCGGCGCGACGCGCGACCGGCCCGGGACCGCGGGCGGTGTCGACGAGACGGCGGCGCAGGGCGCGCGCGTCGAGGTCGGCCAGGGTCTCCCGGGCGAAGGCGTCGAGACTGGACGGCGAGGAATCGGCGGTGTCGGGCAGGCGCGGAGCGAGGGACATGCCGTCCGCATGGGTGCGAGGGCGACGGTCTTGTCAAGGCGAACGCGGTGCATCTCCGCCACGCCGGGTCACGCGGAAGGCTGGACCGCCGGGCAGTTAACCGCTTCGCAATGCGATGCTGCGTAGTTTCATCGCCAAGGGGCGCCCAAACCTTGGCGCTCCGGCCCATTCTGGAGGGCCGTGCCCCGGCACGGGCCTTCCCCCGACGGAGCACACCGACCCATGGCCCTCGATCTCGGCATGCCGATCCTCGTCGTCGACGATTATCAGACGATGGTCCGTATCATCCGCAACCTGCTCAAGCAGCTCGGCTTCGAGGAGGTCGACGACGCCTCCGACGGCACCGCTGCCCTCGCCCGGCTCAAGAACCGCAAGTACGGCCTCGTGATCTCCGACTGGAACATGGAGCCGATGACCGGTTACGAGCTGCTGCGCCACGTCCGCGCCGACGAGGCCCTGCGCACCACCCCGTTCATCATGGTCACCGCCGAATCGAAGACGGAGAACGTCATCGCCGCCAAGAAGGCGGGCGTGAACAACTACATCGTCAAGCCGTTCAACGCCGCGACGCTCAAGAGCAAGATCGAAGCCGTCTGCGGCGCCTGATCGATCCGGAACGCAGACCAGGAACACCGTATTCGGGGAGCCGGGAGCCCATGGCACTCGCCAAGCAGGCGCGGACGTCGAGACCCGCGCCGGATAAGCCGTCCTTGATCCGCGAGCTTGTCGAGATCGCGGACTACATCGCCCACCTGCGCAACGAAATCGCTGCGCTGCGGGCCAACGAGCTCACTCGGGACCGCCTGCCGATGGCGCACGAGGAGCTCGGCAGCGTGGTGGCCGCCACGGCGGGTGCCACGAACGCCATCATGAACACGGCCGAGGAGATCCTCGGCCTGCCTGACGACCGGAACTACCGCGCCACCGTCGAGGCGCGGATGAACGACATCTTCGAGGCCTGCACCTTCCAGGACATCACCGGGCAGCGCATCGCCAAGGTGGTGGAGGCCCTGCGTCAGCTGGAAAGCCGGCTCTCGCGCTTCGCCAACGCCGTCAAGGCCCGGGACGAGGGCGGCATCGACCCGGAAGAGGTCGAGCGCCGGGTCCGCAACGAACTCCTCATCCTCAACGGCCCGCAGCTCCACGGCCCGGCCGTCGCCCAGGACGAGATCGACGCGCTGTTCGCCTGATCACCAGACCAGGCGCTCGATCACCGCGTCCGGCCGGACCGCCTGGCGGTCGAGCCAGCCGGCGATGTCGCCGAGGGTCGCGTGCGCCGCGGAGACGCCGAGTTCCTCGGCGTGGATGCCGCGGGCCACCAGCAGGCTGGGAATTCCGAAGGCAGACGCGCCCGCGATGTCGGTGCGCAGGGCATCGCCGATGGCGAGGACCCGGGCCGGCTCCGGCGGTGCCCGGTCGTCGAGGCCGCCCGCCAGCGCCAGCGCCGCTTCGTAGACGGGGCGATGGGGCTTGCCCGCATAGGTCACGGCACCGCCCATCGCCGCATAGGCTTCCGCGATCAGTCCCGCACAGGGGATCAGCTCGCCCCGGCGTTCCACCACGAGGTCGGGATTGGCGCAGATCATCGGCACGTTCCGGGCCCGCATCGCCTCCAGCGTCCCACGGTAATCCTCGGCGGTCTCGCAGGTATCGTCGAACAGGCCGGTGCAGACGACGCGCTCGGCCTGCGCCACCGCGACCAGGGTCACGTCGAGGCCATCGAAGATCGTGGCGTCGCGTTCCGGCCCGAGGTGGTGGAGGCGCGCCCCGGGGCGATCCGCGATCAGGCTGCGCGTCAGGTCGCCCGAGGTCAGGATCGCGTCGTAGGCGCCGCGGGGCACGCCGAACCCGTCGAGGATCGCCTGCACGCCGGCCCAGGGACGCGGCGCGTTCGAGACGAGGACCACCCGGCGCGGACGCCCGGCCTCCGGCAGGGCGCGGAAGCGGATCAGCGCGTCGCTGGCCCCCCGGTGCGCGTGGGTGCCGTCGTGCAGCACGCCCCAGACATCGCACAGAATCAGGTCGTGATCCGCCGCGATCGCGGCGAGGCCGTCCAGGGTCGGGACGGGCCGGGGCGCAGCGGGGCGTGCGGGCGTATCGGGCATGCGGCGGGCCTCAACCTGTACGGCGGACGTGGCGGGGAGCGCGGTCCGGTTAGGCGGGACGTCCGCGAAAATCAACGCCGCACGGGTTTCAGCCGGCCCGGCGCAGGAAGTCGCGGAAGGGCCTGCGCTGGGGCGGGGGCTCCGGATCCTCGTTCGGCGGACCCGGCTCGGGCGCCGGCGGGGCCGCGTTGAGCACCTCGGCGCGCACCACCCGGGCCGGCGCGAACACGCTGCCCTGGGCCAGGGGCACGTCGAGTTCGATGAGGTCGGGCACGTCGGTCTCGCGCTCCACCCGTTCGGCGACGAGCCGGATGCCGGCGCGCGCCAGGGAGGCCACGAGGTCCTCGAGGGCGATGTCGGGCATCGCCTGGCGCGAATCCGGGCGCAGGAGCAGGTCCGCCGGGATCTTCACCTGCGCGACCCCGCGGTCGGCCAGCGCCAGGGGATCGAGGCGCAGGTCGAGGGGCCGGTCCAGGATGAAGCCGATGCGGCCGCGCAGGTCGGCCAGCGCGCCGGCCTGCTCGGCGTCGAGGCTGCGCCAGCTCACCTGAGGCAGGGCCAGCATGACCCGGCCCGACAGGTCCGGCGTGCCCTCGACGAGGCGGCCCAGGGAGCGCAGGAAGCCCGGCTCGAACAGGGAGCGCGGCGACAGGCCGTAGGCGACCGCCGCCTGGCTGCCCCGTCCGGCGAGGTGCTGCGCGATGGTGGCGACGCGCTGGATCATGCGGCGGTCGAGATCGGTGGTCCGCCCGTGGCGCTCCAGCACCGGCACGAACGCCTCCGGCATCAGGGTCTCGCCGGCCAGCCGCAGGCGCGCCATCGCCTCGTAGGACACCACCTTGCGCTGGGGCAGCGACACGATGGGCTGGAGGTGGACCTCGAGGCCGGCCGCGTCGAAGGCGGCGATCAGCGCGGCATCGCGCTCGGGGTCCTGGGCCGGGGCGTCGGCCCGGGACAGAGCCCGCGGCGTCCAGGGGGCGACCGGGGTCGGGTCCGCGCGGCGGGGTGGCGCCGCCTCGAAGCGGGGTTCCCCGCGCAGATCGGGATCGGGGGCGATGACCCGCGGCGCCGGACGGAGCGGGGGTGCGGCCGGCGGGGCGACCGGAGCCGGAGCGGCCTTGAGGCCGGCGATCTCGCCGTCCTGCGCCGCGACCACGGCCGCGAGTTCGCGCACGATGCCGCTGAGGAGGCCGATCTCGGCCGTGACCTCCTCGAGGCCGGCGCTGAGGTCGCGGCTGTCCGGACCGGGCGCGGATGCGCCCGCAGCCGTTCCGGCATCGACGGCGCGGACCTGCTGCTCGGCCAGGGCGCGGGTGACCGTCTCCAGCCGGACTAGGCGCTGCGAGAGCACGTCGACCTCGCCCGACAGCTTCTCGCAGCGGGCGTTGAGCGTGCCGGCCCGGCGATGGGCGACGAGGGCTGCCGCCAGCCCGATCCCGGCCAGCCCGAGGCTCGCCCCGAGCGGGGAGAAAACCGCCAGCGGCCCGAGGAGACAGAGCCCGAGCAGAATGAGGGCCCACAGGCTCGTACGCCGGCCGACGATCCGGGCCATCGGAGTCTTCGATCCTCGAAACCAGGGGACATAGGGGTGCCGTTCCGGCCTCGGCCGGTCCGCAGCCCTTTTGTTGCCGAGACGCCGCTGTCCCACAAGCCATGGGCCGGCCCTGGAAACGGATTTTCCCGAACTGTGACTTGCGGTTCCGGTCCTCGGCGCTGCGGCGCAGCTTGCATCGACGGGTCCGAGCGCCACAATGCGCGTCGCGGAACGAGAAGCCCGGAGCGAACCTCATGGACGCGACGCCATCGGACCTCCTGATGCAGGTGGAGGGCATGACCTGCGACGGCTGCGCGGCGGCGGTGCGCCGGGCCATCCAGCGCCTCGATCCCGAAGCCCGGGTCGCGGTCGACCTCGACCACGGCCGCGTCGCGGTGACGACGACCGCCCAGGCCCTGAGCATCGCCGAGGCTCTGACCGAGGCCGGATACACGGCCAGTGCCATGACGGGCTGACGGAGATCTGATCCCAAACAAATTTTTGCCTGCAAATTCAAAATTTCCGACGCGCTTTTGCTTGTCCGTTCACGCAAACTGATGCGATCGATGATGCGTGGCCGTTCGGCCGATCCGCACGGCCCAACGTCGGCGGATCCGGTCCTGGCGGCAGACGACGAACGCCAGCGGACGGGATGCGGCCACGTACCGGTCCCGGGCGCACAAGAACAATCCGGGAGAAACGCAACCATGCCCTCAGATATCGAGATCGCGCGCGCGGCCACGCTTCAGCCGATCACCGACGTGGCCGCCCGGATCGGCATCCCGGACGACGCGCTGCACCATTACGGCCGGCACATCGCCAAGATCGACCACGCCTTCATCAAGTCCCTGGAGGCCAAGCCCGAGGGCAAGCTCGTCCTCGTGACGGCGATCAGCCCGACGCCGGCCGGCGAGGGCAAGACCACCACCACGGTCGGCCTCGCCGACGCGCTCAACCGCGTCGGCCAGAAGACGGTGGCCTGCCTGCGCGAGCCCTCGCTCGGCCCCTGCTTCGGCATGAAGGGTGGTGCCGCCGGCGGCGGCAAGGCCCAGGTCGTGCCGATGGAGCAGATCAACCTGCACTTCACCGGCGACTTCCACGCCATCACCTCGGCGCACAGCCTGGCGGCCGCCCTCATCGACAACCACGTCTACTGGGCCAACGAGCTCAACATCGATGTCCGCCGCATCCATTGGCGCCGGGTGGTCGACATGAACGACCGGGCCCTGCGCGCCATCACCCAGTCGCTGGGCGGCGTCGCCAACGGCTTCCCGCGCGAGGACGGCTTCGACATCACCGTGGCCTCCGAGGTCATGGCGGTGTTCTGCCTCGCCCGTGACCTCGACGACCTCGAGGCGCGCCTCGGCCGCATCGTCATCGCCGAGACCCGCGACCGCAAGCCCGTGACGCTCAAGGACGTCAAGGCCACGGGCGCCATGACGGTGCTCCTGAAGGACGCCCTGCAGCCCAACCTCGTGCAGACCCTGGAGGGCAACCCGGCCCTGATCCATGGCGGCCCCTTCGCCAACATCGCCCATGGCTGCAACTCGGTGATCGCCACCCGCGCCGGCCTCAAGCTCGGCGACTACGTGGTCACGGAGGCCGGCTTCGGCGCCGATCTCGGCGCGGAGAAGTTCATCGACATCAAGTGCCGCCAGGCGGGCCTGAAGCCCTCCGCGGTGGTCATCGTCGCCACCGTGCGCGCCCTCAAGATGCATGGCGGCGTCTCGAAGAAGGAACTCGGCTCCGAGAACCTCGACGCCCTGGAGAAGGGGTTCGCGAACCTGGCGCGCCACGTCGCCAACGTGCGCAGCTTCGGGCTGCCCGTCGTCGTCGGCGTCAACCACTTCTACGCCGACACCGATGCCGAGCACGCCAAGCTGAAGGAGCTGTGCCGGGACAGGCTCCAGGTCGAGGCCATCACCTGCAAGCATTGGGCGGAGGGCGGCGCCGGCGCCGAGGCACTCGCCCATGCGGTGGTCAAGCTGGCGGAGGGCGAGCAGAAGCCCCTGACCTTCGTCTACGAGACCGAGACCAAACTGACCGACAAGATCCTCGCCATCGCCACCAAGCTCTACGGCGCCGGCGACATCCAGGTGGAGTCGAAGGCCGTCACCAAGCTCGCCCAGTTCGAGAAGGACGGCTACGGCCACCTGCCCGTCTGCATGGCCAAGACCCAGTACTCGTTCTCCACCGATCCGAGCCTGATGGGCGCCCCCTCGGGCCACCTCATCGCGGTGCGCGACGTGCGCCTCTCGGCGGGGGCCGGCTTCGTCGTGGTGATCTGCGGTGAGATCATGACCATGCCGGGCCTGCCCAAGGTCCCGGCCTCGGAGGGCATCCACCTCGATGCCGACGGGCAGATCGAGGGGCTGTTCTAGCCTGCAAGAACCCTTCCCCCCTCTGCGGGGGAGGGTGGTCGCGGAGCGACCGGGTGAGGGGCAGCGCGCGATCCGGACCGGTCGCCCCCGCTCGCGGGACTTCGCCCCGGCCCACCTGCTCCGCGAAGGGGGAGGGCCGGCGTTGCGGTATGGCGTGATCCGGTGCGCCGCCCGTGCTAGCCGGGTCGCATGACCGCCCCTCGCCCCGAGCCCCGCCCGTGATCCCCTGGGTCGTCCTCGACACCGCGCCGATTCCCGGCGGCACGGAATCCCTGCGCCTGCTGCAGCGCGGCACCGAGTTCTCGATCCAGCTCGGCCACAACGAGCTGATGAACAGCCGGCTCAGCGGCTCCGAAGAGGCGCTCGCGACCCTGGCCGCCGAGCGGCTCGGGACGCGGGCGAATGCCTGCTGGCTGATCGGCGGCTACGGCATGGGCTTCACCCTCCGGGCCGCCCTCGACGCGCTGCCCGGGGAGGCTCGGATCGTGCTGGCCGAGCTCGTGCCGGCGGTGCTGGACTGGGGTCGCGGCCCCCTGGCGGAGATCTCCGCCGCGGCGCTGTCGGACCCCCGCGCCGAGGCGCGGGTGGCCGATGTCGCCGAGGTGATCCGCGCCGGGCGCGGCCGCTACGACGCGATCCTGCTCGACGTCGACAACGGTCCCGACGGCCTGACGCGCCGCGCCAACGACCGGCTCTACGACGCCGCGGGCCTCGCCGCCGCGCGAGCGGCGCTGCGTCCGGGCGGCGTCCTGGCGGTGTGGTCGGCCCATCCCGATCCCGCCTTCACCCAGCGCCTGGCGCGGGGCGGCTTCCGGGTCGAGGCGGTCGGCGTCCGGGCCGGGCGCGCGCGCGGCGCGCGCCACACCATCTGGCTCGCCGAGCGGCCGGCCCGGTAGCGGGACCTCAGGCGGAGGCGCGCCCGCGCTCGCGCTGCCGGCTGAGGCGGGTGGCGCCGTAGATCTCGGCGAGATGGCGCCGGGCGGCCTTCACCGGGGCTTCGTTCCGCTCGTCGCAGGCGGCCCTGATGACGCGCAGGGCATCGGCCACGGAGCGCTCGAGACGCGCCTCGGCCGGCCGGCTCGATGGGCGGGTGGTGTGGGAGGTCTCGCTCAGGTCCATGTCTACGCCCCGCATCGGCGAGCCCGTCCTCTGGCGGAACGGGTCTCGGCCGGGAGCATCGGCAGTGGGCGGGGCGGCAACATGGCAGCTTGGCCGTATGACCCCGTGAGGGGCGGCGCCGGTCTCAGTCGCGGCCCTGGCCCTCGTTGAACTTGTCGCGGCAGGTATAGCCGACGAAGCACTTCGGGTCGTCCCGGGTGATCTCCCAGGACGGCTGGGTGGTTTCCGGCAGCGGGCAGAACCCGCCGTCGCGCACGAAGCGCGCATAGGTCACCGGCCCCGTACTCAGCACGATGGCGCCGGCCCGGGCCACCAGGGCGGAGGCCTCGGCGCAGGTCATCGCTCGGGTATCGGGGCGGGCCTGGGCCTGGGCGACGCCCGGCAGGAGGACGATGCCGGCGAGGAGGGCGGACAGGCTCCGCCGCGAAACGTCGATCATGATGTGCCCTCGGCCGTCGCGGGCGGGAGGAGCCCGGCCGGACGGTGTGTCGTGGGCGACGATAGCCCCGGGACGAGGGCCGGAAAAGGCGCGCTCACGCCGCCGTGAGGGCGAGGGTGAAATCCACCGCCTCGGTGACGCCCTCCTGCCACAGGGAGGCCGGGGTCGGGCGCGCGAGGTGGAGCGCGCCGTCCGCCTCGCCGCCGGTGATGCGTAGGTCCGCGCCGACCTTGGCGGCCAGGCCCCGCATCGGCCGGTTCCAGGGCAGGCAGCGCACATGCAGGTCGCGCACGCCGCGATTGCGGGCGGCGGCGGCGATGCGGCCGAACAGGGCCTGACCGAGGCCGTTGCGGCGAAACGCCTTCTCCACGGCGAAGGCGGCCTCCGCCTCCGTGCCGAGGGCGAAGCCGGGCGGCGGCGCGGAGGCGGGCCGCAATTCGCCCAGGCCCCGCAGGGTGCCCTCGACGAAGCTGCCGTACATCAGGCCCTCGGCGCCCATGGCGTTGCGCGCATAGGCGACGGCGGCCGCGTCGCTCAGGGCGCCCATGAAGCGGCTGGCGCGGGTCTCCGGATCGAGCCGCAGGAAGTAGGCTTCCACCGCCGGGCCATCGTTGGGCCAGAGGCGGCGGATGAGCGGGTGTAGGGTCGGATGCGTATCGGGCATCGGGTGCCGGTCTCCGGTTTCAGGGCGCGCGCGGCGCGCCGGTTCCGGGCGTAGCCTCCCTCAAGGCCCACCAGATTTGGCATCGCTGCCATGTTTGTGCAATGCAGCAAATCGACCGGCAGCCGCGCGTCCGGCGCCGGAACGGTTTCCGGGGCTTGATCCGGCGTGGTGACCGCGTCAGACCGGCGGGCCCGCCGGCCGCTCGGTCCCGAACCCGATCCCTTCGCGAACAGGTCGCCCACGCCGTGAACGCCCCCTTTCCTCCGGGTTCCGAGCCGTCGAGCCAGGCCAAGGCCGGCGCCGCGTCCCCGGGTCCGGTCGCCGACCGCTACGAGGCCCTGGTCCGCGCGGCCGCCATCGAGCGCGACCCGGCGCAGATCCATCTCGTGCGCGCCCTCGACCGGCTGGTGCTGGAACTCGGCCGGCGCAAGCGCGCCCGCAAGGGCAGCGCCCTCGGCTGGCTGTTCGGTCGGCGGGACGACGCCGCGACACCGCCGAAGGGCCTCTACATCTGGGGCTCGGTGGGGCGCGGCAAGACCATGCTGATGGACCTTTTCCACGAGGCCGCCCCCGAGCCGAAGCGCCGGGTGCACTTCCACGGCTTCCTCGCCGACGCGCACGAGCGCATCCACGCCCACCGCCAGGCGCTGAAGGCCGGCACCGCCAAGGGCGACGATCCGATCCCCGTGGTCGCCGACGCCCTGGCCGACGAGGCGACGCTGCTCTGCTTCGACGAGTTCACCGTCACCGACATCGCCGACGCGATGATCCTCGGCCGCCTGTTCGGCGCCCTGTTCAAGCGCGGCGTGACCGTGGTGGCGACCTCCAACGTCGAGCCCGACCGGCTCTACGAGGGCGGCCTGAACCGCGCCCTGTTCCTGCCTTTCATCGCCGAGCTGCAGGAGCGGGTCGACGTGCTGCGCCTCGATGCCCGCACGGATTTCCGGCTGGAGAAGCTCGGGGGGGCCTCGGTCTACCACGTCCCCGCGGATGCGGCGGCGGAGGCCGCCCTGGCGGCCGCCTTCAAGGGTCTCACCGGCAAGGCGAAGGGCCGGCCCGCGACGCTGCGGGTGAAGGGCCACGACGTCCCGGTGCCCGAGGAGACCGGCGGCGTCGCCCGCTTCGGCTTCGCCGACCTCTGCGCCCGGCCCCTCGGCGCCTCCGACTACATGGCGGTGGCCCGCGCCTTCCACACGGTGATCGTTTCCGACATCCCCGTGATGGGACCGGAGAACCGGAACGAGGCCAAGCGCTTCATCACCCTGGTCGACACCCTCTACGACGGGCACGTGAAGCTCGTCGCCTCGGCCGCCGCCGAGCCGCAGGACCTCTACACGGCCACCGAGGGCCGCGAGGCCTTCGAGTTCGACCGCACGGTCTCAAGGCTGATCGAGATGCGCTCGTCGGAATACCTCGCCCTGCCGCATGGCGCCGGTGATTCCGAGGCGTCGGGCGCCAGCACCGGCCTCGTCGAAACCTGAGGGAATACGGACCGGACCAGGCAATTCTTCTTGGGTCGGGCCGATGCGTGAGCGAGTGAACGTGCGAAACCGTGCCTCGGATCACACCATCGTCTTCGGCTCGTGCGCAACAGCACATGGAAGCCGGATCGGCGAATCCGTGACGGATGAGGGTGGGGCTGTCCGGTTGCGCCGCAACGGACCGCGCGTTTAATTGTATTCATTCCGAGGTACGGGGCGTGGGGGCTTCGTGCGCTGCGACGGCTCTCCCGAGAGAGCTGGATCCGCCGCCGTGCCTCAGGACCCATCCGGGGGGCGGCCAACGCCCCCGAACGCCCGACATGTGACCCCGACGGCTTCCCGCCGGTTGACGGATTGGCGTGACGCCGATCCCGACCGGCCCGTGGCCTGATCCATGACAGGATACACCGATGATCAAACTGACCGTGAACGGAGCTGAACGCAGCTTCGACGGCGACCCCGACATGCCGCTGCTCTGGTACCTGCGCGACGAGGTCGGGCTCACCGGAACCAAGTTCGGCTGCGGGCAGGCCCTCTGCGGCGCCTGCACCATCCATGTCGGCGGCACGGCCGTGCGCGGCTGCGTCACCCCCGTCTCGGCCGCCGAGGGGCAGGCCGTCGTCACCATCGAGGGCCTGTCCCCCGACGGCAATCATCCGGTCCAGGTCGCCTGGCGCGATCTCAACGTGGCGCAGTGCGGCTACTGCCAGTGCGGGCAGATGATGCAGGCGGCCTCCCTCCTCACCGATACCCCGAAGCCCACCGACGCGCAGATCGACGAGGCGATGAGCGGGAACCTGTGCCGGTGCGGCACCTACCCGCGCATCCGCGCCGCGATCCATCAGGCCGCTGGCCAGCAGCCGACCGCGAACAAGGGAGAGCGCCTGTGATCCACGACGCGCAGACCATGGCGGGCGACGCCACGCTTCCGGCCGAGGCCGGCTCCACCCCGACGGCGCTGGCGCAAAGTGCGCTCGCCAATGTCAGCCGCCG
Organism: Methylobacterium sp. M6A4_1b; assembly: GCF_053345175.1. Lineage (NCBI taxonomy): Bacteria > Pseudomonadati > Pseudomonadota > Alphaproteobacteria > Hyphomicrobiales > Methylobacteriaceae > Methylobacterium > Methylobacterium sp. M6A4_1b. The sequence goes on from NZ_JBKEZQ010000012.1 coordinate 19,304, forward strand.
CGCCCTGCTCGGCGGGATGGGCGCCCTCGTGCTCGCCCTGTCCTGGCGGGATTCGGCCCAGGCCGAGGACAAGAAGGACGAGCCGAAGAAGTACGGCGCCGACGCCATGCCGCATGGCTGGCAGGACGATCCGAAGGTGTTCGTCGCGATTGCCCCCGACGGCACCGTGACGGTGACCTGCCACCGCTCCGAGATGGGTCAGGGCGTGCGCACCTCCATCGCCCTGGTGGTGGCCGACGAGCTCGAGGCCGACTGGTCGAAGGTGAAGATCGCCCAGGCCTGGGGCGACGAGGTTCGCTTCGGCAACCAGGACACGGACGGGTCGCGCTCGCTGCGCCACTTCTTCCCGCACCTGCGCCACGCGGGCGCCGCGGCCCGCGCCATGCTGGTCCAGGCCGCCGCCAAGCAATGGGGCGTGCCGGCTGGCGAGGTGAAGGCCGAGAACTCGGTTCTCACCCACGCCAGGTCGAAGCGCACGATCGGCTACGGCGAGATTGCGGCGGCGGCGGCCGAACTGCCGGTGCCGGCCCGCGAGAGCGTGACGCTCAAGAAGCAGGACGCCTTCCGCTACATCGGCAAGGGCAAGATCGGCCTCATCGACAACCACGACTTCACCACGGGCCGCGCGATGTACGGCATCGACACCCGCCTCGACGGGATGCTGTACGGCCTGGTCGCCCGCCCCGCCGTCTATGGCGGCAAGGTGGTGAGCTTCGACGACACGGAGGCGAAGAAGGTCCCCGGCGTCGTGAAGATCTTCAAGATCGACGCGCCCGAGATCCCGTCCGAGTTCCAGCCCGTCGGCGGCGTCGCGGTCGTCGCGAAGAACACCTGGGCGGCGATGAAGGCCCGCGAGGCCCTGAAGATCACCTGGGACGACGGCCCGAATGCCGGTTACGATTCGGTCGCCTTCCGGGGCGAGTTGGAGAAGGCGGCGCGTGCCCCCGGCAAGGTCGTGCGCGACCAGGGCGACGTGGCCGGCGCCATGGCGAAGGCCAAGACCAAGGTCGAGGCCGAGTACTTCGTGCCTCACCTCGTCCAGGCCCCGATGGAACCGCCGGCCGCCACCGTGCGGATCAAGGACGGATTCTGCGAGGCCTGGGCCAATACGCAGGCCCCTCAGGCGACCCATGATCGGCTGGCCAAGAAGCTGAACCTCCCCGCCGACAAGGTCCGGGTGAACGTGACGCTGCTCGGCGGCGGCTTCGGCCGAAAGTCGAAGCCCGACTACGTGCTGGAAGCCGCCCTGTGCAGCCAAGCCGTCGACGGTGCCCCGGTCAAGCTGATCTGGACCCGCGAGGACGATCTCCACCACGGCTACTACCACACCATCTCGGTGGAGCGCCTGGAGGCCGGACTCGACGACAAGGGCATGCCGGTCGCCTGGCTGCACCGCTCGGCGGCGCCCACCATCGGCTCGATCTTCGCCCCCGACCCCAAGCACGAGCTGCCCTTCGAGCTCGGCATGGGCCTGACCAACACCCCGCTGAACATCCCCAACATCCGCCTCGAGAACCCGGCGGCGGATGCCCATGTGCGCATCGGCTGGTTCCGCTCGGTCTCGAACATCCCGCACGCCTTCGCGATCCAGTCCTTCGTGGCCGAGCTCGCGCATGCGGCGGGCAAGGATCCGAAGGAATACCTGCTCGCGCTGCTCGGCCCCGACCGGGTCATCGACCCGACGAGCATCAGCGACGTCTGGAACTACGGCGAGGATCCGGCCCGCTACCCCATCGATACGGGGCGCCTGCGCCGGACCATCGAGGCGGCCGCCAAGGGCATCGGCTGGGGCCGGAAGATGGAGAAGGGCACCGGCCTCGGGATCGCCGGCCATTACAGCTTCGTCACCCACACGGCGGTGGCGGCGGAGGTGGCGGTCGGTCCCAAGGGCGAGGTGCGGGTCAAGCGCGTCGACATCGCCGTCGATTGCGGGCCGCAGGTCAATCCGGAGCGGATCCGTTCGCAGATGGAGGGCGCGGTCGTCATGGGCATGGGCCTCGCGCTCTCGGCGGAGATCACCTTCAAGGACGGGCGCGCGCAGCAGAACAACTTCGACGGCTACGAGATCACCCGCATCGACGCGGCGCCGAAGGAGATCCACGTCCACCTGCTGCCGAATCCGGACTTCACCGCGCCGCTCGGCGGCGTCGGCGAGCCCGGCGTGCCCCCCGTGGCCCCGGCGATCGCCAACGCGATCTTCGCCGCCACCGGCCGGCGCATCCGGCAGCTGCCCATTCGCGATCAGCTGAGCGCCTGATCGGGTATCGCCCTCCCCTGCCTGGGCAGATCCCCTACCTGGGCAGATCCCCTGCCCGGGAACGTCCTCTGGCTAGGAAGGGTACCGGGGCGCAGGACGGCCACCCGCCGTCCTGCGCCCCGATTCGTCTCCGGCCGTCGTCTCTCGCCGGTCGCCCCGCAGGGGGCGACGCGCTCCCGGCGAGCCGAACTCCGTCGTCGTGTCGTACCCATGGGGGCTGCGTCGGCGGGTGTTCTCCCGTTTTCGCTTCTTCCGCCCTCGCATTTCCCGCTCCGCGAAGGGAGCCCGGCCTCGCCCCCGTGGGTTGACCCCGCGACGCAGGCGGCCCGGTCGGGCCGGCCCCACCTTCCGAATCAAGGACAGCAATCGATGACGCGTTTCGTGTGGCCCGTTGCCGGGTGTCTCGCCGCCGGTCTCCTCGCCGCGGGTGCGGCGCCCGCCCTCGCCTCTCCCTGCGGCGACCGGATCGCGACGCTCGAGGGGCCGGTGAAGGATCTGGCCAAGGAGGCGATTTCCGCCAACACCAGCGGCAAGGCCGCGGCCAGCGCCCGGGGCGGCCAGGGTGTCACGGGAAGCGGCGGCGGCGCCTCGGCCGAGGCCGCCCCCCCGGAAAAGTCGGCGGAGGCCGGAAAGGGCGGCGACAAGGCGCTGCAGGCGAAGGTGGCCCTCGACGAGGCGCGTACCGCCGACAAGAAAGGCGATGCCAAGGCCTGTGGCGAGGCGGTGGACCGGGCGCAGAAGCAGGTGGACAGCGCGCCCTGAGACGCGGCGCCGGCAGAGTGCCGGGGAAGCGCTGGCCCCGTCGCTCAGGGGCCGGCGCGGGTGTCGGCGCGGGTGTCGGACGGCGTTCGCCCCGCGCGCAGGCGACGAACTCAGGCGCTGGTGACGGCCGCGAGGGCGTGATCGTTGCCGTGCAGGCCGGCGCACAGATCATCAATCTCCGCGAGATCGAGTGCATCGCCGGAATCGCTCGCGATTGCGTCGATCAGGTGATCCTGATGCGGACTAAACGGATGTCCCTGAAGCCGATAGAATTGATAATAGCGAAGCGCGGCTAATACAGCATCACGTTCCCGGTCTGTAATTGTAATATTCTGCATGCCGGTTATAATTCCCGTTGTTGGTTGCGGGAGTTCGAAAACAACCACTCTGCGGCGCCGTGAGCTTGGATGTTGTAAGCGAATCTCACCGGATTCGTCCACAACCGGAAACCATCCGTTAGCCATCCCGACCCTCGGGCGTCCCGGTTCCGAACGGCCAAGTCTTTGTCCGATCGCTGTTTCCCCATGCGGTCGACCGCGGAGGATTTTTTTAACACCGCCCTTCGATCCGAAGCGCTTGACAACCTTTGATAAGGCACGTCGCGCCGTCGGGCGGCGACGGAGGCGGATCCTCGTAGCGTCAGCTTATCCTTAACCGATCGGTGCGATTGTCACGCTTCGGCCGCGTCTGCCTCCGGCACGCCGCGGATGGTCGAGGACGGGGTCCGATTCATGCCCAAGACCCGAAGCGAATGCGATTCGGACACGGATGCGGCGCGTCCCGTCATGCCGACGCTGAGCCCCGGCATCCGCCGTCACCTCGGGCACGCCCTGCGCACGGCCTACGCCGACATCCTGGCCGATCCGCCGGGCGCACGGCTCGAGGCGCTGCTCGCGCGCCTCGGCAAGAGAAAGGGCTGAGCCCACGCGGTGTGGCGCGTTTACCGCGTTTCCGGATGTTCCCGTGTCCTGTGCGGGAATTCACTGACGGTTCACGCCGGGACGGGTAGGTGAGCGTTGATCCGACGCGCGCATGCACTCCGCGGCGCGCTCACATGAAGCCGCTCCATGATCACGCTCGCCCTCGTCGTCGTCGGCAACATCCTGCTGGCGTCCCTGTTCTCGCTGATCGCCGTCGCGGCGGACTGAGCGGCCGGACGTTTCGCGCCGACGCGCGAGGCCGGCGCACCCAAACCTTCCAACGAATCGATCCGTCCCGCTGCCCGCGCCGTTCGATCGCCGAGGCGCGTCGGGCCTCGCCCCGGTGCCATGGCGACCGCGGCACGGGAATCGGCACGCAGCCAGGCGCGGCCGACAGCCATGCTATGCGCACCGGCCGATGTCCCGTGACCGGATAAAATCTGGCGCAACGTCCTTTCTATAGAACCCGCGGACAACGAACAGGTTCTTCTCTCGCGGCGTTCGGAGAGAGGACTCCGTTCTCCTTCGCGAAAAAGCATCCTCCGCCAGAGCGAATGCGGGGAACGGATCTGTTCCGGCCGCCTTGTCCCGCCGAGCCGTGGTGCTTGACAACGTTCGTTAAAACGAACGAAACCAGCGTCGCCGGAACGGTGAGGCGGTTGCTTCCGCTCCGGCCGCCTAAGCCAGATTCGGAGCCCCCCCCCGTGAGCGAGACTTCTTCCCGGACCACCGGACGCCCCCGCCGCCATGCGCTCCTGCTCGGCGCCGGCCTCGCCGCGGCCCTGCTCGCGCCCACCCTGGCCTGCGCCCAGACCGAGCTCCTGAACGTCTCCTACGATCCGACCCGCGAGCTCTACCGTGAGATCAACGCGGCCTTCTCCGAGGAGTGGAAGGCCAGGACCGGCGAGACCCTCACGGTGCGCGCCGCCCATGGCGGCTCGGGCTCGCAGGCCCGGACCGTGATCGACGGCATCCCGGCCGACGTGGTGACCCTCGGCATTCCGTCCGACATCGACGCGATCAGCCGGATCTCGAAGAAGATCGTCCCCGACTGGCGCACCAAGCTGCCCAACCAGGGCCTGCCCTACACCTCCACGGTGGTGTTCCTCGTGCGCAAGGGCAATCCGAAGGGCGTGAAGGACTGGGGCGACCTCGTGAAGCCCGACATCAAGGTCATCACGCCGAACCCCAAGACCTCGGCGGGCGGGCGCTGGAACTTCCTCGCGGCCTGGGGCTACGCCTACGAGAAGGAAGGCAGGAACGCCGACAAGGCCAATGCCTTCGTGGGCGAGGTCTACAAGAACGTTCCCGTCCTCGACACCGGCGCCCGCGGCTCCACCGTGACCTTCGCGCAGCGGGGCCTGGGCGACGTGCTGCCCACCTGGGAGAACGAGGCCTACCTCGTCTTCGAGGAATTCGGCCGCGACAAGTTCGATGTCGTGGTGCCGCCGACCTCGATCTACGCCGAGCCGCCGGTCGCCCTGGTCGACGCCAATGTCGACAAGAAGGGAACCCGTCGCCAAGCCGAGGCTTATCTCCAGTTCCTCTATTCGGACCGGGCGCAGGCCATCTTCGCCAAGCACCATTACCGTCCGCTCAACCGGGCGGCGGCCAAGCCCGAGGATCTGGCGCAGCTGCCCGAGCTGAAGCTGTTCAAGATCGAGGACCTGCAGGGCGACTGGGACGAGATCCAGAAGAAGAATTTCGACAACGGGGGCCTGTTCGACCAGCTGAGCAAGGCGGGACGCTGACGCAGCGCCCCGTCGCCCCCTCCCTGCGCGGGGCCCGAGGCCTGCGCCGGGAGGGGGTTCGCCCTTGCAACAGGATACCCCCATGGCTCCGCCCAAGCGCGCCAAGCGGCGCTTTCTCCGCCCGAGCGTGATCCCCGGTTTCGGGCTCGCCTTCGGCTACACCCTCACCTGCCTCGGCCTGATCGTGCTGCTGCCCCTGGCGGCCCTGGTCACCCGGGCCTCCGGTCTCGGCCTGGCGGGGATCTGGGAGGTCGCCACCGATCCGCGGGTCGCCAGCGCCCTGCGGGTCAGCTTCGGCGTCTCGCTGCTGGCGGCGCTGACCGCCTCGGTGTTCGGCTTCCTCATCGCCTGGGTGCTGACCCGCTACCGGTTCCCGGGGCGTCGCATCGTCGACGCGGTGGTCGACCTGCCCTTCGCGCTGCCCACGGCCGTCGCCGGCATCGCGCTGGCCGCCCTCTACGCCCCCAACGGCCTCGTCGGCGCGCAGCTGGCGCGGCTCGGGATCGAGGCGGCCTACACCCCGGTGGGCATCTACATCGCCATGGTGTTCATCGGCCTGCCCTTCGCCGTGCGCACCGTGCAGCCGCTGATCGCCGAGATCGACAAGGAGATCGAGGAGGCCTCGGCCACCCTCGGAGCGGGCCGCGCCCACACCCTGGTGCGGGTGGTGCTGCCGCCGCTGATCCCGGCGGTGCTCACGGGCTTCGCCCTCGCCTTCGCGCGGGGAGTCGGCGAGTACGGCTCGATCATCTTCATCGCGGGCAACCTGCCCTACGTCTCCGAGATCGCGCCGCTCCTCATCGTCATCAAGCTGTCCGAGTACGATTACGGCGGCGCCTGCGCCATCGCGACGATCATGCTCGGCATTTCGTTCCTCACCCTCCTCGCCATCAACCTGATCCAGGCCTGGAGCCGACGGAGATTCGGCTATGTCTGAGACCTTCGCCCCCGTGACCCTGACCGAGGCCCGGCCGGCCAGCGTGGTCACCGAGGGGTTCTGGATCCGGGGCCTGCTGATCACGGTCGCGATCCTGTTCCTGGCCCTGTTCCTGGTGCTGCCCCTGGTCACCGTGTTCGCCCAGGCGCTGGCCAAGGGCTTCGGCGCCTACCTGGCGGCCTTCACGGAGGCCGACGCCCACGCGGCGATCCGCCTGACCCTGCTGACAGCGGCCATCGCCGTCCCCTTCAACCTCGTCTTCGGCATCATGGCCTCCTGGGCCATCGCCAAGTTCGAGTTCTGGGGCAAGAACCTGCTGGTCACGCTGATCGACCTGCCGTTCTCGGTCTCGCCGGTGGTCTCGGGCCTGATCTACGTGCTGGTCTTCGGGGCGCAGGGCCTCCTCGGCCCCTGGCTGCTCGCCCACGACCTGCAGGTCATCTTCGCGGTGCCGGGCATCGTGCTGGCGACCATCTTCGTCACCTTCCCGTTCGTCGCCCGCCAGCTCATCCCGCTGATGCAGGAGCAGGGCACGGCGGAGGAGGAGGCGGCCCTGACGCTCGGCGCCTCCGGCTGGCACGCCTTCCGGACGGTGACGCTCCCCAACATCCGCTGGGGCCTCCTCTACAGCGTGCTCCTCTGCAATGCCCGCGCGATGGGCGAATTCGGCGCGGTCTCGGTGGTCTCCGGCCACATCCGGGGCCTCACCAACACCCTGCCGCTCCACGTGGAGATCCTCTACAATGAGTACAACTTCGTTGCCGCTTTCGCCGTCGCCTCCCTCCTGGCCGGCCTCGCCCTCGTCACCCTCCTCGTCAAATCCCTCCTCGAATGGCGCTACGCCGACGAGATCAAGGCCGGTGCCCGGGGCCACTGAGGGGGGGGCCTCCGAGCGGGCGGGCGGCTCCACCGCCATCCGCGTCGAGAACCTCTCGAAGACCTTCGACACGGCCGCCGTGCTGCACGACTTCTCGCTGGACGTGCGGGCCGGCGAACTCCTGGCCCTGCTCGGCCCCTCGGGCTCGGGCAAGACCACGCTGCTGCGCATCATCGCGGGCCTCGATTTCCCCGATGACGGCCGCATCGTGTTCGGAGCCGAGGACGCGACCCGGCTCCCCGTGCAGCAGCGCGCGGTGGGCTTCGTGTTCCAGCACTACGCCCTGTTCAAGCACATGAGCGTGGCCGAGAACATCGCCTACGGGCTCAACGCCCGGAAGCGGTCCGAGCGTCCGGCCAAGGCCGAGATCAAGCGCCGGGTCGGCGACCTCCTCGATCTCATCAAGCTCTCCGGCTTCGCCGACCGCTATCCGAGCCAGCTTTCCGGCGGCCAGCGTCAGCGCATCGCGCTGGCCCGGGCGCTGGCGGTGGAGCCCCGCGTCCTGCTGCTCGACGAGCCGTTCGGCGCCCTCGACGCCCAGGTGCGCAAGGATCTGCGCCGCTGGCTGCGCGAGATCCACGACCGCACCGGCCAGACCACCATCTTCGTCACCCACGACCAGGACGAGGCCCTGGAGCTCTCCGACCGGGTCGCCGTGCTCGACAAGGGCCGCCTGGAACAGGTCGGCACGCCGGACGAGGTCCAGGAGGCGCCGGTCTCCGCCACCGTGCTGAAGTTCCTCGGCGACACGATCGAGGTCGAGGCGATCGCCCAAGGGGGCGAGGTCCGCGTCGATGGCCGCCTGACTCCGGTGCGGGCACCCGGCGGCCTCGTCGGCCCGGTCAAGCTCTATGCCCGCCCCTGGCAGCTCCAGTTCGCGGACGGCGACGGGGCGCATCTCCAGGGCGTCGTGCGCTCGTCCTACCGCACCCAGGGGCGCCAGCGTATCGAGGTCGACCGGCCCGAGGGCAAGACCGTGGTGGTGGAGGCCGCCGACACCCACCGCTTCGCCGCCGGCAGCCCGGTGGGCCTGCGGATCACCGGCGGCCACGTGTTTCCGAACTAGCGCCGGTTTTCCGGGCTGACGGGAAAGCGTCTTGCGCTCGCCGGCGCAATCGGGTGTGACTGCCGCCGTCCAGATCAGGAGGAGGCAGCATGTCGGGTGGTCACGGGGCGGGCGGCAGTTCGAACAAGCGCGTGGCGCTGCTGATCTCGGTGCTGGCGCTGTTCCTGGCGCTGGCCGAGACCCTGGCGAAGGGTGCGCAGACCGATGCCCTCGGGGCCAATGTCGAGGCCTCCAACCAATGGGCCTACTTCCAGGCCCGCACCATCCGCGGCACCGTCCTCAAGACCGCCGACGAGACCCTGGCGCTGCTGCCGCCGGAGGTGGCGAATTCCGAGGCGGTGAAGGCCAAGCGCGCCGAGTGGGCCAAGACCATGGCCCGCTGGGACAGCGAGCCCGCCACCGGCGAGGGGCGCAAGGAACTGGCCGAGAAGGCGCGGCACTCGCAGGAGGTGCGCGACCTCGCCCTGCACCGCTACCACCATTACGAGTTCGCCTCGGCCGCCTTCCAGATCGGCATCGTGCTGGCCTCGGCGGAGGTCATCACCGGCATCTTCGCCCTGGTGGTCGGCGGCGGGCTCCTGGGCATCGCCGGGCTGGCCCTCCTCGGCTTCGGCCTCTACGCGCCGCACGCGCTGCCGTTCTTCCACTGATACCGGACCCCGACGGGCCTGACGCAGCGAGGTCTGCCCGCGCGGCGGCGCTCAGCGCTTCGGCATTCCCTTGGCGAGGGCCGCGCGCCGCAGGGCCTCGGCCAGGGCGCCGCCCGCCTCGGGGGCCGGTGCCGATGCCGCCCGCGGGGCGGGTCTCGCCGGCGGAGCGGCCGGCGCCTCGCGGCGGGCGGCGGGACGCGGAGCACCGGCTTCGTCCGAGCGCATGGTGAGGGCGATGCGCTTGCGGTTGGGGTCGACCTCGACCACCCGCACCTGCACCACGTCGCCGGGCTTCACCACCTCGCGCGGGTCCTTCACGAAGCGGTCGGCCAGCATCGAGATGTGCACCAGCCCGTCCTGGTGCACCCCGACATCCACGAAGGCGCCGAAGGCCGCCACGTTGGTGACGACGCCCTCGAGGCGCATGCCCGGCTTCAGGTCGGAGATCTTCTCGACGCCCTCCTGGAAGGTCGCGGTCCTGAAGGCCGGGCGCGGGTCGCGGCCCGGCTTCTCCAGCTCCGACAGGATGTCGGTGACGGTGGGCAGGCCGAAGGTCGCGTCGGTGAAGGTTTTCGGGTCCAGGCTCCGCAGCGCGCCGGTATTGCCGATCAGCGCCTGGATCGGCTGGCCGGTGGCGGCCAGGATCCGGCGCACCACCGGGTAGGCCTCCGGGTGCACGCCCGAGGCGTCGAGGGGATCGCTCCCGTCGCGGATGCGCAGGAAGCCGGCGGCGAGTTCGTAGGCCTTGGGCCCGAGCCCCGCCACCTTCTTCAGGCTGGCGCGGCTGCGGAACGGGCCGTGGGCGTCCCGATGCACGATGATGTTGGAAGCGACCCGCGCGGTCAGGCCCGAGACCCGCGCCAGCAGCGGCGCCGATGCGGTGTTCACGTCGACCCCGACGCCGTTCACGCAATCCTCCACCACGGCGTCGAGGGAGCGCGCGAGCTTCCCCTCGGCCAGATCGTGCTGGTACTGGCCGACGCCGATGGCCTTCGGCTCGATCTTGACGAGCTCGGCCAGGGGATCCTGCAGGCGCCGGGCGATGGAGACCGCGCCGCGGATCGAGACGTCGAGCTCGGGCAGCTCCGCGCTGGCATAGGCGGAGGCCGAGTAGACCGAGGCGCCGGCCTCCGAGACCATCACCTTGGTGAGTTTCAGCTCGGGCTGCTTGGCGATGAGCTCGGCGGCGAGCTTGTCGGTCTCCCGCGAGGCGGTGCCGTTGCCGATGGCGACGAGCTCCACCTTGTGCGCCCGGCAGAGCTTGGCCAGGGCGATCAGGGCGCCGTTCCAGTCGCGGCGCGGCTCGTGCGGGTAGATCGTGTCGGTGGCCACCACCTTGCCGGTGGCATCGACCACCGCGACCTTCACCCCGGTGCGGAAGCCCGGGTCGAGTCCGAGGGTCGGCCGCGTCCCGGCCGGGGCCGCGAGCAGGAGGTCGCGCAGGTTTCCGGCGAAGACCGTGACCGCGCCGGCCTCGGCCACCGCCCAGAGGCGGGCGCGCAGGTCCGTGTCGAGGGCGGGCTTCAGGCGGGTCCTCCAGGCGCGCCGGACCGTCTCCATCAGGAAGGCGTCGCCCGCCCGTCCCTGGTCGCGGATGCCGAAGGTTTTCGCGATGCGCAGTTCCTGCGATCCGGGCTGGCCCTTGGCCGGCGCCTCGCCCAGCGCGTCGGCGATGGCGAGGTCGAGCACCTCCTCCTTCTCGCCGCGGAACAGGGCGAGGATGCGATGCGAGGGCAGCTTCGCGAGGGCTTCCGAGAAGTCGAAGTAATCCGAGAACTTCTCGCCGGCGGCGGCCTTGCCGGCCTTCACGGTGGCGACCATCCGGCCGCGCTGCCAGCCGGTCTCGCGCAGCGCGCCGACCAGCTCCGGGTCCTCGCTGAAGCGCTCGATCAGGATGGCGCGCGCGCCCTCCAGGGCGGCCTCGACGTCGGCGACGCCCCTGCCCGCATCGACGTAGGCCCGGGCGGCGCCCTCGGGGGATTGCTCGGGCCGGGCGAGGAGGGCTTCGGCGAGGGGTTCGAGCCCGGCCTCGCGGGCGACCTGCGCCTTCGTCCGGCGCTTCACCTTGAAGGGCAGGTAGAGGTCCTCCAGCCGGGCCTTGGTGTCGGCGGCGAGGATCCGGGCCTTCAGCCCGGCCTCCAGCTTGCCCTGGGCCTCGATCGCCTCCAGCACGGCGGCCCGGCGGGCTTCCAGGTCGCGCAGATAGGCGAGGCGCTCCTCCAGGGTGCGCAGCTGCGCGTCGTCCAGGGTGCCGGTGACCTCCTTGCGGTAGCGGGCGATGAACGGCACCGTCGCGCCGCCGTCGAGCAGGTCGACCGCGGCCTTCACCTGCCATTCCGCGACGCCGAGTTCGGCGGCGAGACTCGTGTTGATGGCGGCCATGAGGCGTCTCCGGGTGGGGCCGGGTGTCTACAGGGCCGCCCACCGGGCGGTCAAACCCGGCGCCTCGAGAAACCCTGCACGCCCTGCCGGCTCGTCCCTGCCGGGACGCCTCACGCGCTTCGGCCGATTTTTCCAGCCTTCCGCGGCGAGGCCCCGGACGGACCCCGTCTCCGGTCCCCCCGCCCCGATCGGCCCGAGGCCGCCGGAACCTCAGGCGACCATGTCCCAGGTCTCGGTCACGGCGCGGCCGTCCTGGACGAGGCGGGCGCGCAGGATCGCGTCGCCGGCCGGCATCGGCGCGGGCGGGCGCCACTCGACGTAGAGCCGCCAGCCGCCGGTCTGAGGCACGAACTCCACCACCGGGTCGACCAGGGTGCCGGCGCTCGCCGAGACGTCGGCGGCCAGCACCGTCCCACGGTCGGCGGGCAGGCCCGGCCCCGCGAAATCGACGACGTAGAGTCTGCGATGCGGGCTCGGCGGCGTCGTCGGGCGCAGGCGCTCGGCCGAGCCGACGCGCGTGGAGACGACGCGGCCGAGGAGACCGGGCACGGCCGCCGCCGGCTCCGCGCCGATCGTCGTGAGACGGTAGGACACGTTCCGCTCGGTCCCGGCCGGTACGGAGGCGCCGGGCACGAAGGCCGCCACGATGTTGTCCATGTACTCCTCGCGCGACGGGATCTCGAACAGCCGGACCGCACCGGCTCCGAACCCCGATTCCGGCGTGACCCAGAGCCCGGGGCGCGCCTCGTGCCGGGCCTGCACGTCGAGATAGGCGGGAAAGTCGCGCGCGCGCTGGAGCAGGCCGAAGCCCTCCAGCGGGTCGACCCCGAAGGCCGAGATCTGCGGCTGCGCCCGGCCATTGACGAGAGGCCGCCACAGCCGCTCGCCCCGGGTCACCACCGACAGTCCGTCGGAATCATGCACCTGCGGACGGAAATCGTCGAACGGCTCGGCCCCGCGTCCGCCGGGCCCGTTTTCCCCGTGCAGGAACATGCTGGTGAGGGGGGCGAGCCCGAGATGGTCGAGGGCGGCGCGGGGGTGCAGCGACGCCTCGACCCGCATCACCGAGGGGTCGCTGGGCTCTACGCGGAAGCGGTAGGCCCCGGCCAGGCTCGGTGAGTCGAGCAGCGCCCAGATCTCGATGGTCCGGGACTCGGCTTCCGGCTCGCGGATCCAGAAGGCGGTGAAGTCCGGGAATTCCTCCGCGCCCGGTCCCCCGGTGCGGATCGCGGCGCCGCGGGCCGAGAGTCCGTATTCCTGGCCGAACCCGCGCAGCCGGAAGTAGGAGGCGCCGAGGAAGACCAGGAATTCCTCCTGGTCGCCCGGCCGGTCGTCCGCGAAGGCGTAGTGCAGCCGGAAGCCGGCAAAGCCGAGATCCGGCGCGAAGCTCTGCCCCTTCAGGTCCGGCCCGAGGTCGAACAGGTCCGGCGCGTAGGGGATGGCCCGGGCCGGGCCGTCGCGGGGCTGCAGGTACAGGGCGACGCGCTTGCGCTGCAGGAAGCCGCGATGGAACAGCTGGGCCGAGAAGCGGCGGCCGAGGGACAGGCTCGCCTCCGGCCGGAAGGTGATGGCGCGGTAGCCGTCATAGGACAGTCCCGCCAGGGCCGGCGGCAGATCGTCCTGCGGCGCCCGGTAGGGGCCTGCCGCGAGGGTGCGCGCCTTCGCCTTCACGGCCTCGAATGTTATGGGGTCGAGGGCCTCCGCGCGCGTTCGGCCCGCATTCAGATCATGCGCGGTAGGCAGGATCATCCCGACGGCCGCGCTGAGCGTGGTCCGCAGGGCCTGCCGCCGCGAGAAGGGTACGGTCCACCCGGATCCTTCGAGACCCTCGCCATCGTGCATCGCTTCCCCTTCGCCGGCATCGCGCCCGGTGGTGGATCGCGGTGTCCCTCCTTCGAGTTTCCCGCGCCCCATGTCCCACAGGTTGTCGCACGACGCTTCGGCTGCCGAAATCCCGGGTCCGCTGGAAATCGCTCCCGAGGCGGCCGCCGGAGCTTCCGCCCCCTCGTCCGCCCTTTCGCCCGCCGGCTTCCTGGGCCGCCGCCTGCTGCTGGCCCTGCCGCCGCTCGCCCTGGGAGCGGCCGTCACCGCCCTGGCGCTGGCCGCCTACGGAACGCCGTCCGGTCTCCTCGGCGCGGCTTTGCTGGGGCTGTTCGCCCTCGTCATGACCTGGCAGGCCTTCGTGGCCTGGCAATACGTCTACGGCCTCGTCGCCACGGCCTTCGGCGACCGGGCGAAATCCGCCCTGGAGCGCCGCTCCCTCACCATCCCGGCGGAGGCCTCGGGCCTGAGCCGCACGGCCGCGGTCGTGGCGATCCACGCCGAGGACGCGGTCGCGGTGTTCGCGGCCCTGCGCGTGATGGCCCGCTCGCTGCAGCGGGCCGGGGGCGATGGCGGCGACATCGACATCTTCGTCCTCTCCGACACGCGGGACGGCGCCATCGCGGCGGTGGAGGAGCATGAATTCGCGCGCATCGAGGCCTGGACCCGCCAGCACGGCCCCGGCCTGCCGCGGATCCGCTACCGCCGGCGCCGGGACAATGCCGGCCGCAAGGCCGGCAACATCGCCGAGTTCTGCAAGACCCACGGGCCCGAATACGACTTCATGATCGTGCTCGACGCCGACAGCCTGATGACCGGCAGCGCCATGCGCCGCCTGGCCCGGCTGATGGAGGAGAGCCCCCGCGTCGGCCTGATCCAGACCGTGTCCTACGCCACCGGGCGCGACACCCTGTTCGCCCGCATCCAGCAATTCGCCGTGCGGCTCTACGCGCCTCTGGCGATCCGCTGCCTGGAGACCTGGCAGGGGCCGGACGGCAGCTACTGGGGCCACAACGCGATTCTGCGGGTCGCGGCCTTCGCCGACAACGCCGAGCTCCCCGTCCTGCCCGGCAAGGCGCCGCTCGGCGGCGAGATCCTGTGCCACGACATCGTCGAGGGGGCGCTGCTGCGCCGGGCCGGCTGGGAGGTCCGCCTGCTCCCGGAGATGGGCGGCACCTGGGAGGAGATGCCCACGAACCTCGTCGATCTCCTCGGGCGCGAGCGCCGCTGGTGCCAGGGCAACATGCAGCATCTGCGCGTCACCGCGATGCCCGGCCTGCGCCCGGCCAGCCGCTGGCACCTCGCCGTCGGCATCCTGTCCTACATGGCCTGCCCGCTCTGGGTCCTGTTCCTCGCCCTCGGAACGCTCCAGGCGGCGCGGAGCGGCGACCTCGGCCTCCTCGGCTACGGTCTCACCGGAACGGGCGCCGCCGCCCATGCGCTGGCCGCCCTCGTCCTGGCGATTCTGGCCCTGCCGAAACTCCTCAGCCTCGGCCACGTCCTGGCTTCGCGCGAACGGCGCGCGGCCTTCGGCGGCACCGCATCGCTCCTGAAGAGCGCCGCCCTCGAACAGGCGGTCTGGGTCCTGCTCTGGCCGGTGATGACCCTGTTCGCGGCGGGCGCCGTCGCCACCACCTTCGTCGGCCGCGTGGTGCGCTGGGACGCGCAGGTCCGCGACGACCGCCGCGTGCCCTGGGCCGAAGCCTGCCGGCTCCAGGTCGACACCCTCGTGGCGGGCGCCCTCCTGGCGGCCGGCCTCGCCTGGGCCGGCGATGTCTGGCTCGCCCTCTGGATGGCGCCGGTGGTGATCGGCCTGCTGTCGAGCCCGGCCCAGAGCGTGCTGACCAGCAGCGCCCGCCTCGGCCGGATCTCGCAGGGCCGCCGCCTGTTCCTGACGGTGGACGACACCGCCCGCGCCCCGGAGCTCACCGCCCTGGCCCACAGCCGGGGCGGGGCGCCCGAGCCCGGCCGCGGCCGGCCGCAGCCCGCCTGGATCGCCGACGAGGTCCCGGTCTCGTCGCGCTGAGGTGGGCGTGTCGTCCTACTTCTGCTCGAGCACCTTGATCGGGTCGGTGCGCTGGGCGGGGCTCGGCTCCTTCGTGACGCTGCTGGCGCCCCGGCCGGCGCGCGGATCGTCGGGCTGCTTCGGCAGGCCGGTACCGCTCGCGAGTTCGAGGCAGGTCACCATCTCGACGTAGGACGGGAAGCCGCCCGCCTCGAACTGCTTCTCGCACTGGCGCTTGGCGGCCGGGGTGAATTCGCTCCAGCGGCGCTTGACCTCGTCGCGGGAGGCCCGCTCGGAGCGCAGGCACCCCTCCTGGCTGGCATTGTCGCTGACGCTCGCGGACGCCGCCGACTTGCAGGTCCGCTCGATGTTCAGGTCCGGCGGCCCGCCCTCGGCCCGGGCGGGGGCGCCGAGGAGCAGGAGGGCGAGGGCTCCGGAGAGGAGGACGGGCTTCATCATGGTCGGGTGGTCTCTCGGGGCATGATCCCGCCCCGGCATCCGGGCAGGGAATCGGTCAAGGGTAATCGGGCAAGGAATCCGGGTCGGGATCTGCCGCACCAACGCGCGAACGCCCTCCGCGGCACCACCGAAACGTTCAGGCGCCCCGCAGGGCCGCGTCGAGGTCGGCGAACAGGTCGTCCACCGCCTCGATCCCGGTGGAGAGGCGCAAGAGATCGGGCGGACAGGGCGAGTCCGGTCCCTCCACCGAGGCGCGGTGCTCGATCAGGCTCTCGACGCCGCCGAGGGAGGTGGCCCGCTTCCACAGCCGCACCCGCGCCGCCGCGCGGATCGCCGCCGCCTCGCCGTCGCGCACCCGGATCGACAGCATGAAGCCGAAGCCGCCCTCCATCTGCCGGGCCGCCACCGCGTGGCCGGGATCGTCCGGCAGGCCGGGATAGAGCACGTGCGAGAGACATGGGTGCCCCTGGAAGCGGCGCGCGAGTTCGGCGGCCCCGGCCGATTGCGCCGCCGCCCGCAACGGCAGGGTGCGCAGCGAGCGCATCAGCAGGTAGGCCTCGAACGGACCCAGGATCGCGCCGCCGCCGGAGCGGATCGCGACGAGGCGCTCCCAGAACCCGTCCGCCCGGGCCCCGGCGAGCACGCCCGCCACCACGTCGGAATGGCCGTTCAGGATCTTGGTGGCCGAGTGCATCACGAGGTCGGCGCCCAGCGTCAGCGGCCGGGTGTGGATCGGCGAGGCCGCGGTGGAATCGACGGCGAGCCGCGCGCCCGCCGCCTGCGCGAGGCGGGCGGCTTGCGCGATGTCGGTGACCGTCCAGAGCGGGTTGCCCGGGGTCTCGATCCAGACGAGCTTCGTGGCGCCCGGCCGGATCGCCCGGTCCAGGGCGGTCGGATCGTCCATGGCGACGAAATCGACCGCGATCCGCCGGCGCGGCATCTCGGCCTGGAGCCAGCGCTTCAGACCCCAATACATCACGCGGGGCGCCACCACGTGGTCGCCGGGCTCCAGGGCGGTGAAGACGGCCGTCGCCGCCGCCATGCCGGAGCCGAACAGCAGGGCGCCGGCGCCGGCGTCCTCCAGCATCGCCAGCACGCTTTCCGCCTCGCGCACCGTGGCGTTGTCGGGCCGGGCATAGGAGAACCCCGAGCTGTAGCCGTTGTCGGGATCGCGCAGGAAGGTGGTGGCGACATGCAGGGGCGCCACCACGCCCCGCGTCACCGGATCGACGCGGCCCAGCGCCTGCGCGGCGAGGCTGCGCTTCGAGGGCACGAGCGGGGCATCCGAAGGAGAGTTCGGCGCGTTCGATTCCGACATGGGCCTGTTTCCGTGAAGTCCGCCTATGACGTGAGCCGCGCCTCGGAAAACGGGCGCGGCGCACGATCGGGGGTTTCGACGGGGGATTCCCGCCCCATCTCCATCCCGAATCTATGACTAAGGAAATCCGTTCGACATGTCCCGCGCACCCGCATCGTCACCGATCCACGTTCCCGCCGAACCCGCCCTCGCCCTGCCCGGGCGCCTGGCGGCGGCGATCCTGCCCGTGGTGGCGACGGCCGTGCTGGGCTCGGTCGCCACGGGACCGAACATCGAGGGCTGGTACGCGGGCCTGACGAAGCCGTCCTTCAACCCGCCGAACTGGGCGTTCCCGGTGGCCTGGACGATCCTCTACGCGATGATCGCGCTCTCGGCCTTCCGGCTCCTCGGGGCGAAGCCGCGCACCGGCCCGACGGTGGGGGCGTGGCGCCTGGCGCTGGCCGCCTTCGCGGCGCAGCTCGCGCTCAACGCCGCCTGGACCCCGACCTTCTTTTCCGCCCACGCCCTCGGGGCCGGCCTGGTGGTCTCGGCCGCGATGTGGGTGATGATCCTCTGGACGATCCGCCTGTCCTGGCGCTTCGACCGGGCGGCGGCGTGGCTCCTGGTGCCCTACGCCGCCTGGGTCGGCTTCGCCACCGTGCTCACCGGGGCGATCTGGCGCCTGAACTGAGCCGGCGGAGACCCGGCCTGGACCGACCCGGCCTGGACCCCCGGCCTACTCGGCGGCCTCGACGAAGACGGTGCCGGCGCGGGGGAGGTCCAGGGTGTCCCAGGTCTCGGTGAGCGCCGCCGTGAGCTTGGCGATGCGGGCATCGTCGTGGAAGGGCGAGGGCGTGATGCGCAGGCGTTCGGTGCCGCGCGGCACGGTGGGGTAGTTGATCGGCTGGATGTAGATGCCGTGATGCTCCAGCAGGTGGTCGGCCGCCGCCTTGCACAGCTCGGCGTCGCCCACCATCACGGGCACGATGTGGGTCTCGGTGTGCAGCACCGGCAGGCCGGCGGCCTCCAGGGCCGCCTTGGTGCGGGCGGCCTGGCGCTGATGCGCCTCGCGCTCGCCGTTCGAGCGCTTGAGGTAGCGCACCGAGGCGATGGCCGCCGCCGCGATGGCCGGCGGCAGGGCGGTGGTGAAGATGAAGCCCGGGGCATGGCTGCGGACCGCGTCGCAGAGGACTGCCGAGCCGGTGATGTACCCGCCGACGCAGCCGAAGCCCTTGGCCAGGGTGCCCTCGATCACGTCGACCCGGTGCATCACCCCGTCGCGCTCACTGATCCCGCCGCCGCGGGGTCCGTAGAGGCCGACCGCGTGGACCTCGTCGAGGTAGGTCAGGGCGCCGTACCGGTCGGCGAGGTCGCAGATCGCGCCGATGTCCGAGACGTCGCCGTCCATGGAATAGACGCTCTCGAAGGCGATCAGCTTCGGGCGGTCGCCCGCCGCGATCAGCAGCTCCTCGAGATGGGCGAGGTCGTTGTGGCGGAAGACGCGCTTCTCGCAGCCCGAATGGCGCACGCCCTCGATCATCGAATTGTGGTTGAAGGCGTCCGACAGGATCAGGCAGTTCGGGATCAGCTTGGCGATGGTGGAGATGCCGGCCTGGTTCGAGACGTAGCCCGAGGTGAAGACCAGGCCCGCCTCCTTGCCGTGCAGGTCGGCGAGCTCCCGCTCCAGGTCGACGAGCGGCGAGTTGTTGCCGGCGATGTTGCGGGTGCCGCCCGCGCCCACGCCGCAGCGGGCGGCGGTGCGGGTCATGGCGCCCACCACGTCCGGGTGCTGGCCCATGCCGAGGTAGTCGTTGGAACACCACACCGTGATCTCGGAGGTGCCGCCGTCGGGCTTGCGCCAATGCGCGGTCGGAAAGCGCCCCGCGATGCGCTCGATGTCGGCGAAGACCCGGTAGCGGCGCTCGCCGTGCAGGCGGTCCAGCGCGGTGCGGAAATGCGACTCGTAGTCGGTCCGGCCCACCGCCCCGGTGTTGCACCCCTGCCCGGATTCCTGGCCCGCTCCCTGCTTGGTGTCGCTGATCTTGATCGTCGCGGGCATGCGGTTCACGGGCATCCGTCCTTCACGCTTGGGCTGAGGGGCCGGCGGTGGGGTCGCGGCCTCTGGCGGGATCGTTTCCACGCGGACCCTCGTGCGGGGGCCCCCGATGCAACCGATCTCGATGACGAGCCTGGCGCACACTCCGCGGAGAAGTTGCTGGCGACGCTCGCCCTGGCTCGGGTTTCCCCGACGCGGTGGCGACGATACAGGTGAACTTGGAATTGGTTCAAGTCGACATCCGCATTCCTGCTTTGCATCCATCGACCCGCGGATGCAAAGCCGACACGACGACGTGGCGACGATGCGTCGCGTCGGCCTTCCCGAGCCTTCGTGCCGCGCGCTATGCTTCACCCGCAGCCGGATCCCGCGACGCATGATGGACGACGAGACCGAAACCGGGCCTTCCCGCACGGAAACGCCCGAGGACACGTCCGGGCAAGCACCGACGAGCGCCGCCGATCAGAGGGCCGCGCGCCTGAAGGCGGCCCTGCGCGACAACCTGCGCCGGCGCAAGGCCCAGTCGCGGGGCCGGTCGGAATCCGGGCGAGCCGCCCCGCGCGACGGGGACGCATGATCGCGCGCCGCGAACCTCCTTTTCGACAAAACCCGGCTATAACGGTGCCGTTTCCACGTGGACGGCGCAGGTCCTGCCAGGTTTCGATCTGCCGGGTCTCGATGTCGAATGTCTCCGGCCGGCGGCGCGTGACGCGCCCTGGCCGGACCAGGTTTTGGGCAAGGTTTTAGAACGATGGACCGCATCAACATCATCGGCGGACGGCCGCTGCACGGGGTGATCCCGATCTCGGGCGCCAAGAACGCCGCGCTGCCCCTGATGATCGCCAGCCTGATGACCGGCGAGACCCTGGAACTCGGCAACGTGCCGCGGCTGGCCGACATCAACGCGCTCCTGCGCATCCTCGGCAATCACGGCGTCGACCACATGGTGGTGGGCAAGCGCCCGGGCCAGACCACCGAGACCGGCCAGACCATCCGCCTCACCGCCTCCAACGTCATCGACACCACGGCGCCCTACGAGCTCGTCTCGACCATGCGGGCGAGCTTCTGGGTGATCGCGCCGCTGCTCGCCCGCTTCGGCGAGGCCCGGGTCTCGATGCCGGGCGGCTGCGCCATCGGCACGCGTCCCGTCGACCTGCTGCTGATGGCGCTGGAGCGCCTCGGCGCCACCGTCGAGGTCGATGGCGGCTACGTCGTCGCCCGGGCCAAGAACGGACTGCGCGGCGGCGAGATCCACTTCCCCAAGGTGACCGTGGGCGGCACCCACGTGGCGCTGATGGCGGCGGCGCTCGCCAACGGCTCGACCCTGATCGAGAACGCGGCGCGCGAGCCCGAGGTCGTGGATCTCGCCGCCTGCCTCACCAAGATGGGCGCCCGCATCGAGGGCGCCGGCACGCCCCGCATCACCGTCGAGGGCGTCTCGCGCCTGCACGGCGCCCGCCACGACGTGCTGCCCGACCGGATCGAGACCGGCACCTACGCCATGGCGGTGGCGATGACCGGAGGCGACGTCACCCTGGAGAACACCCGCGCCGACCTGCTGCATTCGGCCCTCGACGTGCTCGCGACCACGGGCGCCGAGATCACCAGCGGCACCGACACGATCCGCATCCGGCGCAACGGCGGCGGCATCGCCGCGGTCGACGTCACCACCGATCCGTTCCCGGGCTTCCCCACCGACCTGCAGGCGCAGTTCATGGCGCTGATGACGCTGGCCAAGGGCCAGTCCAACATCCGCGAGACGATCTTCGAGAACCGCTTCATGCACGTGCAGGAACTGGCCCGCCTCGGCGCCCGGATCCGGCTCGAGGGCGACCTGGCCATCGTCGAGGGCGTCGACCGCCTCAAGGGCGCGCCCGTGATGGCCACGGATCTCCGCGCCTCCGTCTCCCTCGTCATCGCGGGCCTCGCGGCCGAGGGCGAGACCAGCATCAACCGGGTCTACCACCTCGACCGCGGCTTCGAGGCCCTGGAGGCCAAGCTCGCCCGCTGCGGCGCCGGGATCACCCGCGTCCGCAGCTGACGGCGGCGGCTCTCCGCCCCGGCCGGGGTGGAGAGCGCCCGGACGATCAGCCGCCGATCTCGCCGTGCTTGCGGCCGAATCCCGGGATGTCGCAGCCGCAGCGCGAGCCGTAGGGCTGCGGGCTGGTGACGCAGTTTCCGCGCTGGGTCAGGCAGAGGCGGCCGAACCCGCCACCGTAGCCGCGGGGGCGCCGGTCGTACCGGTCCTCGTCGTAGCGCCGGCGCTCGTAGCGGTCTTCGTCGTAGCGGCGCTCGAAGCGGCGCGGCCGGTCGTCGTCGCCGTAGTACTGCGCCCGCGCCTCGAAGGCGCCGAGGCCGGTGCCCAAAGTCGCCGCCGTGGCGAGCGCGAGGATCGTGGTCCTGATGGTCGTCATGGTCTTGCGCGTCATGGCGGGCTTCCCTCGCATGTGCCGTCTCGTCGCGGTCGGATCTAGCGGCCCCGGGCTGAACGCCAACTGAGGGCCGCGCCCGCGCGAGGCGGTGCCGTCTCAGCCGAGGATCCGCGTCACGAGGCGCACCAGCGGGAGCACGGCCCGGGCGACCCGGATCTGGCCCGGCAGCTGGCGCGGGCCGAGGGGACGATGGACGAGCCGCGGGCTGGCGCGCTCGGCCTCGGCCACGGCATGGCCGGCGAGGGGATGGGCCGCGACGCGGGCGGCGTCCGCGGCCCCGATCCGCAGGGCCCGGGCCCAGCCCCGCTCGGTGCCGAGGCGGCCCGCGGCGTGGAGCCGGCGGAGGCGCCGGCGCCAGGCGTAGCGGAACAGCGCCCGCGGCACCGATTCGAGGCGGGCGTCGCACAGGCTGTCGGGCTTCTCGCAGCGGGCCCGGATGGTGTCGGCCACGCCCCCCGGCGCCCGGCCCACGAGCCGCCCCGAGACCGTGACGAGGATGGAGGGGTCGTGCCGGACGTGCCGCCCTTGCGCGAGCAGCAGCGCCACGAAGGCGCCGTCCTCGCCCAGCGCGATCGCGGGCATGCCGCCCACCGCCCGGTAGGCCGCGACGCTGACGCTCAGGGTGGCGCCGATGGTGGTGCGGTGGCAGGGCCAGGGATCGTGCGGATCGGGATCGATGCGCGCCTCGGCCTCGGTGAGGAGGTCGCTGTAGATGTCCTCCCGGTCGCCGCGCCAGTGCAGGGAGGGCGGCAGCAGGGCGCGCTCGTCCGGATCGAGCTGGATGCGGCCGGCCACCGCGTCGGCGCCCCGATCCAGGGCGGCGCGGTTGCGCGCCACCCAGTCGGGGGGAACCCGGCTGTCGGCATCGGTCGAGAGGATCATCCCGTCGGCGCCGAGCCATTCGGCCGCCTGGTCCATCGCCTCGCGCCGGGCCCAGCCCGCATGCGCCCCGGCATGGTCGACGTTCGTGACCCGGACCGGGACCGACATCCGCGGCACGAGATCGGCGACGATCGCCGCGGTGGCATCGGTGCAGTTGTTGAGGAACAGCACCACCCCGAGGCTGCCCGGCGCGAGGCCGGTCTGGGCGTCGATCGCCTCCAGGCAGGCCGCGATGCGCTCGGCCTCGTTGCGCACCGGAATGGCGATCACCGCGCCGGGCGTGGCGGTCACGCCGGGCGGCACATAGGCCGCGCCGGGGAGAGAGGGGGATTCGGCCGACACGTCACGACTCCGTTCGCCGGCGAAGGGCCGGTGCAGCGACGCGTCCCTATCAGGTTCGCCAAGCGGGACAATGGCCGCGTCCGGCTCCCGGAATTCGGTCCGCCTGTTGCCGTGGACGGGTCGCCTCGCTACCTACGGCTCCCACACCTCGAACGGCCGCCTCCGCACCCGGGCCGGCCCGCCCACAAGAGCGCGACACCCGATCATGGAGTTTCTCAGGCTCGCCGCCCTCGACGCCGAAGACCTGGGCGTCATCTCCGCCCACCTGCAGGACGCGATCCTGAAGGCGAGCGACCTCGCCTATCTCGGGGGGCAGCACCGCTTCGTCCTGGTGGCGCGCCGCTTCGACTGGTCGGCGGAGGACGGCGCGCCCCCGCGCCGCCGCCTCACCGGCATGCATTTCGACCGGGTGCTGCGGGTGCGCAGCCGTGGCCTCACCCCGGGGGCCGGATCCGACGCGCCCCTCGAACTCCTCGCCATCACCTTCGCGCCCACCGAGGCGCCCTCCGGCACCGCCACCCTGGTCTTCGCCGGCGGCGCGGCGATCCAGCTCGACCTCGAATGCATCGAGGTGCAGCTGAAGGATCTCGGGCCGGTCTGGGAGGTGGGGGGGCGGCCCGACCACGAGGCGGTGGCCGCCGGCCGCGCCGCGATCGCGGGCGACGGCTCCAGGGAAAACGCCGGGGGGGAAAACGCCGGCAGGGAAAACGCCTCCGAGGGAAACGCCTGATGGTCCGCCTCGATTCCCGCGACGAAGACTTCGCCGCCGCCTTCGCGCGCCTGCTCAGCGTCAAGCGCGAGATCTCGGAGGATGTCGACGAGACCGTCCGCGGCATCATCGCGGGCGTGGTCGCGGGCGGCGACGCGGCGCTGGTCGACTACACCCGCCGCTTCGACCGGTTCGGCGCGGAGTTCACCGTCGACTCCCTGCGGGTGACGCCGGCCGAGATCGCGGCGGCCGTCGCGGCCTGTCCGGCCGAGGCCCTGGAGGCCCTGCGCTTCGCGGCCGCCCGCATCGAGGCGTTCCACGCCGCGCAGGTGCCGGGCGACCACATGGCCACCGACAGCCTGGGCGTCACCGCCGGCTGGCGCTGGACGGCGCTCGAATCCGTCGGCCTCTACGTGCCCGGCGGCACCGCGAGCTATCCCTCCTCGGTGCTGATGAACGCGATTCCCGCCCGCGTCGCGGGGGTGCCCCGGGTCGTCATGGTGGTGCCGATGCCGGAGGGCACGATGAATCCGCTGGTGCTCGCCGCCGCGCAGCTGGCCGGCGTCGACGAGGTCTACCGGGTCGGCGGCGCCCAGGCGGTGGCGGCGCTGGCCTACGGCACGGACACGATCGCGCCGGTGGCCAAGATCGTCGGCCCCGGCAACGCCTGGGTGGCGGCGGCCAAGCGCCGGGTGTTCGGCCAGGTCGGGATCGACATGATCGCCGGCCCCTCCGAGGTGCTGATCCTGGCCGACGCGCATGCCAATCCCGACTGGGTGGCGGCCGATCTCCTGGCCCAGGCCGAGCACGATGCCGCGGCCCAGTCGATCCTGATCACCGATTCCGAGGTCCTGGCCGACAACGTCGCCGAGGCGGTGGAGCGCGCCCTGACCACCCTCCCCCGCGCCGAGATCGCCCGGGCGAGCTGGCGCGACTACGGCGCCATCGTGGTGGTGCGCACCTTCGACGAGGCGGTGCCCCTGGTCGACCGCCTCGCCCCGGAGCACCTGGAGATCGAGACGGCCGACGCCGAGACGCTCGCCGCCAAGGTGCGCAACGCGGGGGCGATCTTCCTCGGCGCGCACACGCCGGAGGCCATCGGCGACTATGTCGGCGGCCCCAACCACGTCCTTCCCACCGCCCGCTCGGCGCGGTTCTCCTCCGGGCTCGGCGTCCTCGACTTCATGAAGCGCACCACGATCCTGCGCTGCGACCCGGCGGCCCTCCGGGCGCTGGGACCCTCGGCCATCGCGCTGGGACGGTCGGAGGGCCTGGAGGGCCACGCCCGCTCCGTGGCGATCCGCCTGAACCTGTGAGGGCCTGATGTCCGGTGCGGCCAAGTCGAGCGTAGCGAATTCCCAGGACGCCAAGGCGCCGGAGGCGAAGGCGAAGTCGCCGCACCGCCTCGCGGTGGTGACCCTCGACGAGGAATCGATCGGCCGGGGCAACCCGGACCAGGAGCACGAGCGCGCCATCGCGATCTTCGACATCCTGGAGGACAACAGCTTCACGATCCCCGGCCGCGAGGGCCCCTACGCCCTCACCCTCGGCCTCGTGGAGAGCAAGCTCGCCTTCGTCATCAAGCGCGAGGACGGCGAGCCGGTGATGACCCACCTCCTGTCGCTGACCCCGTTCCGCCGGGTGATCCGCGACTACGAGATGATCTGCGAGAGCTACTACAACGCGATCCGGACCGCCTCGCCGACCCAGATCGAGGCGATCGACATGGGCCGGCGCGGCCTGCACAACGAGGCCTCCGACCTGCTGCGCCAGCGCCTCGAGGGCAAGGTCGACCTCGACCACGACACCGCGCGGCGCCTCTTCACCCTGGTCTTCGCCTTGCACTGGAAGGCCTGACCGGTAAGCCCTGAGCCGCGATCCCTCTCGAAGTGCGAGGCTGAGACGACCGGATGGCGGACGCGACCGGCCCGAAGAAGACGCGCGTGCAGTCGGCCCTGTTCATGTGCAACTTCAACGCCGTGCGCTCGCTCGCGGCGGAGGCCATCGCGCGCCACTACTTCGGCAGGTCGATCTACGTGCAATCGGCCGGGGTGCGCTCCGGCGAGCCGGCCGACCCGTTCATGGTGGCGGCGCTGGACGAGATCGGCATCGACGCGGCGCGCCACAAGCCGCGCACCCTGGCCCAGCTCGAGGAGTGGGAGGGGCTGAACTTCGACCTCATCGTCACCCTGGCGCCGGAGGCCCACCACGCCGCCCTGGAGCTGACCCGCACCAACGCGGTCGAGGTCGAGTACTGGCCGACCCCCGACCCGACCGTCATCCAGGACGGCACCCGCGAGCAGCGCCTCGACGCCTACCGCGACGTCCGCGACGGGCTGGTCTACCGGATCAAGATGCGGCTGAAGGGCTGAGGCGCCGGAGCGACCTCACCGGGCCGTAGCTCTTCTCGCGGATGCGGGCGACGGCCTCGCGCAGGGGTTCCACCGCCACCGCCATGTGGTGGCCGTTGGCGTGGATCAGGCGGGTGGCGTCGAGCATCAGCCCGACATGGCCGCGCCAGAACACGACATCGCCGCGCTCCAGCCCCTCGAAGTCCGGGGGCAGGGCCTCGCCGAGGCCGCGCTCCTGCTGGTCGGCGTCGCGCGGCGCCGCGATCCCGGCCTGCGCGAGGCAGAGCTGGAGGAGGCCCGAGCAGTCGAGGCCGAGGCTGGTCCGCCCGCCCCACAGATAGGGCGTGCCGACGAGGCGCTCGGCGGTGGCGGCGTAGTCGGGCTCGACCGCAGCGAGGGGCGCGCAGTGGCCGGCGAAGACGTAGCCGCCCGCGATCCGGAGATAGTCGCCCTGGCTCTCCGTCGGACGGATGCGGGCGCCCAGGGTGAGCCAGCCGCTGGCGGGCTGCTTCAGGTCGGGCCCGGGATAGAGGAAGCTGCGCAGGGCGATGACGCGATGGGTCGGCGTCTCGGCGAGGCCGAGGGCCGCCTCGGGCAGGTAGCCGACATAGCCGTCATGGGCGAACTGGACGAAGGCGAAGCCCTCCTCGGCGCCGTAGGCGGTCACCGCGTCGCCCATCACCGCCTCGGTCTCGAGGCCGGCATCGAAGCGGGGCGTGCGGCGCAGGGGCGCCGAGGGCACCACGACGGAGCGCGCCTCGCCCGCCACGTAGCGCTCGGCCTCGACATGGCCCCGCAGGCGGATGTCGGCGATCTCGGGCCGGGCCGGCACGAGGCGGGAATCGGAGAGATCGAACGGACAGGCCTGCATGGCCGGGACTATCCGCCCTCGCCGGCCGCACCGCAACCGGTCGGATGGGTCGGCGGGCGGCGCGTCATTTCGACGCCCGGGCCTGCCCAATCCACCGGCAGGGCGCTTCCGGCCCATGCAGGTTCCCTCACGGAGGCTCCGGCAGCGCTGACCGAAAATCCATCACGCCGCCGCGATGCACCGAACGCGCGGGTCTCCCGCGAATGTGTGCACTGCACAAATCCACGGAACGCGCGTATGTTCGATCGATGCCCCAAGCGAGTCGCGCCGTGAAGAAGACCTCGAAGTCCTTCCAGGATCTCCCGCCGATCCGCGTGCGGCGCGAGCCGCCGACCATCCCCGAGGCCGTCGCCGCGGCCCAGGACCTCGCGGACGACATCGAGCAGCAGGTGGAGATCGCCGCCGGGCTCATCGGCCTGCCGGCGGAAGCGGTCCGCGAGCACGTGGTCGCCGCCGCCAAGGCGAAATCCGAGGCCAGGCCCGAGCGACATTCCGAGCGGATGCCGGAGCGCATCCTCACCGCCGCCGGCCCGAGCCGGGCGCCGCGCACGGTCATCGTCGAGCGCCGGACCCGGCCGCCGGTGGTGGTCGAGCGGCGCGGGCGCCCGCCGATCGGGCGCCCCTGACCGCGGGTCCGGCTCTCGCCCCGACCCGGAGCGTTTGACCGGCCACCGGTCCAGCGTCCTTGCCAGTCCAGCGACTTTACCAGTCCAGTGTCTTGCCGGTGTAGTCGAGATAGGCCGTGCCGGTCCGTCCGAGCTGGGCCGTGATCACGTCCACCATGCCGGTCACGCTGGTGCCGACGTCGATATCGGCATCGGCCCCGCCCATCTCGGTGCGGACCCAGCCCGGATGCAGCAGCAGCACCCCGAAGCCGGCCTCGTGGTGGCGGATCTCGAAGCTGCGCACCAGGGTGTTGAGGGCCGCCTTGCTCGCCCGGTAAGTCTCCCAGCCGCCGGATTCGTTGAGGCCGACGCTGCCGAGGATCGAGCTCATGAAGGCGACGAGGCCCTGGGGCGCGAGCTGGTCCAGGAAGGTCTCGGCGAAGCGCACCGGGCTCACCGCGTTGGTGAGGTAGACCTGGGTGGCGACCTCGCGCGGCACCAGGTGCAGCGGCTCGTGGGCCTGCGTCGCCACGCCGGCCACCACGAAGATCAGGTCGAAGCTCTGTCCCGCCAGGCGGTCGTGCAGGGCGGCCACGGCCCGATCGTCGTCGATGTCGGCGGTCTCGACCGTGAGGGCGTCGGAGGCGAGCGCGGCGAGGCCCGGGGAGGCCGAGCGCTGGGTCGCGGTCACCCGCCAGCCGCGTTGGAGAAAGGTCTCGACGAGGCCGAGCCCGAGGCCGCGCGAGGCCCCGACGATGAGGGCGTTCTTCTGGGATGCCATGGTGATCCGTGTCCCTGGTTCGCGAATAAGGGCCGGTCGCCCGGGGGCCGCGCCGCCCTTCGCTCGGTGGGGAGGTTGGACGGATGAGCGGCTCCGGCAATCCGGGCCGCCGGCGCCGAGGTGTGCGGGCGCACCCGCGCGTCCCTCAATCCGCCGTCTGCACCGACCAGGTCGCGTGCTCGATGCTGGGCATCCGCCCGAGCTCCGCCACCACGGCGTCGAGTTCGGCGCCGGCCACGGCCGTCGCCACCAGGGTCGCCACCACCTCGACGGTGTCCTCGCCCCGCTCCACCACCTCGATGCCGCCGACGGGGTACTGCGCCGCTTCCAGGCGCTCGACCAGGAGGTCGCGAGAGGGGCCGGCGGCCTCCGCCTGAACCGTCACCTGCACCTCGTAGGTCGCCTCGGTCTGGCTCTCGTCGATGGGCGCGCGGTTGATCGCGTTGACCAGCGGCCGCAGCAGGGTGTTGCCGGCGAGCACGGCGGCCGTGACGAAGGTCGCCTCCAGGGGAAAGTCGGCCCCCGCGAAGGCGCCGACGGCGGCCGAGCACCACAGGGTCGCGGCGGTGTTGAGGCCGCGGACGTTCATGCCCTCCTTCATGATCACGCCGGCGCCGAGGAAGCCGACGCCCGAGATCACGTAGGCCACGGTGCTCACGGCGCCGCGCGAGCCCTCGAGCCGCATGCCGAGGTCGACGAAGGCGGCCGCCCCCACCGCCACCAGGACGTTGGTGCGCAGGCCCGCCGTGCGCTGCCGGTACTGGCGCTCGGCCCCGATCAGGGTGCCGAGCCCGAAGGCGACGAGGAGGCTGATCGCCGAGTTGACGGCTTCGGGCAGCGGCCCGGACAGGAAGGGGGTCATCGTCCTGCCCTGACGCGGTCCCGTGACGGGACCATGACGGCGCGGCCGGGATCAGGCCTGCGGGTAGTCGGAGATGCCGCCATGCGCGGCCGACCACTTGGCGGGCTCGTGCAGGAAGCTCTCGACCTCGGCGAGGATCTTCGGGTCGAAATGGCCGCTCTCCTTGGCCACCGCCAGCACGTCCCACCAGGTGGTGAGGTAGTGCAGCTGGATGCCCAGATCCGCCATGAGTTCGCGGCTGTTGGGGAAGATGTCGTAGAAGAACATCACGAAGCAATGATCGACCTGGGCGCCCGCGTCGCGCAGGGCCTTGCAGAACAGCGCCTTGCTGCGCCCGTCCGTCGCCAGATCCTCCACCAGCAGGGTCTTCGCGCCCTCCACCACCTCGCCCTCGATCTGGGCGTTGCGGCCGAACCCCTTGGCCTTCTTGCGCACGTACTGCATCGGCAGCATCAGCCGGTCCGAGATCCAGGCCGCGAAGGGGATGCCGGCGGTCTCGCCGCCGGCCACGTGGGTGATCGACTCGTAGCCGATGTCGCGCACGATGGTGGCGGCGGCGAAGTCGTTGAGCGTCGAGCGCAGGCGCGGATACGAGATGATCTTGCGGCAGTCGATGTAGACCGGGCTCGCCCAGCCCGAGGTGAAGGTGAAGGGCTTGTCCGCGTAGAAATGCACCGCCTTGATCTCGAGGAGCATCTTGGCCGCCTCGCGGGCGATCACGGCGCGGTCGATCGGCAGGAAGGAGGTCGTCATGCGCGGGGTTCGCTCTCGTGCGGGCGGCGGCCGCGGCCCGTCCCGCCTCCGGGAGGGGCCGCGCATCCGTCTGAAGGGTGGGTTCTCCTTCCCGCCAACCGCCAGGGGCGTCAACCCTGAGGAGCCGCCAAAGCCCCGCTCGGGCCGTCTTCGAAGCCCCGCTCAGGCCGCCTTCACGTCGGCGAGGAAGCTCCCGACCTCGCGGGTCAGGCTCTCCGAGTGCCGGGCGAGTTCCTGGGCGGCCCCGAGCACCTGGGAGGCCGCGGCCCCGGTCTGGCCCGCCCCCTCGCGCACCCCGGCGATGTTCGTGGTGACCGCGTCGGTGCCGTGCGCCGCCTCCAGGACGTTGCGGGTGATCTCCTGGGTCGCCGCGCCCTGCTGTTCCATGGCGGCGGCGATCGAGGCGGCGTGCGCCGACATCTCGGCGATGATCCGGCCGATGGCCTCGATGTCGGTCACCGCCTCCTGGGTCGCGCTGCGGATCTCGGCGATGCGCTCGCCGATCTCGCCCGTGGCCCTGGCGGTCTGGCTGGCGAGTTCCTTCACCTCGGTGGCGACCACGGCGAAGCCTCGGCCCGCCTCCCCGGCGCGGGCCGCCTCGATGGTGGCGTTCAGCGCCAGCAGGTTGGTCTGCGCGGCGATGCCGGAGATCACCTCGACGAACGCGCCGATCCGCTCCGTGGTGCCGGCCAGGCGCCGCACGGTGGCGTCGGTGCGGGACGCGTTCTCCACGGCCTGATCGGCGATGCGGGCCGACAGGCTGACCTGGCCCACGATCTCCTGCACGGAGGCCGACATCTCCTCGCTGGCGGCGGCCACGGTGCGGACGTTGGCGGAGGTCTCCTCGGCGGCGTCCGCGACGATCACGCTCTGCTGGTTGGTCTGGGACGCGACGCTGCTCATCGACTGGGCCGTGGCCTCCATCTCCGTGGCGGCGCCGGCCAGGCCCTGGGTCAGGGCGGAGACGTTGGACTCGAAGCGCTTCGTGAGGGCGTCGAGGCGCTGTGCGCGGCGCATCTTGGCCTCGTCCTCGACGGCCTGGGCGGCGGCGAGGCGGCGGGTTTCCGTGGCGTTGTCCTTGAACACCTGCAGCGAGCGGGCGAGCTGACCCACTTCGTCCCGGCGCGCGGTGCCCTCGACCGCCACCGTGAGGTCGCCCGAGGCGAGACGGCCCATCGCCGCCGTGATGCGGGCGAGCGGACGGGTGACGCCGTAGACCATGATCAGCACGAGGAGACCGGCCGCGAGGGTCAGACCGATGGCTGCGGTCACCACGAGGCTGCGAGACGCGCGCTCCGCCGTCTCGGCGGCGTGCTGCCTGGCCGCCTCCAGATCCCTCTTGAAACTCACGACACGGGCCGCCAGGGTCCCGGTCACGTTGTCCCTGGCAGGGGCGACTTCGCTTCGGGACATGCGGGCGGCCATCTCGGTCTCGTTGCGCAGGCCATGCGCGATCGAGCGGTCGGCGGCGGCGAAGAACGTTTCGAGATCGGCGCGGATGGCGAGGTTGACGCTCCGGCGCTCCGGGGAATCGGCCAGGGCGGTGAGCTGATCGATCGCCGCGAAGGCCGCCTTTGGCCGGGCGCGATACTTGGCGTTTTCGTCCTGCATCACCGCCATATCCGTCTCGATGATGATATTCTTCTCCGCGATCACCGCGTCCTTGACGGCCAGGGCCATGTCCTGGGCCACGAGCGCCCGGGTCGCATGCAGATCCGTGATCTCCTTCGTGTTCCGATTGAGATCGGCGAGGCTGGTGCAGGCCAGAAACACCAGTCCCACGGCCACGAGCATGAGAATCACGCTCGGAACGAAGACTTTTCCGAGCATCTTGAGGTCGTTGAAGGCGCGCACCACAGCTCTCCGATACCGCATCGGCGTGGATCCACCCCGGATCGCGCCAACGTCCGATGCTCAGCGCGGCTTCGTACACGCCTTGATTGAATCAAAGATTAATCCCTCGTTTTATTTCTGCTCTGCTCTGGAATGTCAGTCGAGACCGAAACTTTGTTCGACTGATTGGAACCCTTTTCAGAATACCGGAGTTCCACGGCTGGCTTTCGTCCATCACGGGCTGGCCCTGTCCCTTCGCCGCCATCGCGACCGCAGGGACCATCCGCGCGTTCACCCCAGGAAGGTTTGCAGCGCCGCCAGGGTCGCTTCGGGGTTCTCCTCGGCCAGGAAATGGCCGGAGGCGACCTCGGCGGCGACGGCGCCCGGCGCGAAGGTCCGCTGCCAGGCGGCGAGCGGCGTCTCCGCGCCGCGGTCGAGGTAGCCGTCGCCGGTGAGGATCAGGGTCGGGCAGGCGAGCCGGCGCCCGGCGGCGAGGTCCGCCAGATCCGCCTCGCGGTCGCGGGTGGCGCCCGCCCGGTAATCCTCGCAGAAGGCATGGATGCGCTCGGGCACGCCCCAGGCCTGCCGGTAGAGATGGAG
The DNA here is from genome assembly GCF_053345175.1 of Methylobacterium sp. M6A4_1b. NCBI lineage: Bacteria > Pseudomonadati > Pseudomonadota > Alphaproteobacteria > Hyphomicrobiales > Methylobacteriaceae > Methylobacterium > Methylobacterium sp. M6A4_1b. The sequence continues at coordinate 51,565 of NZ_JBKEZQ010000012.1, forward strand.
AGCGGCGGGGGCGAAGGCCTCGAGGGACTTGTCCCCGCTCCAATCGCGCAGGAGCCCCTCGAAATAGGAATCCGCATCGCGGCCGATGGCCTGCTCGGGTCCCGGCGCGGCCCCGGCCAGGAAGTGCCAGTGCGAGGACCGATGCGGCGACGGCTTGCGCGGGTCGGCCTCGATCCGCTCCCACTGGACCAGGGTCGGCAGGATGTCGAGGAGGGCGAGGCGCGCGATCCGCCCCGGCTCGTCCAGCGCGAGGCGGTAGCCGATGCGGGCGCCCCGGTCGTGCCCGACGAGGGCGAAGTGCACGTGGCCGAGGGATTCCATCACCGCCGCCACCTCGGCGCCCATCGTCCGCTTGGCGTAGGCCTCGTGGCGCGGGTCGCCCTCGGGCGCGGCGGACCAGCCGTAGCCCTTGAGGTCGAGGCAGATCACGCGGTGGCGCTCGGCGAGGGCCGGCGCGATCCGGTGCCAGCAGGCATGGCTCTGCGGGAAGCCGTGGAGGAGCAGCACCGGCGTCCCGTCCTCCGGCCCGCCGATGCGGGCGAAGAAGCGCCCGGCCGGAATGTCGATCCAGGGGGCGGCGAAGCGGGGGAAGAGATCGGTGGTCACGGGCGGCGCCTCCGGCGGGGACCGGGGGAACGCACGGGGCCGGACGCCGGTTCGCGGTCGCGGACGGCACCGTTTCCGGTCGGGGGTCGGGGAGGTCCCGGCACAGCCCTGACCGATCGTCAGGATTTCGTCCCGTGAAGGCCGCCGGGTGCTGCGCGGGCGTGGCCCCCAGGCGAAAGCGCTCTGAGCCGGAACGGACAAGGTTCCCCGCAGACCTCGCCCGCAAAGTTGTGTTCGGACAGGGCGCCCGGGCGGTGCCCTGCGGCCTCGCGGATGCCGGGGCGGGATTGACGCCCGCCCCGCGCAGCGGGCACACCCGAAGGCGGCGGATCACGCAAGAATCCGACCCAAAAAACATTTCCGAGGAGACGCGCATGGACCGGCCCACCGTTCCGGCCCCACACATGATCCGGGCGCTCCGTCCGGCCGACGCGAGCCCGTCCGCATGAGCGGCGCGGCCCTCGCCGAACGGCCGGCCACCGGCGCCCCCCCCGTGGACGCCGCCCTGCGGGCACGCATCCTCGCGCTCCGGGACGGCCTTCTGCACGGGCTCATCGGCGCCGACGCCATGGTCGAGCGCCTCCTCATCGGCCTCCTCACCGGGGGCCACCTCCTCATCGAGGGCGCCCCCGGCCTCGCCAAGACCCGCGCGGTCAAGCGCCTGTCGGACGGGCTCGACGGCAGCTTCGCCCGCATCCAGTGCACCCCCGACCTGATGCCGGCCGACCTCACCGGCACCACGGTCTGGCGCCAGGATGCCGGCGACTTCGCGTTCCTGCCCGGTCCCCTGTTCCACTCCCTCGTCCTCGTCGACGAGGTGAACCGCGCGCCGCCGAAGGTGCAGTCGGCGCTGCTCGAGGCCATGGCCGAGGGCCAGATCACGGTCTCGGGCCACACCCATGCCCTGCCCGACCCGTTCATGGTGGTGGCGACCCAGAATCCGATCGAGCACGCGGGCACCTTCCCGCTGCCCGAGGCGCAGCTCGACCGCTTCCTCCTCCACGTCCTGGTGGAGATGCCCGACGAGGCCGCCGAGCGCCGCATCCTCGATCTCGTGGAGGGCGAGCTCAACCACCACGCCGAGGCGATGCCGGTGCGGCTCTCCGTCGAGGAGATCCGCGCCGCCCGCGCGGCCGCCCTCAACGTCTACGTCTCGCCCGCCCTCAAGGACTACCTCGTGCGGCTGGTCGCCGGGACCCGCACGGACGCGGCGGCCCCGGACCTGCGCGCCGCCATCGAGCACCCGGCCTCCCCGCGCGGCACCCTGGCGCTGATGGTGGCCGGCAAGGCGCGGGCCTACCTGCGCGGCCGCGACCACGTCATCCCCGAGGACGTGGCGGAGCTCGCCGCGGACGCGCTGGCCCACCGCATCGGCCTGACCTGGCGCGCCGCCGCCGAGGGCCAGACGGCCCGGGGCATCATCCGCGGCCTCGTCCAGCGCGTGCGGGCGCTCTGAGCGCGCCCATGACCGTGCCGAGCCCGGCCCCCGCCGACCCGCCGGGCACCGACCCGCTGATGGCGCCGGGCATCCACCTGTCCGGCGAGGCGCTGATGGGTCTGCGCCACCTCGCCCGGCGCGGCTCCGGCCCGGCCACCCGGACGCTGGCGGGTCTGCCCGGCGGGATCGTGACGCGGCGCCGCGGGCGCGGCTCCGAGCCGGACGACGTGCGCCTCTGGTCCGAGGGCGACGACCGCCGCCACATCGACCGCAACGCCACCGCCCGCACCGGCATCCTGCACGTGCGCACCCACCACGACGAGCGCGACCGCGCCGTGGTGCTGCTGGCGGACATGCGGCCCTCGATGCTGTTCGGCACCCGCCGCGCCCTGCGCTCGGTGGCGGCGGCGGAGGCCCTGGTCCTGCTCGGCTGGCGCATCGCCGGCGACGGCGGCCGCATCGGCCTCGTCGCGATCGGTGCCGGCGAGCCCGTGGTGGTGCGGCCCGCCGGCGGCGAGCGGGCGATGACCGCGCTCACCGGCGCCCTGGCGCTGGCCCATGCCCGCGCCCTGGCCGACGGCGCCGCCGAGGACCCGCCCCTCGCGCCGGCCCTGACCCTCGCCCGGAGCCTGCTGCCCTCCGGCGGCCACCTCGTCATCGGCAGCGCCCTCGACGCGCCGGGCACGGATTTCGACCCGCTCCTGACGATCATGGCCGAGCGCCTGTCGATCCGCCTCGTCCTCGTGAGCGACGCCTTCGAGCGCGCCCGGCCGCCGGGCTTCTACCCCTTCGCCACGCCGGACGGCCGGCGCGGCACCGTGCAGGCGAGCCGGGCCGACCGGGCCTCACCCGGCACCGATGCCCGGCTCGTCGCCTATGCCCAGCGCGGCATCGCGGGCCTGCGCCTCGACGTCGAGGCCGGTCCGGAAGCCTACGCGCCGCTGATGGAGCGCCTCGATGCGATGCTGTAGGGCGCCAGGCTCTCGGGTCTTAAGTCGACCGGGAGCGGCACGGTGACGCCCGAGGCCCCGGCGGGGCTCGAGCAGCTGCGCGGCCTGCACCTGCCCGCCGAGACGGGCGGGGCGCAGGGCGCGGTGATGCTGGCCATCGCGCTCGGGTTCACGGCGGCCCTCGTCCTCGGCCTGCTGCGCCTGCTGCGGGCGCGCCGGCGCGGCTCGGTCCGGCGCGCGGCCCTGGCCGACCTCGCCGCCGCCGGCGCCCTGCCGCCGGAGCGCCGCCGGGTGGCGCAGGCGCAGCTGCTGCGCCGCCTCGCCCGCACCCTCCAGGGCGACGCGGCGGCGGATGCGCAGGGAATCGCCTGGGCCACCGCCCTCGACCGTCTCTTCGCCACGACCTTCTTCACCGCCGGCGCGGGCCGCGTCTTCGCCGAGGGGCTCTACCAGCGCGGCGCGCCCGAGCCCGGCGCGGTGGATGCCGAACTCGCCCGGCTGTTCGCCCGGATCGGGGCCTGAGCCATGCTGGACGGAATGCTGCCGCACTGGCTCACCGGCCTCGCCTCGGCCTTCGACCTCGCGAGCCCCTATGCCCTCCTGCTCCTGCCCCTGCCGCTCCTGGCGGCGCGGCTGATGCCGCCCGAGCGGGTCGGGGCGAGCGGCGCCCTGCGGGTGCCCCCCTCCCTGGTGGCCGAGGCCGCCCGCGGCGACAGCGTGGCGGCGCGCGGGCGCGGCCGCACCCTCCTGGTCTGGACCCTGTGGGCGGCCCTGGTGGTCGCCCTGGCGGGGCCGCGCCTCATCCTGCCGGCCACCGCCCTGCCGGCCTCGGGCCGCGAGATCATGCTGGTGATGGACCTCTCGGGCTCGATGGAGCGGCGCGACTTCGCCCTCGACGGCCAGACGGTGACCCGGCTCGCCGCGGTCAAGCGCGTCGGCACCGACTTCATCCGCCGCCGGGCCGGCGACCGCATCGGCCTCGTCATCTTCGCCAACGAATCCTACGTCGCCGCGAGCCCGAGCTTCGACACCGCCACCGTCGCCCGCGCCCTCGACGAGGCGACCATCGGCCTCGTCGGCCGCTCCACCGGCATCGGCGACGGCCTCGGCCTCGCCCTCAAGCGCCTGACCCCGGCGGGGCCGGAGGTCGAGGGCGCGCCGGTCGCCACCGCCAAGGTGGTGATCCTGATGACCGACGGCGCCAACAATGCCGGCCAGACCACGCCCCGGGACGTGGCCGGCCTCGCCAAGGAGCTCGGCGTCCGGGTCCACACCATCGCGCTGGGTCCCCGCGACCTCTCCAACGCCGACGGCGAGCAGGACGTCGTCGACACCGAGACCCTGCGGGACATCGCGGACCTCACCGGCGGCCGCATGTTTCGCGTGAAGACCACCGACGACCTCGTCGCCATGGCGGAGGCCATCGACGCGATCGAGGGCGGGCGCGCCAAGGCGCCGCCGGTGCCCCTGCGCAAGGACCTCTGGCCCTGGCCCGCCGCCCTCGCCTTCCTGGCCGCGGCCGGCCTCCTCGCGTCGCGGCGGACCGCATGAGTTTCCTCGACACCATCCTCGCCACCTCCGCGATCCTGCGGCCCTGGTGGCTGGCGGCGATCCCCCTCGTGGCCGCCCTGGCGCTGCGCGCCGCCTGGCGCTCGGCCCCGCTCGGGGATTGGACCCGGGCCGTCGATCCCGGCCTGATGGCGCTGCTGGACCGGCGCGGGGCGGTGCTCGGCGGACGCCGGCAGGCGAACCTCGCCGCGGCGATCGCGGCCGGACTCGTCGCCCTGGCGCTGACCGGCCCGGCGGTGGAGCGCCCGGACGCCGCCACCTTCCGCAACCTCGACGCGACCGTGGTGGTGGTCGACCTGTCGCGCTCCATCGCGGAGGGCGGCCACCTCAAGGACGTGCGCCAGGTCGCCCAGGGGGCCGCCGAGGCCGCCGGCACCCGCAGCGTCGCCGTAGTGGTCTATGCCGGGGACAGTTACCTCGCCGCGCCCCCCACCACGGACCGGGACGCCCTGTCCGCGACCCTCTTCGCCCTCGACGGCGACACCGTGCCGGACCGGGGCACCCATCCCGAGCGCGGCCTGGCGCTCGCCCGCCGCACCCTGGAGGAGGCCGGCGTGATCGCGGGCGACGTGGTCCTCCTCACCGACGGTGACGGCATCGGCGACGCGGCCCTGCGCGAGGCGGCCGCGATCCGGGCCAAGGGCTGGCACCTGCACGGTCTCTTCGTGCCCGCCGGACCCGGCCTGCCGGCGGGCTCGCCCAGGCCCGACCGGGGCGCCCTCGAACGCCTGACCGAGGCCGGCGCGGGCCGCTTCGCCCTCCTGGACAGCCCGGCCCCGGTCCTCGACGCGGTGGGCGCCAGCACCGCCCAGCACCTCGCCGCCGGGGGCTACACCGTGCTGGCCTTCGCCGATCTCGGGCGCTGGCTCGTGCTGCTGGCCCTGCTGCCGGCCCTCGTCCTGTTCCGCAGGAGCGCCTGATGGCGACCGGTTCGTTGTCCGCCCGCCTGCCCGTCCTTCCCCGCGGATGGACCCGTTGGGCGCGCCTCGCCGCCCTCGGGCTCGCGGGCGCCGGCATCCTCGGCCTCACCGCCACGGCGCAGCCGCGCACCCGCCTCGGCCGCGCCCTGATGGGGGCCGGCCTGCCCGGGGCCGCCGCCCGGGTCTTCGACGATCCGGCCTGGCGCGGCCCGGCCCTCTATCAGGCCGGGCGCTACGACGAGGCCGCCGCCCTGTTCCGCAACGGCGGGCGGCGCAACAGCTACAACCTCGGCAACGCGCTGGCGAAGGCCGGCGACCTGCAGGGGGCGCTGGACGCCTACGACGCCGCGCTCCAGTACAACCCGCGCGACGCCGACGCGCAGGCCAACCGCTCGCTGATCGCCCGCCTCGTCGACGAGGGCGCCGGCGATCCCGGCAAGGGCGGGGGCGTCGCCAACGCCACGGCCACCGTGGGCGCCCGCTACAACAAGACCTCGAACCAGGATCCCAACGACGACACCCAGGCCACCTCCAGCGGCGAGGGCCTGGCCGGCAACAAGGAGGGCGGCACCACCTCCTCGACGCCGGGCAACAGCAAGGTCGCCCGGCGCGGCAAGGCCGAGCAGGTCTCGGTGGATTCCGGCAAGGGCGAGGCCCGCGGCTCGGCCAGCGACGCGGCCGGGCGCGGCCGCACGGGGGCGGGCTCGGCCATGGTCGCGGCGGCCCCCGAGCGGGAGGTGCGCCGGGTGACGAAGAGCTTCGAGGCCCACGAGATCCGCCCCGACCGCCTCTGGCTGCAGACCCTGCCGGACGATCCCGGACGGTATCTCAAGCTGCGCCTGAAGGCGGAGCAGGCGGCGCGGGTGGAGGCCGGCACCGCCGTGCCGGGGGGGAGCAACCCATGGTGAGTGTGCCGAACCGCATCGCGACGACCCTCCCCCCACAGACCTCGGGCAAGCCCGAGATCTGCCTCGGGGTGCGCGAGTCGGGCAGGCCCAACTCGCCGTGGGGGAGGGGTGTCGCGGCGCGTCTCGCCCTCGTCCTCACGCTCCTCGCCCCCCTCCCCGCCCGCGCCGAGATCGGCCCCGGCGACCTCACCCTCACGGTGACCCCGGAGCGCAACGGCAACGCCGATCCGTTCTCCCGCGAGATGGTACTGCTGCGCATCCACGGGGTCTACCGGCAGCCGATCCTGCTGGAGGAGGTGATCCAGCCGTCGCTGGCCAATTTCAGCTGGACGCAGCTCGGCCGCGACGCCTGGTCGAAGACCCGCCTGCCCGACGGGCAGGTGGCGATCGCCTTCGACCGGGTCGTGGCGATCTTCCCGCACCATCCGGGCGACTTCACCATCGATCCGTTCCTGCACCGCCTCACCGTCAACGACGGCGGCCAGCGGGTCGTCGTCGACGTGCCCTCGGCCCCCGTGACGCTGCCCGTCGCCACCTGGACGAAACCCGTCGGCGGCCCCGACGCCAAGGAGCCGTGGTGGCTGCCGGCCAAGGACGTCACGATCACCGATTCCTGGAGCCCCGATCCCGAGACGGTGAAGCTCGGCGAGACCACCCGGCGCATCGTCACCCTGGAGGCGCAGGGCATGGTCGCCGAGGGGCTGCCGCCCCGCCCGGTGATGCGCACCCGCGGCATCCTCACCTTCGCCGGGCCGGTCACCCGCGAGACCCTGATCACCCCCGCCGGACCCGTGGCCCGCGTGACCTACCAGTGGGACGTGCGCCCCGCGATCGCGGAGATCATTCCCCTCGACGCGATCGTGATCCCGTGGTTCGACACCGTCTCGCGGACCCTGCGCGAGGCCGAGATCCCGGCCCGCCAGATCGGCGGCGGCCTGCCCGACCGGGACGACGAGGCGAAACCCGTCCTGCCGGCCTCCCCCCTCGTGGTGGCGACGGCGGCCCTCGGCGCCTTCGGGCTCGGCCTCGTCCTGCTCGGCTTCGGCCCCGGGGGCCGCCCCGGACGCCGGCGCCTCGACGCCCGGACGCGCAGGGCGCTGGGCCGCGCCGCCGCGGCCCGGGATGCACGGGCCTTCCGGACCCAGCTCGATCCCGTGCTCCTGGAGCAGCCGGACCTCGCCCGCGCCTGGCGCGCCGACCCGGCGATCGCCGCGGGCCTCGAGGCTCTCGATGCCAGCCTGTACGGGCCCGGCACCGCGGCGGCGCCCGACCTGCCGGACCTCGCCCGCGCCCTGGGACGCCCCGTCGTCGCGGCAGCGCCGGCCGCGGCGGCGTCCGCCCGCCTCGCCCCCCTCGACGGACGGGCGCGGACCGCACCGTGACCTCGCCGCGACCTCCTGGAATTCCATGCGCCTGACGCGACGGACCGTCCTCGGGGCAGGTGCCCTTCTGCCCGCGTTGACCCGGCCGGGCGCGGCGCAGGCCCGGCCGGATCGCGGAACCGCCGGCCGGTTCGCCGAGGCCGAGGCGGCGCTCGCCCGGATCGCCGGAGGACTCGGCGGCCGGGCCGGGATCGCCGTCCTCGACTCGGGCGGCGGACCCGCCCTGCTGCACGACGCCGAGGCCGCCTTTCCGCTGTGCAGCACCTTCAAGCTGCTCCTCGGCGCCGCGATCCTGACCCGGGTCGAGGCCGGCCGTGAACGGCTCGACCGGCGACTCGCCTATGGCGAAGCCGACCTCGACGCCTACGCGCCCGTCACCGGGGGCGCGCTGAAGGCGGGCGGCCCGGAGGCCGGGGCGATGTCCGTGGAGGCCCTGTGCGCGGCCGCCATGGTCTGGAGCGACAACACCGCCGCCAACCTCCTGCTCGGCGCCCTCGGCGGGCCCGCGGCCCTGACCGCCTGGTGCCGGGACCTCGGCGACCCGGCGACCCGCCTCGACCGGACCGAGCCCGCTCTGAATTCGGCCGTGCCCGGCGATCCCCGCGACACCACCCGTCCCGCCGCGATGGCGGCGAGTCTCGCAAAGATCCTCCTCGGCCCGACGCTGACGGAGGCCGGCCGCGCCCGGCTCGAGGGCTGGATGACGGCCTCCCGCACCGGGACGAAGCGTCTTCGAGCCGGGCTTCCGGCAGCGTGGGGTGTCGGCGACAAGACCGGCAGCGGAGCGAACGGCACCGCCAACGTGGTGGCGCTCCTGCGCCCGCCGGCCCGGGCTCCCCTGGTGGCGGCGGTCTACCTGACGGGATCGGACGCCCCGAGCGAGGCCCGCGACGCCGCCCACGCGGCGATCGGCCGGGTCATCGCGGAGACTTATGGTTAATGCTCGGTTCACGCCTGCCTGCCACCCTCGTCCGGCGAGGAGTGGACCCGATGCGGCGTGGCAATGTGGCGATCAGACGGGGCGGCCCGGTGTCGGCGCTCGTGCTCCTGGCCGGGCTGGTCACGGTCCCCGCCGGTGCGGCGGATTTCGGTGGTCTCACCTTCCCGACCCCCGGCCGCGCGGCCGAGGGCTACGCGGCGGAGCCCAAGGGCCTGCCGCGCTACTTCCCGCGGGCGGAGGAGGATGGCGGCGTGATCCACCGCGCACCGGTGCCGCGCCGGCGGCTGGCCGGCTGCATTCCCCGCCGGGTTCCCATCCCCACCGATGCACCCGGCGACCCGAGCTATGTCGGCTCGGCCTACGGCCTCGGCAAGCCGAGCTATTACGGCTTCACCCCGCCCCTCGGGGTGGACGATCCCTACGGCCGGCCGCTGCGGCCCTATTGCCCCTGAGGCGTCTGGCATCCGCGCGGCGATGCGACTAGGTCTCGCGCCCGAGGCGCGATTCCCCTGCCGGGGTCCCGCCGAAGGTCTGCCGAGGACGAGCTGCCGATGTCCGATCCCACTCCCCTGCTCCGGTTCACGGCCGTCGCTCCCTTGCGCGCAGAGGTCGCCGCCTGGCGCCTTGCCGGCGAGCGGGTGGTGCTGGTGCCGACGATGGGGGCGCTCCATGCCGGCCACATCGCCCTGATGGCGCGGGCGCGCAGCCTCGGCCGGCGCGTCGTGGCGAGCATCTTCGTCAACCCGATCCAGTTCGGTCCGAACGAGGATTTTTCGCGCTACCCCCGCGACACCGCGGCGGACCTCGCCCAGCTGGCGGAGGCGGGCGTCGCTGCCGCCTACCTGCCGGAAGTCTCCGGCATGTACCCCGCGCATTTCTCGACCCGGATCGAGGTCGGCGGTCTCACGGAGGGCCTGTGCGGCGCCCACCGGCCCGGCCACTTCTCCGGCGTCGCCACGGTGGTGACCAAGCTCCTCAACCAGGTCCAGCCGGACTGCGCCCTCTTCGGCGAGAAGGACTACCAGCAGCTCCTGGTGATCCGTCGCGCCGTGCGCGACCTCGACCTGCCCGTGGAGATCCTCGGCGTCCCGACCCTGCGGGAGGCGGACGGCCTCGCCCTGTCCTCGCGCAACCGCTACCTCGCGCCCGATGAGCGGGCGCGCGCGCCGCGCCTCCACGCCGTCCTGTCCGAGATCGCCGCGGACCTCGCGGCCGGCGCGGGCGCCGGTCCCCTGATCGAGAGGGGGCGGGTTGCGCTGGCGGCGGCGGGATTCGAGCCGGTGCAATACCTCGAGGTCCGCGATGCCGAGACGCTGGTGCCGGTCGAGCGCGCGACCCGGCCGGCCCGGGTGCTGGCGGCGGCCTATCTCGGCCGCACGCGCCTCATCGACAACGTCGCGGTGGGCTGATCCGCCGGACCGCTCAGGCCCGGCCCGCCGCCAGGGAATTGGCCCGGAAGAAGTCGAGCATCGCCCGTGCCGCATCGGGTCCACGCGGATCGGTGTAGCTGCCGGCCGGGCTGCCGCCGGACCAGGCATGGCCGAGGCCGCGCACGATCCAGCCCTCCACCGCGACCCGGCCGTCCGCGTCGGCGTAGCGGGTGCGGGTGTAGGGCAGGCCGCCCGGGCTCACGGCCTCGGCCGCCTCGGGCGTCAGCCCGTCGATGCCGGCCTGGGCCAGCGCCTGCTCGCCGTTGCGCGGGTTGACGGTGCCGTCGCTCTCGCCGTGGAACACGATGGTGGGCACCCGCACCGTGGACACGGCGCAATCGGCGGCGGCCACGGGGCCGAGGCGCATCACCGTGAGGGCGGTGGAGACGTCGCGGGCGCAGCCCGCCGCGAGGCCGGAATGGATCCCCACCGCGGCGTAGAGGTCGGGATAGACCCGGGCGATGTTGACCGCCGCGGCGCCGCCCGCCGACAGGCCGGCGATGTAGACGCGAGTCGGGTCGACCCGGTGCTCGGCGATGATCGCGCGGGTGAGCCCGGCGATGATCCCGGCCTCGCCGGAATCCCGGTCCTGGTCGACGGGCTGAAACCAGTTCCAGCAGCGCTGGCCGTTGGCACGCCCGCTCTGGGCCGGATAGGCGACGAGGAAGCCCTCGGCCTCGGCGAGGGCGTTCATGCCGGTGCCGGCGGCGAAGTCGTCCGGCGATTGGGTGCAGCCGTGCAGCATCACCACCAGCGGCAGATTGGGACGGGCGTCGCTGGGAACGAAGAGCTTGTAGTCCCGCGCGCCGGCCGCGTTGGCGAAGCTGTGCTCGGTGAAGCTGCCGCCTTCGGTAAGGGGCGCGCGGGCCTGGTTGATGCCCGAGGCGCCGAGGCCGCCGGCCAGCCCCGAGACGAGGGTGCCGAGATTGCCGACGAGGCCCCCGCCCGGAAGACCGGAGCCTGCGGGACCCGGGGTGCCCGGGTTCGGGATGCCGTGCCCGGCCTTCCCGAGGCCGCCGAGCACCGGGGCGATCCCCCGCGTCACCGTCTCGACGACCTTGCGCAGCTTCTCCGGCAGGATGGCGGCGAGACCGGCCTCCTCGCCGGCGGCCGGACCCGGCTTGGAAGAACCTGGCTTGGAAGAACCTGGCTTGGAGAAACCCGGCCTGGAGGCGGAATCCGCGGCGGGCTTGACCGACGCCCCGGACCGGTCGCCGGCGGGACCGGTCTCGATGCGCTCGGCCACCAGGTCGATGGTGCGGGGTTCGGCGGCCGGAGCGGTGTGCCCCGGTTGGGGCCGGGACGCGGCCGATGCGCCGGCGAAGCCGCGCTGCAGCAGATCCGTCGCGTCCTGCAGGCGTCCGGCGGCGGTGAGGCGCGTCGCCTCCATCATGTCGGCGAGGCGGTTCTGCATCCGGTTCGAAGGGTCGGTCTTCGAAGAATCGGTCATGGGTTTCGCTTTCCGGCTCGACGGGGTGTCGAACCATGAGGTCGGGAACGCGGGTTGGGACGCAGTCTAGAGAAAGCGGTCGGCGAGGGCCGCCTCCACGCCCGGGGTCGCCTGCAGGCTCCCCATGACCTCGATCGACGCGATGGCGTCGCGGGCCAGTTCCGGGCTGACGTCGGGCGCGATGCTGGCGAGCCCGAGGACGCGGATGTCGAGGCGGATGCCGCTGGCGCGGGCCGCCTCGAGTTCGGCCCGCTCGTAGCGGCGCAGGCCGAGTTCGACCCCCTTGCGGGCGACGGATTGCCGTGTGACGTCGCCGTGGCGGGCGATCTGGTTGCGCACGGCCGTGCGGATGAAGTCGCTTCGGTTGGCGTAGACGCTCTCGGACACGAGAAGATCGATGTGGCCGAGGTCGACGTAACCGAGATTGATCGTGATCTTCTCGGTGTCACCGACCCGGATCGGCGCCCTGGGCTTGTCCTCGAGATCGAGCATCGTACCTTCCCGCTACCATCCACCAGGATGGTATATGGGAGATCTTTGCTGCGATGCAACATGGGCGGCACGATGCATCGCAGCATCGCGCGACCTGTTCGGTGGGACGGCGGATCCGCGCCTGCGCGGGCAGGCTCGGCGGCCCCTAGGCCGTCTCCTCCCCGCCGAGGTAGTCGCCCCAGACCGCCCCGCCGCCGAGGGTGGCGATGAAGGCCGCGTGTCGGGCGCGCTCGGTCTCGCCGAGCCGGTGGCGCAGCCGGCGCGGGCCGACCGGCACGGCCTCGCCGGCATCCCCGATCACCACCACCTCCTCGACCTCCGTCATGGCGAGCCCGAGACTGGTCTGCTTGCCGCCGAGGAGCTCGACATAGACCTCGGCCAGGATCTGCGCGTCGAGGAGCGCGCCGTGCTTGGTCCGCCGCGTGGTGTCGATGCCGTAGCGCGAGCACAGGGCGTCGAGGTTGTTGGCCGCCCCCGTGTGCTTGCGGCGGGCGAGCTGCAGGGTGTCGACGACGTCGGCGAGGTCGATGGGCGGAGGGGCGGACGCGCCGAGGCGGGCATATTCCATGTTGAGGAAGCCGACGTCGAAGGGCGCGTTGTGGATCACCAGGGGCGAGTCGCCGCAGAAATCGCGGAATTCGTCGACGATGTCGGCGAAGAGCGGCTTGTCGGCGAGCATGGCATCCGAGATCCCGTGCACCGCGAAGGCGCCCTGAGAGACCGGCCGGGTCGGATTGACGAGCTTGTGGAAGACTTTGCCGGTCTGGACGTGATTGATCAGCTCGACGCAGCCGATCTCGATCAGGCGGTCGCCGTTCTTGGCGTCCACGCCGGTGGTCTCGGTGTCGAGGACGATCTCGCGCAGCATCGAAGGATCCTGGAGGGTGGCGTTCGGCCACCGGACCATGCGCCCTCCTAGGACCGCGTCAAGGCGCAGCCGGCACCGGTCCCGCGGTGAGTTGCCGGATGATCGCCGCCACCTCGGCCTCGGCGTGGTCGAAGCCGAGGCCCGTGTCGAGGACGAAGTCGGCCCTCGCCCGCTTCTCGGCATCGGGCAGCTGCTTGGCGCGGATCGCCTCGAAGGTCGCCGCATCCATGCCGGGCCGGGCGAGCACCCGGGCGCGCTGCACGTCCGAGGGTGCCGTGACGACCAGCACCGCGTCGCAGCGCGCATCGGCCCCGGTCTCGAACAGGAGCGGGATGTCGAGGAGCACCAGGGGCGCGTCCGCGTGGCGCGCGAGGAAGTCACGGGCCGCGGCCTGGGCCAGGGGGTGGACCAGGGCCTCCAGGGCGGCGAGGCGGTCGGGCGCGCCGATCACGGCCTCCCGCAGGCGCGTCCGGTCGACGGCGCCGTCCGCGTCCAGGGTGCCGGGGAAAGCCGCGCCGATGGCTGCGGCGGCCGCGCCGCCGGCGCCGTAGAGGGCATGCACGGCCGCGTCCGCGTCGTGGACGGGCACCCCGTGGCGCGCGAACATCGCCGCCGTGGCCGACTTGCCCATGCCGATCGAACCGGTGAGCCCGAGGATGACGGGCCGGCTCACGCGGGCGCCAGGTCGGCGACGATGCGGGCACGCAGGGCCGACGTCACGCTCGGCGTCGTCCGGAACCAGCGCGCGAAGCCCGGCACCGCCTGATGCAGCAGCATGCCGAGGCCGTCGACGGCGGGCAGTCCCCGTGCCCGAGCCGCGGCGAGGAGGGGCGTCACCAGGGGTGCGTAGACGATGTCCGCCACCGCCGCGTCCTCGGGCAGGGGCAGGAGGTCGAGATCGAGGGGCGGGTGGCCGACTAGGCCGAGGGAGGTGGTGTTCACGAGGAGTCCCGTCCGCGCCATGGCGTCCGGCAGGTCGTGCCAGGCCACGGCCTCGACCCGGGCGGGATCGAGCGCCGCCAGGGCCTCGGCGCGGGCCAGCGTCCGGTTGGCGACCCAGATCCGGGAGAGGCCGCGCTCCAGCAGGCCGACGACGATGGCGCGGGCGGCTCCGCCGGCACCGAGCACCAGGGCGGTGCCGGCGCCGCGCTCGGTCCAGCCCAGGCCGAGGCTCTGGTCGAGATGGGCGATGAAGCCCGGCGCGTCGGTGTTGTCGCCGCAGAGGCGCTCGGACCCGTCGAAGAACAGGGTGTTGACCGCCCCGATTTTTTCCGCACGCGGTGTGAGCGACTCGACCAGCGCGAAGGCCGCCTCCTTGTGCGGGATGGTGACGTTGCCGCCCGCGAATCCCTTCTCGCGCAGGGACGCCAGGAAACCCGGAAAGGCCTCCGGCGCCACGTCGATCCGCTCGTAGCTGCCGTCGATGCCGTGCTCGCCGAGCCAGTGGCCGTGGATCAGGGGCGAGCGTGAATGCGCGATGGGATGGCCGACGACGAAGGCGCGAATCATACGGTGCAGTCTCCGGCGAGCGCGCAAGGAGGGCCGCCCGCCTCCTCGATCTGCAGGGTGGCGTGGCCGATGCCGAAGCGCGTTCTCAGCTCGGCGGCGGTGGCGATGAGGAAGCCGTTGCCCGGGTGTCCCTCCGCCATCACGAGATGGGCCGTCAGGGCGATCTCGGTGGTGCTCATCGGCCAGATGTGGAGGTCGTGCAGGTCCGAGACGCCGGCTCGGGCGCGCAGGTAGGCGCCCACCGCCGCCGGGTCGATGCCGGGGGGCACCGCCGAGAGGGACATCACCACGCTGTCGCGCAGCAGGCCCCAGGTCGCCCAGACGATGAGGCCAGCGATGACGAGGCTGACCAGCGGATCGATCCAGGCCGCCCCCGTCAGCACGATGATGAGGCCGGTCACCACCACGCCGGCCGAGACGGCGGCATCCGCCACCATGTGCAGGTAGGCGCCGCGGATGTTGATGTCGCTGCCCTTGCCGGACATGAAGAGCCAGGCGGTGGCGCCGTTGACGAGGATGCCGATGCCGGCCACCACCATCACGGTCAGGCCCGCCACCGGCTGCGGCTCGGGAGCGATCAGGCGGGCGACCGCCTCCCAGGCGATGGCGCCGGTCGCCACGAGCAGGAACACCGCGTTGAACAGGGCGGCGAGGATCGAGGAGCCGCGCAGGCCGTAGGTGAAGCGGGCGGTGGGCGCGCGCTTGACCAGAACCGAGGCGATCCAGGCGACGGCGAGCCCGAGCACGTCCGAGAGGTTGTGGCCGGCATCCGCCACCAGGGCCATGGACTCGCTGGCGAAACCGTAGATCGCCTCGATGATCACGAAGGCGATGTTCAGGCCGATGCCGATGGCGAAGGCCCGCCCGAAAGTGGCCGGCGCGTGGGAATGGCCGCCATGCGAATGCCCACCCCCGTGGCTGTGTCCGGCATGGGCAGGCGCATGCCCGTGATCCACGTGATCGTGGTCGTGATGATCGTGCGTGTGCTCAGCCATCGGTCCTGCCCTCAGTCCCGCTTCGGGCCCCGCCGGGTCGCCGGTTCACCCGCGCCCGGCCGGTCCTCCTTCCCGGGTTCACCGCATCCCGTCGTCCTGTGATCCCGGGATACGGGGCGACGGCCCTCACCCGAAACTCGGCTTCACGGCGGCCAGGATCACGATCAGGATCAGGAGGAGGGTCGGTACCTCGTTGAGGATGCGGTAGAACTTGTGGCCCCGGGTGTTCCGGTCGGCGGCGAAGTCCTTGACCATCCGGGCGAGCCAGCCGTGGATGCCGCTCATGGCGAGCACCAGGACGAACTTCGCCTGGAGCCAACCGGCGGCGTAGTAGCCGCTCATCCCGGCGAGGATCAGCCCGAAGATCCAGGTGGCGATCATCGCCGGGGTCATGATCGCCTTCAGCAGGCGTCGCTCCATGACCTTGAAGGTCTCGGACTGCGCCGCCGCGTGCGGCCCCGGCACCAGGGAGGCGTGATAGACGAACAGGCGCGGCAGGTAGAGCATCGCCGCCATCCAGGAGATGAGCGCGACGAGGTGCCCGGCCTTGAGCCAGGGATAGAGGCTGTCCACCGCCGCCTCAGCGCCGCAGGCGCGCGAGCATGCGCTCGACATGGGCGATCGGCGTCTGCGGGGTGATGCCGTGGCCGAGGTTGAAGATGTGCGGCAGGCCTTCGGTGGCCGCGAGCACCCCGTCCACCGCCGCGTCGAGGGCCGCCCCTCCCTCGATCAGCGTCTCGGGATGGACGTTGCCCTGGGTCACCGCCGTGGCGGGCACCCGGTCGCGCAGGGCCTTGAGGTCCACCGACCAGTCGACGCCGACCGCGTCGGCGGCGGTCTCGGGCACCACGCGGGCATGGCCGTCGAGGCCCGAACCGCGGGCGAACACGATGATCCTGGCCCCCGGCACCCGGGCGCGGACCCCGGCGATCATCCGGGCGATGGGCTGGAGCGACCAGCGGGTCAGGGCGTCGCGCTCCGCGGATTCGGGCAGCGCGCTCTCGGCGACCTCGTTGACGGCCTCCGCGCTGGCCTCGCCGGCGCCGCGCGCGTCGGGCAGCGCGCCGGCATGGGATTCGAAGATCTGCACCGCGTCGGCCCCGGCCTCGAGCTGGCGGACGAGGTACTCGGTCTGCACCGTGACGAGGCGGTCGATCAGCGCCTCCACCAGGGCGGTGTCGTGCCGGGCCAGCGCGCGGGCGGGGGCGAGGTCCGGCGTGCCGCGACCGCCGATCATGTAGCTCGCCACCGTCCAGGGCGCGCCGCAGAAGCCCAGCAGCGTGGTCTCGTGGGGGAGCTCGGCGCGCAGCCGCCGCACCGTCTCGAAGACGGGTTCGAGATGCGCGAAGATTGCCGGGTCACCGGCCTCGCGCAGGCGCTCGAACTCGGCCCGGCCGGCCATGGCGTCGAGCCGCGGCCCTTCGCCCTCCACGAAGCGGACGTTCTGGCCCAGCGCATCCGGGACCACCAGGATGTCGGAGAACAGGATCGAGGCCTCGAAGCCGAAGCGCCGGATCGGCTGCAGCGTGACCTCGGTGGCGAAGTCGGGATTGTAGCAGAGGTCGAGGAAGGAACCCGCCCGGGCCCGGACCTCGCGGTATTCCGGCAGGTAGCGCCCGGCCTGGCGCATCATCCAGGCGGGGGGGCGGGGCAGGGCCTCGCCCGCGAGAACCCGCAGGACCGCCCGATCCTCTGGAACGCGGTCCCCTGCAACTGCCTGGCTCATCCGATCTCCGACGTCCCGTTCCCTGAGGGCCGGTATGTAGCACCGAAGCGTCGGATGTCCTCCTCTCGAAAACCCTTCCCTCCGAAATCCCCTCTGCTCGGAACCCGCTGCTCTCGTCCGGGTCCCGGATGGGGGCTTCCGCACTCATCCCCACACCGGCTCTCTAAAAGGAAAGAGAGATTCTAGGACTCTGTTTTTTCTTTTAGAGGGGCGGATGACGGGAGCGAAAAACCGTCCACAGGGCGTCCCCGCGGCTGCGGCGTTAATCAGGCTTTAACGGATTGGGTCCAATGTCCCGGATAGGTGATGGCCTACAGTGCCTTGCCCCTGCCCGGCCGCCGGCGAGCGGGGCTCGGTCCCGGATTCTCCCAAAACCGCGCGGGAATCGCGCCGGTGTGATCGCGTGTTGACGCCGGAGTCGACAAGCCGGCTCGCTCAGCCGCTGGACCGTTCGGGCAAGCCGGCTTATCCACCCTTATCGACTCCCCTGACCGAGCCCGGTGGACAAGACCCTGCGGCGCGCCGTCATGGATCCTCTCCGCCGGGCCGGAGGAGACTGCCCTTCGATGAGCCGTAGCTATTTTCACCTGCACCTCGTCTCGGATTCCACCGGCGAGACGCTCATCAACGTGGGCCGCGCGGCCGCCGCCCAGTACGAGGGCGTCTCGGCGATCGAGCATGTCTATCCCCTGGTGCGCTCCGGCCCGCAGCTCGAGCGGGTGATCTCCGAGATCGAGGCCGCGCCGGGCCTCGTGCTCTACACCCTGGTCGGCCACGATCTCACCGAGCGCCTGGAGGCGGCCTGCCGCGAGACCGGCTCGCCCTGCCTCTCGGTGCTGCAGCCGGTGCACGCCCTGCTGCAATCCTATCTCGGGGCGGATTCGACGGCCCGCCCCGGCGCGCAGCACATGCTCAACGCCGAGTACTTCAAGCGCATCGACGCGATGAACTTCACGCTCCTGCACGACGACGGCAATCTGCCCCTCGACGTGAACGAGGCCGACGTGATCCTCATCGGCGTCAGCCGGACCTCGAAGACCCCGACGGCGATCTACCTCGCCAATCGCGGCCTGAAGACCGCGAACTTCCCCCTGGTGCCGGGCATGCCCCTGCCCGAGAGCCTGGAGACGGCGCGCAAACCGCTCCTGGTCGGGCTCCTCGCCAGCCCGGAGCGCATCGTCCAGATCCGCCAGAACCGACTCCTCAGTTTGAAGGCCGACGATTCCTCCCTCTATGTCGACCGCAGCGCGGTGGCCGACGAGATTGCCGCCTGCCGGCGGCTCTGTGCCAAGCACCGCTGGCCGACCATCGACGTGACCCGGCGCTCGATCGAGGAGACGGCCGCCGCCATCCTCGACCTGCACCGCGAGCACCGCCTGAAATTCATCGCCTCGTGAGCGTCCCGAGCCACCCGATGCCCGCCTCGCTTTGGCGCGCGAGCCTGCCGCTCCTGCTCGCCTCCACCAGCGCCACTCGGCGCGCGCTTCTCGCGAGCGCGGGCCTGGCCGTCGACACCGAGAGCCCGGGCGTCGACGAGCGGGCGGTCGAGGCGGACTGCGCCGGTCTCCCGCCCGAGGCCCTGGCCCGCCGGCTGGCCGAGGCCAAGGCGTCGGCCGTGGCCGCCCGCCGGCCCGCGCGCGTGGTCGTCGGGGCGGATCAGGTCCTCGAATGCGACGGCGCCCTGTTCCACAAGCCGGCGGACCCCGCCGCCGCCCGCGCGCAGATCGGCGCCCTCGCGGGCCGGACCCACGCGTTGCGCTCGGCGGTGGCCCTGGCCGTCGACGGGGCCGTGGTCGAGACCTTCGTCGAGACCGCGCAGCTGACCATGCGGCCCCTCGATGCCGCGGCGATCGCCGCCTATGTCGATCTCGCCGGACCCGAGCGGGTTTGCTCCAGCGTCGGCGGCTACCAGCTCGAGGGCCTCGGCATCCACCTGTTCGCGGCGGTCGCGGGCGACCATTCCACCATCCTCGGCCTGCCGCTGCTGCCGCTCCTGGCGCGTCTGCGGGCGCGAGGCTGGCTCGGCATCTGACGTTTCTCCCGCCCTCGCGAGGCCTGCTCCATGGTGACGTTTCTCCGCCCGCTGCTCGGTGTCCTGCTCCCCGTCCTCGCGGCCGGCTCGGCGGAGGCGGCGAGCTTTTCCTGCGAGAAGGCGGAGACCCCCGACGAGAAGGCGATCTGCGCCCACCTGCCCCTGAACGACCTCGACGTGGAGATGGCGACCCGTTTCGAGATCCTGCGGGCGATGCTGCCGATGGGCGGCAACGCCAAGCTGCGCGAGGACCAGGAGGCCTGGCTCACCGAGCGCCGCGCCTGCGGCGCCGACGTCGCCTGCCTCAGGCAATCCTACGAGGACCGGCTGAAGGTCCTGCGGGCGGTGTTCTCGGAATTCGCCAAGCAGGGTCCGCTCTGAGGCCGGGGTCCGGGCCGGAGATTCCCGGTCTCAGCCGAGCTGCCAGTCGATCGGGGCGACGCCGTGGGCGGACAGCCAGGCATTGGCGGCGTCGAAGGGGCGCGAGCCGGGAAAATCCCGCGCGCGGTTGAGCGGCGAGGGATGGCCGCATTCCACGATGCCGTGGCGCCCGGAATCCACCAGGACGGCGCGGGCGCGCGCCTGGGCGCCCCAAAGCAGGAACACCGCCGGCTGCGGACGGGCCGAGACCGCGGCCACCGCCTGGTCGGTCAGGGCCGACCAGCCGTAACGCAGGTGCGCCCCGGCCTTGCCGGCCTCCACCGTGAGGGCGGCGTTGAGGAGGAGCACGCCCTGCCGCGCCCAGGGCGTGAGATCGCCCGTCCGGGGTCTGACCGGCGGCGCGCCCGGTTCGGCGAGCTCGGCCAGGATCACCTTGAGCGAGGCCGGGAGCCGCCGCGGACCCACATACGAGAAGGCGAGGCCGTTGGCGTCGCCCGGCGTCGGATAGGGGTCCTGGCCGAGGATGACGACCTTCACCCGCTCGAGGGGCGTGAGCGCGAGGGCGTTGAAGATGTTCTCCGGGGGCGGCAGCACGGTGGCGCCGGCCGCGATGCGGGCATCGACCCGGGCGGCCACCGCCTCGGCGGCGCCGTCTTCGAAGAACGGCAGGGCGAGCCAGGACGCGCCGGAGCTCCGGAAGCGGGCGAGGGCGTCGGCGACGGGCGTCTCGGGCATCAGCGGACCAGGATGCGGCCCTCGGCGGGGGCGGGGAGCGGGGCGTTGGCACGGATATAGGCCATCACCGCGTTGGCCACGAGCTGGCCGTCGGTCCGGCCGATCAGGGTCCGGCCGCGAGCGAGGTCGCCGTAGCCGTTGCCCCCGTCGTACAGGAAGTTGTTCGACGCGACCGTATAGCTCGCATCGGGATCGACCGGCACGCCGTCCGCGCTCAGCGACAGGATGCGCTTGCCCACCGGCGCGGCGGGATCGAGGGTCACCACGAGCCCGGAGACCTGGGGGAAGCGCCCCGCCGGGCGCCCCCAGTCGGCGAGCGCCCCTTCGAGGAGGGCGCGGATGCGTGCGCCCGTCAGCGACACCAGCACGATGGTGTTGCCGAAGGGCAGCTCGGTGAGGATGTCGCGACGGGTCAGGGTCGTGCCCGCCGGATAGAGCCGGTTGCCCCGGATGCCGCCGCCGTTGGTGATCGCCACCTGCGCCCCGGTGCCGGCCCGCATGGCGTCCGCCACGAGGCTGCCGAAGCTCGCCTCGCGGACGCGCACCGCGGCGATGCGGCTGTCGAGGGGGGCGCGGGTCACGCCCACCGGCACGTCGAGTTCCCGCGACAGCTCGCCCTGCAGGCGCTGCACCACCGCCAGCGTCTCGGGGTCGGGGGTGACCTGGGCGGAGTCGTGGATGCGGAAGCTCGGGCGCCACGCCACCCGGCGGTCCCGCCCCGTCCCGGTCACCGTCGCGGTGACGTCGATGGCGGTGACGTAATGGGCGTCGAAGCTCGATTCGGCCATCACGGTCTGGCCGTCGTAGCGCACCACGAGATCGTGGTCGTGGCCCGAGAGCAGGATGTCGACGAGGCGGGCGGCCACGATGGCGTCGTCCGTGGCCCGGGCCGTGTGGCAGACCCCCACCACGAGGTCGACGCCCTCCTCCCGCAGGACCTGGACCTCGCGGGCCAGGGTCTCGATCTCGGGGGAAAAGCGCAGGTCGCCCGCCTGCGACTTCTCCGGCGTGGTCGCCAGGGCGATTCCCACCACGCCGACCCGGAGGCCCCCGAGGGTCACCACCATTCGGTCGCGCAGGCCCTTCAGCGGGCGGCCCGCCCCGTCGCGCAGGTTGGCCGCCAGGACCGGGAAGCTCGCCTCGCCCATGCGCTGGGCGAAGGTCGCCGGGCCGAAATCGAACTCGTGGTTGCCCGGCACGAACACGTCGGGCGGCGCGCGGTTGAGGAGTTCGACGACGTGGGCGCCGCGGTCGAAGCCCGACAGCAGCGAGGGCGAGAGGGTGTCGCCCGCATGGGCGTAGAGCATCGGCACGCCCCGGGCGCGCTCGGCCTTCACGATGGCGGCGAGGCGCGCGAAGCCGCCCCGGCCGTCGACCTCGTCCATCTGGTAGAGGTCGTTGACGAGGAGGAGCGTGAAGGTCGGGTCCGGCGCCGTCGCGGGCGCCGCCTCGGCCGGGCTGCCCAGACCGATGGCGAGACCCGCCCCGAGGGCGAGGGTCTGGCGCCGGTTCGGTACCGGTCCGGCAGGATTCGTCGTGCGAGGGTTCGGTGAGGGAAGGTTCGTCGGGGGAGGGTTCGTCACGGCGGCGTCTCAGGCGTCGGGCGGGCGGCCGGATGCCGCCGCCTGATCCCCGTGTTCTAGGACGCCGTTCGCGAAGGGCCTACGACGGCCGGCCGCAACCGCGCGAGGGTCCGGCCCCCGTGTCAGGGTTCCGCGGCCGCTTCAGCGCGACACGAAGGTATCGCGCACCGCCTTGGCGTTGCGGCGGACCATCGGCCAGAGCCAGGCGCCGGAGGCCAGGAAGACGGCGGGCGGCATCGGCTTCAGCTCCACGGCCAGGCGCTCGGCGAGCCCGGGATTGGCCAGGGTCACGGGCGGGGCGTCGGTCTTGGCGTAGACCACCGCGGTGTTCTCGCGCGGATAGTCCGGATGCGGCACGAGGCCCGCCCGGCGGGCGGTGAGGTCGAAGGTCTCGCGCACGAAGCCGTGGACATGGGCGAAGTGGAAGCGCTCGTGCGCGGGCTTGCCGGTGGTGGCCATGTCGGGCACGGCGGCGAAGAGCACGCCGTCCGGCTTCAGCCAGCGTGACAGGCGCTCCATCACGTCGGCCGGATCGCGCAGGTGCTCCAGCACGTGCCGGGTGGTGATGACGTCGAAATGCGCCTCGGGGAAGCGCTCGTCGCCGGCATCGTCCAGCACCTCGACGCCGTGATGGGTGCGGGCGTAGGCCGCGTAGTCCCGCCCCGGCTCGATGCCGATCGCCTCGCAGCCCTTCGCGCGGACCTCGGCCAGGAACTCGCCCGAGCCGGAGCCGAAATCGAGCACCCGGGCGCCGGGCTTCAGCTTGGGCGCCAGGAGACCGGTGCGGAAGGCGGCCTCGCGGGCCGAGCGCTTGAGATGGACCCGCGGCGGTCCGCCCGCGAAGGCGAGCTGGTAGTCGGCCCGGTAGGCGGTGGCGTAGTACGCCGCGAGCTCGGCCGGTGTCGGCATCGGATCGGTGCGGATCAGGCCGCACTGGCGGCAGGCGATGGAGCGCAGGGTCTTCAGCCGGCGGTCGCTCTCGGCCACCACCACGGACTCCGCCGAGCCGCAGAGATTGCAGGCGGTCGGCCCCCCCGTATAGGGATAACCCGTGAAGGGCATGAAGTGGTTGAGGAAGTACCGGGGAGACGGCATGTCGCGCCTTCATCCATCGTGTGATCGCTGGAAGGCTCCGTGCTCTAGATAGATATCCCCCACGACACAACCTTTGTGAACCCGCCGCTCTCAAGCGCTCACCCCCAGAGCGATACGGAAACCCGATGAACGAACGCGTCGCACCGCCGCTCCCGCAGGACGGCCTGTCGCTCCCGACCCAGGCGGGCCTTCCGCAGGGCGCGCCCCTGCCGTCCGAGCATCCGCCGGTGCGCTGGGGCCGGGTCGGCGTCCTCCTGATGAATCTCGGGACGCCGGAAGGCACGAGCTACTGGCCGATGCGCCGCTACCTCAAGGAGTTCCTCTCGGACCGCCGGGTGATCGAGGTCCCGCGCCTGATCTGGTGGCCGCTCCTCAACCTCATCATCCTGACCAAGCGGCCGGGGCCGAAGGGCCGCGACTATGCGAGCGTGTGGAACAACGAGCGCGACGAGGGCCCCCTGAAGACCATCACCCGCGGACAGGCCGAGCGCCTGCAGGCGGCCATGGGTGATTCGGTCGTGGTCGATTGGGCCATGCGCTACGGCAAGCCGGAGGTCTCCGTGCGGATCCAGGCCCTGCTCGACCAGGGCTGCGACCGCATCCTCCTGGTGCCGCTCTACCCGCAATACGCCGCCGCAACCTCGGCCACCGCCTGCGACCAGGCCTTCAAAGCCCTGATGCAGATGCGCTGGCAGCCGACGGTGCGCGTCTCGCCGCCCTATCACGACGACCCGGTCTACATCGAGGCGATGGCGACCTCGATCCGCGAGGGCCTGGCCAAGCTCGATTTCGAGCCCGAGGTGATCCTGACCTCGTTCCACGGGGTGCCCAAGAGCTACCTCCTCAAGGGCGACCCCTATCATTGCCAGTGCGTGAAGACCGGGCGCCTGATCCGCGAGGCGCTGGGCTTCTCGACCGAGAGGATGCGCACCACCTTCCAGTCGCGCTTCGGCAACGAGGAATGGCTGCGGCCCTACACCGACGAGACCGTGCAGAATCTCGCCAAGAGCGGCGTCAAGCGCATGGCGATCGTGGCGCCCGGCTTCACCGCCGACTGCCTCGAGACCCTGGAGGAGCTCGACGGCGAGAACCGCCACTACTTCGAGGACAACGGCGGCGAGCAGTTCGCCTACATTCCCTGCCTGAACGACAGCGACCTCGGCATGACGGTGATCGAGACCGTGGTCCGGCGCGAATTGCAGGGCTGGGTCTAGGCGCCCCGGCCGGAGGCCGTCGCCGAAAGCCATCGCCAAGCGCAGGCCCGGTTGCTACTAGAGCCCGCGACGAGGCGGCAGGCGAGACGATGACGAGACCGGAGGCAGGCGGGGGCACCGCGGGGGAACGATCGCAGGACCACCTGCGCCTGCTCGCGCATTTCCAGGAGGCCGGCTACGGCGCGGTGACGCCGCCGGTGCTGCAGCCCGTGGAGCCGTTCCTGGAACTGTCCGGCGAGGACATCCGCCGGCGCATCTTCGTGACCCAGGACGCCTCGGGCAGCGAACTCTGCCTGCGGCCGGAATTCACGATTCCGGTCTGTCGCCACCACCTCGCGCACGCCCCGAAATTCTCGGCGCCCTCGCCGTCCGCCCCGCAGGGCGCCGATTACAGCTATCTCGGGCCGGTCTTCCGGCTGGCCGGCGACGAGCCGGACGAGTTTCTCCAGGCCGGCATCGAGTCGGTCGGGCGCACCGACACCCCGGCCGCCGATGCCGAGGTGATCGGCCTCGCCCTGGAGGGCCTCGCCCTGCTCGGGCGCCGCGACGTCGCCGTCCGCCTCGGCGACATGGGCCTCGTCGACGCCCTGCTCGACGCCCTCGGCGTGCCTCCCACCGCCAAGCGCCGCACCCTGCGGGCGCTGGCCGCCGGCCGCTCCCTCGACGCGGTCACCAACGGCCTGCGCACCGAAGCCCCGCATGCGGGGCTCCTCGCGGCGATCCAGGGCCAGGATCCCGGCGGCGTGCGCGCCTTCGTGGAGGACGTGCTGTCGATCGCCGGCATCTCGCGGGTCGGCGGCCGCAGCGCCGGCGAGATCGCCGAGCGCTTCCTCGCCAAGGCCGCCGCGCAGGCGAGCGGCGGCTCCGGCCTCAACCCCGAGAACCGCGCCATCGTCGACCGCTACCGCGCCATCGAGGGCGATCCCGACAGCGCCGCCGCCGCGGTGCGGGCCCTGGTGCAGGAGGCCGGCCTCGACCACCCGCCCCTCGACGCGGCCCTCGACCTGTTCGAGGAGCGCACCGGCTTCATGGCCGCCCGGGGCCTCGCCGTGGAGCGCTTCCGCTTCTCCGGCGGCTTCGCCCGCAACCTCGATTACTACACCGGCTTCATCTTCGAGGGCACGGCGCCGGGTGCGCCGAAGCTGCCCCTGGTGGGCGGCGGCCGCTACGACGGCCTGCTCCAGCATCTCGGAAGCCCCGTGCCCGTGCCCGCCGTCGGCTGCGCCGTCTGGCTCTCGCGGGTCGCCGCGAACGCTCCCAGCGAGAAGGACGCGACCGTTGGCTGAACCGGATTCCCTCGTCCTCGCCGTTCCGTCCAAGGGTCGGCTGCAGGAGAACGCCGCCGCCTTCTTCGCCCGGGCCGGCCTCAAGCTCGCCCAGAACACCGGCGCCCGCGACTATCGCGGAAAACTCGTCGGCGTGCCCGGCGTCGAGGTGCGCTACCTCTCGGCCTCCGAGATCGCGGCGCAGCTCGCCAGCGGCACGGCCCATCTCGGCATCACCGGCGAGGACCTGATCCGCGAATCGCTGCCCGACGCCCGCGGCCAGGTCGAGCTCCTGACGCCGCTCGGTTTCGGCCAGGCCACCGTGGTGGTGGCCGTGCCCCAGGCCTGGATCGACGTCCGCGCCATGAGCGACCTCGACGAGGTCGCCGCCGAGATGCGGGTCCGCCACGGCAAGCGCCTGCGCATCGCCACGAAGTACATCAATCTGACCCGCCGGTTCTTCGCCGAGCACGGGGTCGCGGATTACCGCATCGTCGAGAGCCTGGGCGCCACCGAGGGCGCGCCGGCCGCGGGCTCGGCCGAGATCATCGTCGACATCACCACCACGGGGGCGACGCTCGCCGCCAACGCCCTGAAGATCCTGGAGGACGGGATCATCCTGCGCTCGGAGGCGAACCTCGTCGCCTCCCTGAACGCGCCCTGGGGCGAGCCCCAGCGCCGGGCGCTCCGCGCCGTCCTCTGCCGCATCCAGGCGGAGGAGCGCGCCCGCACCACCCGCGAGGTCCGGGCCGCCATGCCGGATGACGGCGACATCGACCTGGCCGGCATCGCCGCCCTGCACGATGCCGCCCTGCCCTACGGCGCGCCCGAGGGCCGCGGCGAGATGGTGCTGCACTGCCCGGTCGACGCGGTGTTCGATCTGGCCGACGCCCTGGTCAAGGCCGGGGCGGGCGCCGTGAGCGTGCGCAAGGTCGACTATGCCTTCACGCCGGACAATCCGCTGATGGACCGGCTACTGAGCCGGCTCGGCTGAGGCCGGGCGTTTGACGCCGGACGCCCGGGGCCTATCTCAGCGCGCAAGCGGAGCGTGAAGCCTCCGCGCCTGAGGAAACCCCCCGCATGTCCGCTCGTCCCCCCCTGGCCGCAGGCCTCGTTGCCTGCCTTTCCGCCTGTCTCGCGCTGCCGCCGGCCGCGCAGGCCCAGATCCGCAACGCGCCCTCGCCGCGGGCGCTCGAATTCGCCGCCTACATCTTCGCCGCCGCCAATGTCTGCGGCTACCGCATCGGCACGGACGCGTTCGACGCGCTCCTCGAGAAGCAGAACGTGCGCGCCGCCGACGTCAGCCCGCGCGGGCCGTTCGGCGGCCGGGTGCAGACCATGTTCGCCCTGATGTCGAACCAGATGCAGCTCAACCGCGAGAAGGCCTGCATCGCGGTGGCCGGGGAATACGGTCCGGAGGGCAGCATCAGCAAGAACGTCCTCCTGCCCGCGCCGCCCGCCGAAGATCCCGCTGCCGGCGCCCCGCCGAGCGAGGCCAAACCGGCGCAGTAGGCGACCGCCGGCGGGGCGGTCCCCGCCGTCCGGTCATCGGGCGATCCGGGTGGAAGCCCGAAGCGGCGGCGCCGGATCGCCGGAATCCGGCGCCGCCCCGTCCCGCATTCGCGTTTTGGACCCGAATCCCCTATATCGGACCCATTCCAAGTCCGAAGGTTCATCCAGATCATGGCGACGGCGTCGTTCGACACCGCCCGGCGCGACGCGAGCGCCGTTCCCGCAATCGAGAAACTGCCCGAGTTCGAGCCCCCGGCCGGGACCCAGGCGCTGCCGGCCGGGCGCTCGTCCCTGGTGGGGCTCACCCGCGAGCAGCTGAAGGCCCGGCTCGGCGCCATCGGCGTCTCCGAGCGCGAGCAGCGCATGCGCTCGGGCCAGGTCTGGCACTGGCTCAACGTGCGCGGCGCCAAGGCCTTCGACGAGATGACCAATGTCGGCAAGGGCCTGAAGGCTCAGCTCGCCGACGCCTACACCCTCGACCGGCCCGAGGTGATCACCGAGCAGGTGTCCCGCGACGGCACCCGCAAGTGGCTGATGCGCATGGCCCCCACGGGCAAGCACGACCACAACCGCGGCGCCGAGATCGAGTGCGTCTACATTCCGGGGCGCGGGCGCGGCACCCTCTGCGTCTCGAGCCAGGTCGGCTGCACCCTCACCTGCTCGTTCTGCCACACCGGCACCCAGCGCCTCGTGCGCAACCTGACGGCCGCCGAGATCACGGCCCAGCTCGTCGTCGCCCGCGACCACCTCAACGACTGGGCCGGCCAGAACCCAACCGCCCCCGGCGAGGACGAGACCCGGCGCAAGGTCACCAACATCGTCTTCATGGGCATGGGCGAGCCCCTGTACAACCTCGACAACGTCGTCGACGCCGTCGGGGTCATGGCCGACCAGGAGGGCCTCGGCCTCTCGCGCCGACGCATCACCGTCTCGACCTCCGGCGTGGTGCCGCAGATGCAGCGCCTCGGCGACGAGGCCCATGCCATGCTGGCGATCTCGCTCCACGCGGTGCGCGACGACCTGCGCGACACGCTGGTGCCCCTGAACCGCAAGTATCCGCTCGCCGAACTGCTGGCCGCCTGCCGGGCCTATCCGGGTCTGAACAACGCCCGTCGCATCACCTTCGAGTACGTGATGCTCAAGGACATCAACGACACCGACGCCGACGCCCGCGAGCTGGTGGGCCTGCTCAAGGGAATCCCGGCCAAGATCAACCTGATCCCGTTCAATCCCTGGCCGGGCAGCGCCTACGAGTGCTCGGACTGGGAACGCATCGAGCGCTTCTCGGAAATCGTCTACGAAGCCGGCTACGCGTCGCCGGTCCGGACGCCGCGCGGCCGGGACATCCTGGCCGCCTGCGGCCAGCTCAAGAGCGAGACCGAGAAGCTGCGCGCCCGCGCCCGGATGATGCTGGAGGACGGCATCGGTGCCGAGGGCGTCTATGCGGGCGCCGACGACGGCGACGAAGACTGACGGGTGCGTCTCCTCGGCGACCTGTTCATCGCGAGCCTCGCCCTGGTCCTGGCGATCCCCTGCGGGGCGGCCGTCCTGGCGCTCGGCGCGATGCTCGACCCGGCCACCAGCGAGACCCTGTCCCGCCTCGGCCTCGTCGGGCTGTTCTCCGGGCTGACGGACCTCGCTTCCGGGATCGGTCCCGAGACCCTGCTGTTCGCGCTCGCCGCCATCGCCCGCGCGCTGTTCGTGCTCCTGGTGGTGCCGCCTGTCCTGGTGGCTGTCCTCGGCGCCGTCCTGAACTGGCGCGCCGCCACCTGGTACGGTGCCGGGACCGGCCTCCTCACCGCCGCCGTGCCCTGGCTCGCCCGCGGCCTGTCGCGCACCGGGGCGAGCGCCGAGGCCCTGGCCCTGGAAGGGCGCATCACCGCGGTGCTGTTCCTGACCGGCGCGGCCTCGGGCCTCGTCTACTGGTTGATCGCCGGGCGTCATCACGGCGCATCCGCCCTCCCGCCCCGTGGCAACGGACGCGCCTGACATGCGGCTGACCCCCTCGCGCATCGCCCTCGCCCTGGTCCTGGCCGCCACGGGGCCGGCGCTCGCGCAAGGGACCGCCGGCCCGGCGCCGGGCTCGCCCGAGCCGCCGCCGATCCAGTCCGACGATGCCCGCCTGCTGCCGGTGCTCGGCGCCCATGGCATGGTCGCCTCGCAGGAGGCGCGCGCCACACGGGTCGGCGTCGCGATCCTGCGGGCCGGCGGCAACGCCATCGACGCCGCCGTGGCGGTGGGCTTTGCCCTCGCCGTGACCCTGCCGCGGGCCGGCAACCTCGGCGGTGGCGGCTTCATGATGATCCACCGGGCGGCCGGCGACGAGACGATCGCCCTCGATTACCGCGAGACCGCCCCGGCCGCCGCCCGCTCCGACATGTTCCTCGACCCCAGGGGCGAACCCGACCGCGCCGCCTCGACCCGGACCGGCAAGGCGGTCGGCGTGCCCGGCACCGTGCGGGGCCTGGCCGAGGCGCATCGTCTCTACGGCTCGGGCCGCTTCACCCTGGCCGACCTGATCGCCCCGGCCGAGACGCTGGCCCGCGCGGGCATCCCCGTGGAGGCGGGCCTCGCCGATTCGCTGCCCCGGGCCGCCGGCCTGCTCGGCCGCTGGCCATCCTCGCGAAAGATCTTCTTTGCCGGCGACAGGCCCCTGCAGCGCGGCGAACGGCTGATCCAGACGGATCTCGCCGACACGCTGGCGGCCATCGCCAAATCCGGTCCCGACGCCTTCCACACGGGCGCCATCGCCGAGCGCATCGCCGCTGCCGTGCGCGCCGCGGGCGGGGTGATGACGGCCGAGGACCTGGCCGCCTATCGCCCGGTGCTCCGCGAGCCCGTGCGCGGCACCTACCGGGGCTATGCCGTCGCTTCGATGCCGCCGCCGAGCTCCGGCGGCATCCATCTCATCGAGATCCTGAACGTGCTGGAAGGCTTCGACCTCGCCCGCATGGGCTCGGGGAGCGCCGACGCCGTCCACATCCTGGCCGAGGCGATGAAGCCGGCCTATGCCGACCGCGCGACCTGGCTGGGCGACCCCGCCCGCACGCAGGTGCCGGTGGAGGGCCTGATCGCCAAGTCCTACGCGGCCGCCGTGCGGGCCGGCATCGACCCCGCCCGCGCCCGGCCCGCCGCCGAGGTCAAGGCCGGCGATCCCCTCCCCTACGAGTCCGACCAGACCACACATTTCTCGGTGGTCGATGCGCAGGGCAACGCGGTCTCGAACACCACGACCCTGAACTTCTCCTACGGGCTCGGCCTCGTGGCGGAGGGCACGGGCGTGCTCCTGAACAACGAGATGGACGATTTCTCGGCCAAGCCCGGCGCCCTCAACGCCTACGGCCTCGTCGGCAGCGTCGCCAACGCGGTCTCGCCCGGCGCCCGGCCGCTCTCCTCGATGACCCCCGCCTTCGTCTTTCGCGACGGACGGCTCGTCCTGGTGACGGGCAGCCCCGGTGGCAGCCGCATCATCTCGACGGTGCTGCAGGTCATCGTCAACGTGCTCGATTTCCGCATGAACCTCGCCGAGGCCGTGGCCGCGCCCCGCATCCACCACCAGTGGCAGCCGGACGTGCTGATGGCCGAGGAAGGCCTTTCCCCCGACACCCTGGCCCTGCTGCGGGCCCGCGGCCACCGCATCAAGGTCGGGACGACCTCCGGCTCGGCCAACTCCGTGCAGGTCGGCGACGGGCTCCTCGCGGGCGCCGCCGATCCGCGCCAGCGCGGCACCCTCGCCGAGGGCGACTGACGGTCCGGATAATCCCGGGCTCGGATGGCCTGGGACGGGATCGCACGCTACACGGGAGCTGGGCCGCGCCCTGTTCCGGGCTGTCTCATCCAGGTTCCCGATGCTCCTCGTCCGTTCGCTCGCGTTCAATCTCGCTTTCTATGCCGCGACCACCCTCATCGCGATCGGCGGACTGCCGACCCTCGTCTCCCGGCGGGGCGTGATCCGGCTGGCACAGTTCTGGGGACGCGTGACCCTGTGGCTGCTGCGGGTGGTGGGCGGCATCACGGTGGAGTTCCGGGGCGTGGCGACCATCCCGCCCGGCCCCCTCCTCGTGGCGGCCAAGCATCAATCGGCCCTGGAGACCCTGGCCCTCGTCACGGCCTTTCCCGACTTCGCCTACATCCTCAAGCGCGAGCTGCTCTGGATTCCCCTGATCGGGTGGTTCCTCTCGCGCTCCGGCATGGTCGCCATCGACCGCAGCAAGGGCGCCCGGGCGATGGCCGCCATGAACGAGGCCGCGGCCCAGGCCATCCGGGACGGGCGCCAGCTCATCATCTTCCCCGAGGGCACCCGCCGCCCGCCCGGTGCGGCGCCCGCCTACAAGCTCGGCATCACCCATTTGTACGCGGCCCTCGGCGTGCCCTGCCTGCCGGTCGCCCTCAACACGGGCCTGCACTGGCCCCGCCGCAGCCTCGTGCGCCGGCCCGGCACCTCGGTGATCGAGTTCCTGGCGCCGATCCCGCCGGGCCTCGACCGGACCCGTTTCCTCGAGGTGGTCCAGGGGCGGATCGAGACCGCCTCGGACGCGCTGCTGGCCGCCGGCCGGAGCGAGCTCGCGGCGGCGGGGCACGCCGTCCCCGAGGCCGCTCCGGCGTCCCGGACCAAGGCCGCGCGGAACGGATCGCCCGTCGCCTGACGGGGCCGCCGGGGTCGGTTCGACCCTGTGCACGACTTGTGGATAACTCCCGTCGTCCCCATCTGATTGGAGGCTGGGGCGTCGTCCTTGACGCCAACGAAACGTTAAGATTAATGTGGAACAAATGGCGAACAAGAGAGCCCTGTCCTGGTCGGCCGCACTCCGCGACCTGAAGGACGATCGAGCACGGAGACAGGAAGTGCGCGAGGAACGTCTGAGGACGACGGCCGGCCTGCGCGGGACCCCCGCCCTGGTGCTCAGCGCCTGGCGCGGCCGGTCCGGCCGCCGCTACGTGGTCGGCATCCATGAGCTGGCCGAGCCCGAGCTCGACGACATGGGCGAGGCCGTCGTGATGGCCGTGCGCCGCGACGCGGCGGGCGTCGGCGAGCTGGTCTCGGTGGCCTCCGCCGGGCAGAGCCCGCGCGAGCGCCTGCACCGGAACTGGATCGCCCGTGCCCGGCACAAGGGCGCGACCGAGATGCACGTCCACCGGCTCGCCGAGGACGAGGCCGAGCGCGAGGCCATCGTGGCCGATCTCGGCAGCGAGCAGAACGCCGACGCCGCGAACTGATCGCGGCATCGCGCCCGTTCGGGCCGCGACGCCTGCGTTTTGCGGCGTGACGGCGGCGCCCGCCATGCTTTCGCCGCCGAGACCCTGCCAAGCCTTGCATCCGGGCTGCCCCGACGCGGGCCGCAGGCCCGTGACGCGAGCGCAGGATACAGAAGACGCGATGGCGCAGAGCCCGACTCCGATCCGTTCCCCCTCGCGCAAGGGGCTGTTCCTCCCCTACATCCTCCTCGCCATCCTCGTGATCGCCTGGTCGCTCGGCTGGTTCTACATCCGCCACCGCGCCGCGTCCGAGATGGATGGCTGGGTCGCCCAGGAAGCGGCCGCGGGCCGGACCTGGACCTGCGCCGACCGCAGCATCACCGGCTACCCGTTCCGGCTCGAGCTGCGCTGCGCCTCCCTCGCCTTCGGCCGCTCCGACAGCCGCTTCACCCTCGGGCCCGTGACGGCGGTGACCCAGGTCTACCAGCCGCGCCAGGGCATCCTCGAGGTCGGCGGACCGTTCCACGTCGAGCAGGGCGACCTGACGGCGGATGCGAACTGGACCTCCCTGGAGGGCAGCTTTCACGGCGCCACCGACGGCTTCGTGCGGGCCTCCGTGGTGGCCAACGGCGCCAAGGGCGTCGTGCGCGGCGCCGGTCCCGAGCCCATCGACTTCGATACCCAGCACCTCGAGCTTCACGCCCGCCCGACCCCCGGCCGCTTCGCGTCGGAGGGGGCCATCGACACCAGCCTCCGGGTGAACCGGATCCGCCTGCCCCTGGTCGATGCGGCCCTCGGCAATGCCGACCCGGCCGACCTCGCCCTCGACGCCACCGTGAGCCGGGCCACCGCCCTCGGCACCGGCACCGTGGCCAGGGAAATGGAGGATTGGCGCCAGGCCGGCGGCGGCCTCGACATCGCGCTCCTGTCCCTGGCCAAGGGCGAGCGCCGGATCCAGGCCAAGGGCCGTCTCGACCTCGACGCGGCGCACCGGCTCCAGGGCCAGCTCGACCTGCGGGCGGCCGGCGTCGAGGCCCTCGTCGGTCAGGTCATGGGCCAGCGCTTCGGCGCGGAGAAGGGGGCGCTGATCGGAAGCCTCGTCGGCCAGCTCCTCGGCCGCCGCAGCCAGGCGAATGCCGAGGCCGGCGTCGCGGCTCCGGCCGAGGACGCCCTCAAGCCCCTGCCGCCCCTGCGGCTTGCCGAGGGCCGCCTGATGCTCGGGCCGTTCCCGATCCCCAACGTGCAGCTGCCGCCGCTCTACTGAGCCGCGGCGCGTCCTCAGGCCGCCGGGTCGCTCGGGCGGCCGCGGCCGAAATCCGCCTCCGCCGTCTCCTGGCCCATGGCGACGATGCCGCGGCGGATGGCGCGGGTGCGCGTGAAGAGGTCGTGGAGGGCCTCGCCGTCGCCCCAGCGGATCGCGCGGGCCAGCGCCGCGAGATCCTCGTTGAAGCGGCCCAGCATCTCCAGCACCGCGTCCTTGTTGGTCAGGAACACGTCCCGCCACATGGTCGGGTCGGAGGCGGCGATGCGGGTGAAATCGCGAAAGCCGCCGGCGGAGAACTTGATCACCTCGGACTGGGTCACGGCCTCCAGGTCGGCGGCGGTGCCGACGATGTTGTAGGCGATGAGGTGCGGCACGTGGCTGGTGATCGCCAGGACGAGGTCGTGATGCTCCGGCGTCATCGTCTCCACGATGGCGCGCAGGCCCTCCCAGAAGGCCTGGACCCGGGCGGTCGCCGCCGGGTCGGTGTCCTCGGCGGGGGTGAGGATGCACCAGCGCCCGGAGAACAGGGTCGAGAAGCCGGCATCGGGCCCGGAATACTCGGTGCCGGCCACGGGATGGGCCGGCACGAAATGCACGCCGGCGGGCAGGTGCGGCGCGACGGCCGCCACCACCGAGGCCTTGACCGAGCCGACATCCGACACGATGGCCCCCGGCGTCAGGGCCGGACCCATGATTTCCGCCACCGCGCCCACGGCACCGACCGGCACGCACAGGATGACGAGGTCGGCTCCGGCCACGCCGGCGGCGAGATCGTCCGTGGCCGCGTCCGCGAGGCCGAGCGCCCGCACCCGCTCCAGCACCGCGGCATCGCGGTCGATGGCGACGATGCGGCGGGCGAGGCCGAACTGCCGGGCGCCGCGGGCGATCGACGAGCCGATCAGCCCGAGGCCGACGATGGCGAGGGTATCGAGGGGCTGCGTGTCCATGTCAGGCACGGGGCTCGCCCTGCACGAAGGCGGTCAGGGCCTGGAGGAAGGCGGTGTTCGCCGCCTCGCCGCCGATGGTGACCCGCAGGGCATGGGGCAGGCCGTAGGACGAGACCCGCCGGGTGACGACCCCCCGGGCCGAGAGGAACGCGTCGGCCTCGGCGGCCGTCCGGCCCGGCGCGTCGGGGAAATGCACGAGGATGAAGTTCGCGACGCTCGGCGTCACGGCGAGGCCGAGTGCCTGGACCGCCGGCGTCATCGCGGCGAGCCAGTGATCGTTGTGGGCGACCGCCGCGGCCACGTGGGTGTCGTCCGCGATGGCGGCCGCGCCCGCGGCGATGCCCGCTCCCGACAGGTTGAAGGGGCCGCGGATGCGGTTGATCGCGTCGACCACCTCGGCGGGGCCGACCATCCAGCCGATCCGGAGCGCCGCCAGCCCGTGGATCTTCGAGAAGGTCCGGGTCATCACGACGTTGTCGGCCTCCAGCACGAGGTCGAGGCCGGCGCTGTAGTCGTTCGCCCGCACGTACTCGGCATAGGCCCCGTCGAGGACGAGGAGGACGTGGGGCGGCAGGCCCGCCTGCAGGCGCCGGACCTCGTCGAAGGGCAGGTAGGTGCCGGTCGGGTTGTTGGGGTTGGCGAGGTAGACGATCTTCGTGCGGGGCGTGACGGCGGCCAGCAGCGCGTCGACATCGGCGCGCAGGTCGCGCTCGGGCACCACCACGGGGGTGCCGCCGGCGGCCAGGATCGCGATCCGGTAGACCAGGAAGCCGTGTTCGGTGAAGATCCCCTCGTCGCCGGCGCCGAGATAGGCGTAGGCCAGGAAGGACAGGAGCTCGTCCGAGCCGGCGCCGCAGACGATCCGGTTCGGGTCGAGACCGTAGCGGGTGGCGATCGCCTCGCGCAGCACCCGCGCGGTGCCCTCCGGGTAGAGCTCGAGCTTGGCCGCCTCCGCCCGCATCGCCGCCACCGCCTTCGGGCTCGGGCCCAGCGGCGTCTCGTTCGAGGAGAGCTTGTGCACCTTGGCATGGCCGGGCGCGCCGCTCTTGCCGGGCACGTAGGCCTCGATGGCGAGGATTCCGGGGCGGGGCACCGGGCGTGAGGGAGCGAGGGTGGCAGAGGACATGGGGAAGACCTGGAGGCCGCCGCTGGATCGGCGAAGCGCCCGTCTAACAAAGCTGGCCCGGCTTTGCGAGCGGACCCCGTGCCCCAGGTCCTGTTGCCGAGAGTCTTGTTGCCGAGCGCCCTCCTGCTTCCGCCTCCCTCGCCTCAGACCCGGAAGCGGGCGGCGTGGCTGCCGATCTCGTCGAGGGTCCGAGGCGCGGCGCCGGCGCGGGTCAGCGCCTCGTGCAGCTGCCTGCTGCCGACGCCACCGGGGACGGCGAGGAGCAGGCCGTGCCCGTCCGGTCCGGCCGCGCGGGCGACGACCTCGCCGTAGAGGTCCTGCAGGGCGCGCATGGCCTCCGGCTCCCAGGCGGCCACGCGGGTGGCGTGCAGGACCCAGTCGCGCTGGGCCGCGGCCGGGTCGTCCAGCGGGTTCGAGACCACCAGGACCGGAGTGCCGGCCGGGTGGGTGGGCCGCTCGATGAAGGGCAGGCGCGCGATGACCTTGGGGCGGCCCTCGCCGACGAGCCCTTCCCACCAGGGTGCCGCGTCGGTGGATGCGCCCGAGCCGTCGGGATCGAGGCGGAAGATGCCGAGGTCGCCGCGGGAGGCGGCCACCGCCTCGATCACCGCGAGGCAGGTGGGGTGGGGCCGGTAGGGCACCGTGAAGCCGAAGTGGAAGCGGGCGGAATCGCGCATCGGCGCATCCCCGCCCGCGATGTCGGCATGCACCGAGAACGGCGCCTGCACGTAGGTGAAGGTGGCGATGATGACCCGCCAGATGCCCTCCACGGTGTCGAGGGGCAGCAGCCCGCGATGGCGCTCGGCGACGCGCCGCATCATCGAGGCCTCGCGCCCGGGCCGGAAGGCCGAGCCGCTGGCCGAGGTGCGCTTGACCGCGATCAGCTGGTCGATGATCGACCCGCGCTGGATCAGCAGGGCGTGCATCTCGGCGTCGATCCGGTCGATCTCGGCGCGCAGGTCGCCGAGGTTGTCGAGGGGCGGCGCGGGTCTCGTCGTGAAGCGCATCGGGGGCTCGCGAGGCTGCGGTGGGAACGGTCGGGAGAGCCGGCGCCGGGGTCTCGCCTCCCGGGCGCCGCCGCCCGGTCTACGATCGCGCGCGTCCGAGGGCCAGAGCCGTTTGCCCCGAAGCGGATCGACCGCGCGGTTCTGAAACCCCGCGCCGCGCCGCGCGCGACTCCGGCGCCCTTTCGTTGACGCGTGAGGGAGCGCACACTACCTCAACGCCTCACGACGCAGGGTCCGATCTTCGGACGGCACGGCGAGCCGTCCCTTGCCGACCGACGCGCCGCCTCCTCCAACCCGTTTCATGACCATGTCGCTGGAAACCGCCCTGAAGCCAGGCACGCCCGAAGACGAATCGGCGCGCGCCGACGCGCCGGGCGTCGAGCTGTCCCAGGCCCGCGAGCCGAAGGGCCTCGTGGCGCAGTTCGGCCTGGACGAGCCCCTGGCGATGGATGCCGGCGTGCAGCTCGCGCCGTTCCAGATCGCCTATCAGACGGCGGGCACCCTCAACGCGGACCGCTCCAACGCCGTCCTGATCTGCCACGCGCTCACCGGCGACCAGCACTTCGCCCACACCCATCCGGTGACGGGCAAGCGCGGCTGGTGGGAGTCCCTGGTGGGGCCGGGCAAGCCCGTGGACACCGACCGCTACTTCGTCGTCTGCTCGAACGTCATCGGCTCGTGCATGGGCTCCACCGGCCCGGCCTCGATCGACCCGGCCACGGGCCGCGCCTACGGGCTCGACTTCCCCCTGGTGACCATCCGCGACATGGTCCGGGCCCAGGCCATGCTGCTCGACCGGCTCGGCATCCGCGACCTGTTCCTCTGCATCGGCGGCTCCATGGGCGGCATGCAGGTGCTGCAATGGGCGGCGAGCTACCCCGAGCGGGTCTTCGCCGCGATGCCGATCGCCACCGGGCCCCGCCACTCGGCGCAGAACATCGCCTTCCACGAGGTCGGTCGGCAGGCGATCATGGCCGATCCGGCCTGGGCCGAGGGGCGCTACCTCGAGGCGGGCACCCGGCCGGCCAAGGGGCTCGGCGTCGCCCGCATGGGCGCGCACATCACCTACCTGTCGGAGCCGGCCCTGCACCGCAAGTTCGGGCGCCGCTTCCAGGGCGGGTCCGCGCCGACCTTCTCGTTCAACGCCGACTTCCAGATCGAGAGCTACCTGCGCCACCAGGGCCTCAGCTTCGTCGAGCGCTTCGACGCCAACGCCTACCTCTACCTCACCCGGGCGATGGATTACTTCGACCTCGCCGCCGACCAGGGCGGGGTGCTGGCGAAGGCCTTCAAGGGCACCAGGACCCGATTCTGCGTGATGTCGTTCACCTCCGACTGGCTGTTCCCGACCTCGGAATCCCGCGCCATCGTCCATGCCCTGAACGCGGCCTCGGCCCCGGTCGCCTTCGTGGAGGTCGAGAGCGACAAGGGCCACGACGCCTTCCTCCTCGACGAGCCGGCGATGTTCGCCGCCGCGCGCGGCTACATCGACGCCGCCGCCCGGGCGCGCGGCCTGTGACGGGATCGGAGATGTCCGCCCACCGGCCCTGGGAGACGGCGGAGACCCTGCCGCGGGGCGAGGCCGGCGACACCCGCGTCGATCACCTCGTCGTGCTCGACCTCGTGCCGGCGAATGCCCGGGTCCTCGACATCGGCTGCGGCGACGGCGCCCTGCTCGCCCTGCTGCGCGACCGGCGCGGCGTCGACGGGCGCGGCATCGAGCTGTCGCGGGAGGGCGTGAACGCCTGCCTCGCCCGCGGCCTGCCGGTGATCCAGGGCGACGCCGATACCGATCTGGCGAACTATCCCGACGACGCCTTCGACGTGGTCGTCCTGTCCCAGACCATCCAGGCGACGCGCAACCCGCGCATCGTGCTGGAGCACCTCCTGCGCATCGGCCGGCAGGTCATCATCTCGTTCCCGAATTTCGGGCATTGGCGCGTGCGCTCGGAGCTCGCCCTGCGCGGGCGCATGCCGGTGACGGCCCTGATGCCCGAGGAATGGTACGAGACCCAGAACATCCACCATTGCACGATCCGCGACTTCGTCGGCCTGTGCCGGACGGTGAACGCCGAGATCGAGAAGGCCACCGCCCTCGATGCCCGCGGCCGGCCGATGCGGTTCGCGATGCCCTGGTGGGTCTGGAACCTGATGGGCGCGCAGGGCGTGTTCCTCTTGCGCCGGGGCACGAGCGGCGACCACAGGCCCGTGGCCTGAGACGCTGTTGCACGTGAAAACCCTTAACCTTCGCCATCGCGTCGGATGAACAGGGTCACGACCTCGTAGGTCACCCGCGCGCCCGTCGCCTCGAAGCCCCGCAGCACCTGCCGCATCGCACCGGGCGAGAGGGGTCTCGACGCGGCCGGCGTCCCGGCGCCGATCCTCCGCAGGGCGCCCAGGAAGGCGCGGCCATCGGCATGGGCCTCGACGAGGGGTTCGACGGAGACCGCGAGCGTGCAGCCGGGAAACGGCAGCGCGGCGAGGGCGTGCCGGGTCGGATAGAGGGGCGTCGCCGCGTCCAGGCCGAGCGCCGCATGCGCCGCCCGCCACTCGGCGAAGGTGTCCGCCCCCAGCGTCGCCACCGCCAGCAGGCCGCCGGGCGCCAGGAGAGCGGCGAGGCGCGCGAGTGTTCCGGGCAGGTCCTCGAACCATTGCGCGGCGAGGCTCGACGCGATGAGGTCGAAGCCGGGCGCGAGGGCGGGCCGCTCGGCATCCATGACGACGAAGGCGAGGTCCGGGGCTCGAGCGAAGCGGGTGCGGCAGCGCTGCACCATGGCGGGAGCGATGTCCGAGGCGACGAAGCGGCCGTCCGGCAGGCACCGGCGCAAGGCCGCCGTCAGCAGGCCGGTGCCGCAGCCGATCTCGAGGATGCGCGGCGCCGGCGCCAGGGTCTCGCTGCCGACGCGTCGCGCGAGCCGCCCCGCGACCTCGTTCTGGATCGCGGCCGCGCCGTCATAGCCCTCGGCCCCGTCGAAGGCCCGGGCCACGGCCTGCTTCCAGGAATGCATCGGGGAGACCGTCGGTGGCACGGGCAGGGACCGGGGGACGGAAGGAACCGGGGGGGCGATAGCCCCCGGATGGCGTCGGCTCGAGGCGCGCGCGTGCTAAGCCGCCAGGGCCTGCTCGATCATCCGCGCGACGGCGAGGGCCCGGCCGTCGTCGCCGAAGCGGGCGACGACCTGCACGCCCAGCGGCAGGCCGTCGCCGGGAACCGGGACGGTGACGCAGGGCACGCCCATCAGGGTCCAGAGGCGGTTGAAGCGCGCATCCCCCGTGGTGCCGAGGCCGGCCGGCGCCCGGCCCGGGGCCGACAGGGTCAGGATCGCGTCGAAATCCCCGAACAGATCCTTCAACACGCGCCGGGCCCGATGAGCGGCGCGGCGCGCCGCGTCGTACTGGGCGGCGACGAGGCCCTGGGCGGCGTCGAGCTGCTCGCCGAGTTCCGGGCTGAGCTGCGACCGGTGATGGGCGTATTCCCAGGCCAGCGCTTGGCGCGCCTCGTAATCCTGGATGGTCGCGTGCCGGACCCAGGCCTCCGGCAGCGGCGCCGGCAGGACGAGATCGACGATCCGCGCGCCGGCGGCCTCCGCCGCGCGGGCGGCCCGGTGCAGGGCGGCGAGGGCGTCCGCATCGGGAGCGTCCGCGAAATCCTGGAGGCAGAGGCCGAGGCGCGGCGCCTGGGGCGGCGCGTCGAGATCGAGGGCGGGCCGATCGGCGATCAGGCTCAAGCCCTGGGCGACGTCGCGGATGCCGGCCCCGAACAGGCCGACGGTGTCGAGGGCCCAGGAGAAGGTCTTGACGCCGACGGTCGGCAGCAGCCGGAAGGACGGCTTGATCGCCGCGACCCCGCAGAAGGCCGCCGGGCGGATCACCGAGCCGCCGGTCTGGGTACCGAGCGCCAGGGGCACCATCCCGGCGGCGACGGCCGCGGCCGAGCCCGCCGAGGAGCCGCCGGGGGTGTGGCCGGGGTCGCGCGGGTTCACGGTCGCGGTGGGGTCGTGGCTCGCGAAGGGCGAGGTCGTGGTCTTGACCAGGGGCACGGCGCCGAGCGCGCGCAGGCGCGCCACGATGGCGGCATCCGCCTTCGGCTGCCAGCCGGCATAGATCGGCGACCCCATCTGGGTCGGCAGGTCGGCCGTGTCGATGATGTCCTTGATCCCGACCGCGATGCCCGCCAGCGGCCCCGATCCGGTGACGACCGGAGCGGGATTTCGGCTGACGATCGCCCCGATGCCGGGGTCGCGGGCGGCGATGGCGGCCTCGGCGAGGCGGATGGCGCCGGCGGGGTCGAGGGTGCCGGCAATGATGCGGGTGCGGAGATCGACGAGGGAGAGCATGGGCGCTTGGTCCGGCCTCGGCCGCCTCCTGTCAACACCCGTCCACAGGGACGCCGCCCGCACCGCATCGTTGACGCAACGTTTACGGAACCCGGCGCATCGTCCGCATCATGTGGCGTAGCGTATTCGCGTTCTCGGCCCTGACGCTGTTCGGCGCGGGCCTCACCGGCTGTGCACTCAACAAGTTTGAGCAGCGCGAGCCCTGGCGTGACCAGACCGAGCAGGCCTGCAACGCCAAGCGTCTCGTCGAGACGACGGAGTTCGTCACCCCCGTCAAGGAGATCAGCGGACCGGGCGTCTGCGGCATGCTGCAGCCCTACCGCGTCACCCGCCTCGGCAAGGGCACTGTCGCCCTCAAGCAGCGCGTGACCCTGGCCTGCCCGGCGCTGACCGAGGCCGAGGCCTGGCTCGCCGACACGATCCAGCCGGCCGCGAACCTGTATTTCGGCCAGCCCGTGGCCGAGATCAACGCCGGCACCTATGCCTGCCGGGGCCGCAACAACCAGGCGGGCGCCAAGCTCTCCGAGCATTCCTTCGGCAATGCGGTCGACATCATGTCGTTCAAGCTCGCCGACGGCTACGTCATCACCGTGAAGGGCGGCTGGCGCGGCACCGAGGCCGAGCAGGGCTTCCTGCGCGAAGTCTTCCTCGGGGCCTGCGCCCGGTTCTCCACGGTGCTGGCGCCGGGCTCGAACGTGTTCCACTACGACCACATCCACGTCGACCTCGCCCGCCACGACCCGCGCGGCCTGCGCCGCATCTGCCAGCCGCTGATCAAGTTCACGCCGCAGCTCGGTGCCGACGGCGTGGCGCGCGCCACGGCCCGTCCGCGTCCGCCCGAGCGCCTGCCCGCCCCGCCGCAGGCCCCGATCGACGTCGAGGAGGACGATCCCTACGGCGTCACCCCGATGTCGGCCCGCCAGCCCGCCCGGCCGCCCGCCGCGCAGCTCGCCCACGGACCGGCTCCCGTCCGCCAGCCCGCGCCGCCGGCGGCCTATGCCGCCGCCCCGCGCGCTCCCGTCGCGCGCTCCCCGGCGCCTCGGGTCGCGGCCGCCCTTCCCCCGGAGGACTTCGCCGCCGAACCGCTCTCGCTCACCGCGCCCGGTCTCGACGAACCGATCTACTGAGGCCGCGGCCAATCCCGCTTTCGGGGTGTGCCCGGCGCACCCCAGGGCGCCCGGAAAGCGACGCCGCCCCCGGTCCCATGCTTGACAGGGCGGTCCGAGGCGCCATCGTTCCGGCACGCTTCACGGACTCCAGCGGAACAAAGACGCCGGCATGCGCCCGAATCCCCTCTCCACCGCCTTCGCCCTCGGCCTCGTCTTGGCCAGCGCCCTCCAGCCGGCGCTCGCCCGCTCCGGCCGCGAGGAGATCACGCCCGCCGAGGAGCGCGAGTTCAACTACGACGCCAACATCCCCGGCTGCCAGGCCCCCGAGGTGCTGGAGCGGCTCGCGACGCACTTCGCCGAGAAGGAGGCGAAGTTCTGGAACTCCTCCCTGACCATCCTGCGCTACGAGCATATCGAGCGCACGGCCTGGCGCCCCTGGGGCCTCGACTACGTGCCGCGCCGCTTCTGCAGCGCCGTGGCCACCACCTCGGACGGCGTCCGCCGCAAGGTGGACTACTCGGTGCGCGACGGGCTCGGGATCATCGGCGCCGATTGGGGCATCGAGTTCTGCGTCCACGGCCTCGACCGCAACCTCGCCTACGCCTATTCCTCGGCCTGCCGCGAAGCCCGTCCGTGAGCCGCGCCTCCCGGCGCTCGCATCGCCTCGCCGGTGCGGGTCTCGCCCTCGCGCTGACGGCACCGGGCGCGCTGGCTCAGGGCGTCGAGCGCGGCGGCACGCCGGGATCGTTCGACTTCTACGTCCTGGCCCTGTCCTGGTCGCCGACCTATTGCGACGGCCCCGGCGCCCGGCGCGAGGCGGAGGGCCAGTGCCGCCCGGGGCGCGGCCTCGGCTTCGTCGTGCACGGCCTCTGGCCGCAATACACCCGCGGCTACCCCTCGAACTGCTCCTCGGTCGAGCGTTCGCCCACCCGGCAGGCGATCGAGGTGGCGGCCCAGGTCTATCCGAGCGAGGGACTGGCCCGGCACGAGTGGCGCAGCCACGGCACCTGCTCGGGCCTCGACCCGGTCTCGTATTTCCAGGCGGCGCGGGACGTCCGCGCGGCGGTGACCATCCCGGAGGCCTTCAAGGGGCTGGAGCGCGACACCCGGATGGCGCCGATCGAGGTGGCCCGGCAGTTCGTGGCGGCCAACCGGGGCCTGCGCCCCGACATGATGTCGGTGACCTGCCGGGGCGGCCAGCTCCAGGAGGTGCGAATCTGCTTTTCCAAGGATCTGCGCGGCTTCACCCCCTGCCCGGACGTGGCGCGCCAGAATTGCCGCGCCGGCGAGGTTGCCATCGACGCCGCGCGGTAGATGATGCCGCGCTCCGATCCCGGACCCGATCGCTGGGGCCCGCGGTGACACAGATCCGGACGTCATGAATTACCGCCACGCCTTCCATGCCGGCAACTTCGCCGATGTCCTGAAGCACCTCGTGCTCAGCCGCGTGCTGGCCCATCTCTGCCTGAAGCCCACGGGGTTCCGGGCGATCGACACGCATGCGGGCCTCGGATTCTACGACCTCACCGCCGACGAGTCCGGGCGCACGGGCGAGTGGCACGAGGGCTGGGGCCGCCTCGCGACGCCGTTTCCCGAGGCGGTCGAGGCCCTGCTCGCCCCCTACCGGGTGGCGGTGGCGGCGGTGCAGGACCGGCACGGGGCCGAGACCTATCCGGGCTCGCCCGCGATCATCCGCGAGTTCCTGCGCCCCAGCGACCAGGGCGTGTTCGTGGAGCTGCACCCGGCCGATGCCGAGATCCTGCGGGCGCGCTTCAACCAGGATTCCCTCTCGAAGGTGATGCATCTCGACGGCTGGACGGCGCTCAACGCGATGATCCCGCCGCCGGAGCGCCGCGGCCTCGTGCTGATCGACCCGCCCTACGAGGAGCTCGGCGAGATCGACCGCCTCGGGACGGCCCTGGCCAGGGCGGTCGCCAAGTGGCCGACGGGGATCTATCTCGGCTGGTACCCGATCAAGGACGTCGCCAAGGTCGACCACATGGTGGCCCAGCTCGACCGGGACCTCGCCCGCCCGGCCCTGCGCCTCGACCTGATGGTCTCCGAGCCCGACCCGACGCGCCTCAACGGCAATGGCCTCATCGTCGTCAACCCGCCCTGGCGGCTCGCCGAGGAGGCCATGCTGTTCCTGCCGGCGCTGGCCGAGCGCCTGGCCCGCACCGATTACGGCGCGTTCCGCTGCGAGGCCTTCGGCGCGGAGGCCTGAGGTCCGGAGGCCCGAGGGCTCAGGCGACCAGGCGCCCCTCCAGGGGGAACACCTTGGCGGGGTTCATCAGCCAGTTCGGGTCGAAGACGTTCTTCACGCGCATCTGCTGCTCGAGATCGGCCTGGGCGTACTGGAAGCGCATGAGTTCTCGCTTCTCGATGCCGACGCCGTGCTCGCCCGTGAGGCATCCGCCGACCTCGACGCAGAGCTTGAGGATCTCGTCGCCGGCGGCCTCCGCCTTCTCGATCTCGCCGGGCGTGTTGATGTCGAACAGGATCAGCGGGTGCAGGTTGCCGTCGCCGGCATGGAACACGTTGGCGACGCGCAGGCCCTTCTCGGCGCAGATCGCGCCGATGCGCTCCAGCACCCCGGGGAGCTGGCCGGTGGGGATGGTGCCGTCCATGCAGATGTAGTCCGAGATCCGGCCGGTGGCGCCGAAGGCGGACTTGCGGCCCTTCCAGATCGCGGCGCTCTCGGCCTCGGATTTCGAGACCCGGATGCTCGTCGGGTTGAAGTCGCGGGCGATGGCCTCGATGCGGGCGAGCATCGCCGTGCACTCGGCATCCGAGCCCTCGACCTCGATGATCAGCATGGCCTCGGCGTCGCGCGGGTAGCCGGCCTGGGCGAAGTCCTCGGTGATCAGGATCG
Source organism: Methylobacterium sp. M6A4_1b (assembly GCF_053345175.1). Classification (NCBI taxonomy): domain Bacteria; kingdom Pseudomonadati; phylum Pseudomonadota; class Alphaproteobacteria; order Hyphomicrobiales; family Methylobacteriaceae; genus Methylobacterium; species Methylobacterium sp. M6A4_1b. The sequence goes on from NZ_JBKEZQ010000012.1 coordinate 96,423, forward strand.
CCTCACGGTCCATGTACTCGATCGCCACCGGGATGATGCCGGCGCCGATGATCGCCGCCGTGCAGGCGCCCGCATCCTCGACCGAGCCGAAGCCGACGAGCGCCGGGCGCGCGCCCTCCGCCGCCCGCAGGATGCGCACGGTGGCCTCGGTGACGATGCCGAGCTGCCCCTCCGAGCCGCAGACGAGGCCGAGGAGGTCGTAGCCGGGCGCGTCGAGGTGCTCGCCCCCGATCTCCACCACCGTGCCGTCGTTCAGCACCAGGGTGACGCCCAGGAGATTGTTGGTGGTCACCCCGTATTTGAGGCAGTGCGCGCCGCCGGAATTCATCGCGATGTTGCCCGCGATGGTGCAGGCGAGCTGGCTCGACGGGTCGGGCGCGTAGAAGAAGCCCTCGTGGCTGACCGCGCCCGAGATGGCGAGGTTGGTGATGCCGGCCTCGACCCGCGCGGTGCGGTTCTCGTAATCGACCTGCAGGATGCGGTTCATCTTGGCGACCCCGAGAATCACCGCGTCCTCCTGCGCGATCGCGCCGCCCGCCAGCGAGGTGCCGGCGCCGCGCGGCACCACGCGCACGCCGTTGGCGTGGCAATAGGCCATCACGGCCGAGACCTCGGCGGTGGTGGAGGGCAGCACCACGGCGAGCGGCATCCGGCGGTAGGCGGTGAGCCCGTCCGTCTCGAAGGCGCGGCGCTCGTCCTCGGTGATCACCAGGGCCTCCGGCGCGACCAGGGGCGCGAGGCCCGCGATGATGGCGTCGCGGCGGGCGACGATGCCGGCATCGGGCACGGGAAAGGCGATCGACATGGGCGTGTCCTCCGGACGGCGCGACGCCTTCAGCATCCGCTCAGCCACGACCGCCTATGCAGGATGGGCGGAGAGAGACTGGCGAACGGGGCGACGCCTTGATGGAAACCCTAGGACAAACCGCGGCGCGGCGCATCCGGTTCGTGGCGGCGGGTCGCCGCGGCGGAACCGATCGGGTCCGCCGAAGCTTCCTTTGGCCGCAGCGCATCCCGGCGCGCCTTGAACGTTCCTGTCTCAATCTGTTCTAAACGGGTAAGCTCTGCCATAAGCTAGCGGTCTAAACCGCTTCCAAGGAGGAAACACACGATGCGTCACGTCATCTTCGGCGCCGCTCTGGCCCTGCTGCTGCCCCTGTCCGCCCATGCCGAGGGCGATGCCGCCGCCGGCGAGAAGGCGTTCGCGCCCTGCAAGGCCTGCCACAACTTCGAGAAGAACGGCGTCGGCCCGACCCTGAAGGGTGTCGTCGGCGCGAAGGCCGGCGAAGGTGCCGACGGCTACGCCTTCTCGGCGGCCATGAAGGGCTCCGGCATCACCTGGGACGAGGCCAACCTGCACGAGTGGCTGACGGACCCCAAGAAGAAGATCCCGGGCACCAAGATGGTGTTCCCGGGCGTCAAGGATCCCAAGAAGGTCGACGACATCATCGCCTACCTCAAGACCAAGTCCTGAGTCTCACCGGGTCCCGCGTTCCAGCGGGACCCAAGATCGGCCCGTCCTCTCCGACGGGCCGACACCAGCTCTGTCAGGAAGCCGTTCCCGCCCGCGCGGGAACGGCTTTTTTCGTGGCGCGCCCCGCGTCGGGCGCTTCCGGCCCGGCCTCGCCCGTCCCCGCGTGCAGCGCGCCGCGCAGGTTCATCAGGATGTCGAGGAGCGCCCGGCGTCCGTCGAGATCCAGGCCGGTCAGGCCGCCGACCTCGTCGGGCACGCATTCCATCTGGCCCTTCAGCGCCCGGCTCTTCTCGGTCAGGAAGATGCTGACCTGACGCTCGTCGGCCCGGTCCCGGGCACGCCTGACATGGCCGGCCGCCTCGAGGCGCTTGAGCAGGGGCGTCAGGGTCCCGGAATCGAGGAACAGGCGCTGGCCGATCTCCTTGACCGCCAGCCCCTCCTCCTCCCACAGGACGAGGAGCACGAGGTATTGCGGGTAGGTCAGGTCATGGGCGGCGAGGAGCGCGCGGTACGTCCGTCCGAAGGCATGCGCCGCGGCGTAGACGGCGAAGCAGAGCTGGCTGTCCAGGCTGAGGGCGTCCGAGGATTTCGACGCCGCCACCGGCTCCTGGAGCGTGCGGGTCCGCCGTCCCGGCATATCGAGCTGTCCTTCACGATGCACGTACGCCCGAAAGCGGGCTTGGGCCGCGATCTTAGGCAAATTTCATATTGCGCACAATCAAGTTCTGTGCGAGTGAAGAACTAGATTGTGCGCAATCGACATGGTCCGGCCCCGGGGCCGGACCATGGCGTCCGATCCGTTCGTTCGACCAGCAGGAGAGACCGACATGAAGGCACTCTACACCGCCCATGCTCATGCCACCGGTGGCCGCGAGGGCTCCGCCGCGACCGACGACGCCAAGGTGGACGTCAAGCTGTCGACCCCCAAGGAACTCGGCGGCGGCGGTGGCGCCGGCACCAATCCGGAGCAGCTCTTCGCGGCCGGCTACGCCGCCTGCTTCCTCGGTGCGATCAAGTTCGTCGCCGGCAAGGACAAGATCCAGGTGTCGGAGGATTCGAAGATCGAGTCGAGCGTCGGCATCGGCCCCCGCGACGACGGCACCGGCTTCGGCCTCGTGGTCGCCCTCAAGGCGACCCTGCCGGGCCTCGACCGGGCGGTGGCGGAGGATCTGGTGAAGCGCGCCGACGTGGTGTGCCCCTACTCGCACGCCACCCGCGGCAACATCCAGGTCGACATCTCGGTCGCCTGAAGCCTCACGGCCGTGGAGCCCGGTCTCCGCGGCCCCGTTTCGGATCTGGGACGTCAGAAATGGCGTCCCAGGACCTCGCGCACCCGCTCGACCATCTCGGCCGCCGGCACCGAGAACTGGGCCGGACGCGCGGCCTTCCATTCGGCGTTGCTGGTGATGGCGGCGGCCGCCTTGGCGCCCTCGATCAGGTCCTTGATCTGGACCTCGCCGGCCTCGCGCTCGTTCGAGCCCTGGATGATGGCGCAGGGGGATCCGCGCCGGTCGGCGTATTTCATCTGCGCCTTCATGCCCGAGCCGCCGAGATAGAGCTCGGCCCGGATGCCGGCCTCACGCAAGGCCGAGACGAGGCGCTGGTAATCCGCGATGTTGTCCCGGTCGAGCACCAGCACCACCACGGGGCCGGGCTTGGCGATGCCCTCCAGCAGCGGGCTCTTCACGAGCTGCAGGGCCGAGAACAGGCGCGAGACGCCGATGGAGAAGCCGGTGGCCGGCACGGGCTCATTGCGAAAACGCCCGACGAGGCCGTCGTAGCGTCCCCCGCCCGAGACCGAGCCGAAGCGCACGGTCTGGCCCTCCTCGTTGGTGACCGGGAAGGTCAGCTCCGCCTCGTAGACGGGGCCGGTGTAGTATTCGAGCCCGCGCACCACCGAGGGATCGATGCGGATGCGCCCGTCGTAGCCGGCCGCCGCGAACAGGGCGGCCATCTCGGCGAGTTCGCGCACGCCCTCCAGGCCGATGGCGCTGCCCGCGAGCGACGTCTCGAAATTCGCCAGGGTGGTGGCGGTGTCGGCGGGGGCCGATCCGGTCCCGGTCCAGCCGGTGAAGGCCAGGACGCGCCCGATCGCCTCCTCGGCCAGCCCGGCGCCCTTGGTGAAGTCGCCGCTCTCGTCCCTGCGGCCGGCGCCCAGCAATTCGCGCACGCCCGCATCGCCGAGGCGGTCGAGCTTGTCGATGGCGCGCAGCACGGTCAGGCGCTGGCCGGCCTTGTCGGCGCCGGCCAAGCCGATCGACTCCATCAGCCCGTCGAGCACCTTCCGGTTGTTGACCTTCACCACGTATTGCCCGGTCAGCCCGAGCTTCTCGAGCGTGTCGGCCATCAGCATGCAGATCTCGGCATCGGCCGCCACCGAGCCGGCCCCGACGATGTCGGCGTCGAACTGCATGAACTGGCGGAAGCGGCCCGGCCCCGGCTTCTCGTTGCGGAAGACGTAGCCGGCGCGGAAGCTCCGGTAGGGCTTGGGGATCGCGTCGAAGTGCTCGGCCACGTGCCGGGCGAGCGGCGCGGTCAGGTCGTAGCGCAGCGAGAGCCACGATTCGTCGTCGTCCTGGAACGAGAACACGCCCTCGTTGGGCCGGTCGAGGTCGGGCAGGAACTTGCCCAGCGCCTCGGTGTACTCGACGAAGGGGGTCTCCAGCGCCTCGAAGCCGTAGAGCTCGAAGCTCCGGCGGATCGTCTCCAGCATGCGGTGCTGGGCGGCGATCTCGTCCGCGCGCCGGTCGACGAAACCGCGCGGCAGGCGCGGCTTCAGGGTGTCGGCCTTGCGGGTATCGGCCTTGTTCTCATCGGCCTTGGCCATGGTGATCTTCGCGTCCGTCGGGGCTGTTCGGGGTCCCGGGGGCTCTATCGCGGGCGGCCGGGGGCGGCAAGCGCGCAGCCCCTCGGAACGTCGAGGCGCGTCAGATCGCCAAGGCGAGAAGCCCTGCGAGACTCAGGATGGCGATCGGGATCTGGACCGGACGCAGGCGCGCGAAGAACAGCGGCGCCTCCCCGCGCCGGGCCGCGATCGGATCGAGGACGGCGATCGCCGTGAAGCCGAGGAGGAGCAGGGCCAGGGCCGGCACGGCCCGGTCGAGGGCCGCCAGCACCAGGGCGGCGAAGCCGAGGCTGAAGAGCCCGATCATGGTGGCGATCTGGACGACGGTCGCCCCGCCCTCGGTCCGGAAGCTGACGCCGCGTCGGACGCCGGAGAGGAACAGCAGGATGGCGCAGCCCCACAGGATGGTCAGCGCGGCCGCGGCCTGCCCGAGGGCGGCGCCGCGCCAGCCCCAGGCGACGAGCGCACCGACGGCGAAGGGCAGCATGGGGCCGTAGCCGAGCACGATGCCGAGCCAGGGCACGGCGCGCGGCTCGGTGACCCGCAGGGTCCGTCCGTCGGGTCGGTCGTCCATCGTCAGGGGCTCCGGTCGGTGAGGCTGTCTCGCCAAACCGGCGCGGCCGCCCGCTGTTCCGCGGGGCGTCGATCGGCCCTCAGGCGGTTTCCGGCCGGGACGCCGACCGGTCCCGGGATGGCTCCGGCGCGGCCGCGCGCCTGCGCCCGCCGCGGCCTTCGCTCGTGGTGTCGAGCCACAGGACGAGGCCGAGGGCGAGGAGGGCCGGGACACCCAGCGCCAGGAAGGCGCCGGTCCAGCCGAGCATCGCCTGGGCGAGGCCGCCGTACCAGGCGGAGAGCGCGCCGCCGATGCCCTGGATGGCGTTGAGGGAGCCCAGCGCCGTCTGGGTGCGGCCGGAGCCCCAGGTCAGGTCGGCCACCACCACCGGCACCGCGACGCCGATGATGCCGGAGGCGACGCCGTCGAGAATCTCGGCCGAGATCAGCCAGAGGGGATCGTCGATGAAGGCCGAGAGCGCGGCGCGCACCGGCAGCACCGCGCAGGCGGCGATGAGGAGCTGGCGCCGGCCGCGCCGGTCGGCCAGCGAGCCGGCGAACAGCGCCACCGGGATCATCACCAGCTGCGCCACCATGACGTAGCGCGCGGTCCAGCTCGTCGCGTCGACGGCGGTGGCCACCAGCTTCTGGCCGAGCAGCGAGAGCATGCCGCCGTTGCCGAGGTTGAACAGGGCGAGCGCCACGGCCAGCACGAGGAGCCGGCGGTCGGCGACGATGCTGCGCAGGCCGGCGCGCTCCGGCTTGTCGTCGGAATCCTCCTGCCAGCCCACGGCCCGGCGCTCGCTGTAGCAGTGCCCCGGCGTGGTGACGGTGGCGACGATGGCCAGGACCGCCATGCCGCCGAGCACCCAGAAGGCGATGGCCGGGCCGAACCAGCCGGTGCCGAGGCCGATGCCGCCGGCCGCGAGCAGGATGCCGAGATGGTTGAAGGCCTGGTTGCGGCCCTGCTGCCGGGGGAAGCGGTCCTTGCCGACGATGCCGAGGGTGAGCGCGGTGACCGAGGGCAGCAGCAGCGTGCCGCCCGCCGCGGCCATCATCTGCGCGGCGAAGACCGGGATCACGCCCCGGGCCGGCAGCAGCAGCAGGGTTCCGCACAGGATCGCCCCGCAGGCCAGGGCGATCAGCAGCCGGGGCCGGCCGAGGCGATCGACCAGGGCGCCGAAGGGGCCGCTGAGGAGGAGGGCGCCGATGCCCACCAGGGTGGTGACGAAGCCCACCCGCGCGGGACTCCAGGCGGCGGCCTCGGCGAGCCAGGTCCCGAGGAACGGGCCGAGGCCGCCCTGGATGTCGCCCGTGAAGACGTTGATCAGGGCGAGGTGATGCGTGGCGAGCATGCGATCCAGGGGCAGGAGCGATCCGGCGGCGCACGGGCCGCGACCGGAAGGGCTCCGAGTAACGGCCAAGTCCGGCCTTCGATCCTCCGGCCTTCGATCCTCCGGCCTTCGATCCTCCGGCCTTCGATCCTCCGGCCTTCGATCCTCCGGCCCTGGGTCTTCCGAGCCTTCGGTCCCGCCCCGCGCGCGGGCGGAGCGGGCCGGGGCTGCCTCAGGAGACGAGCGGGCCGGTCTCGCCCTGGGCCTGGGCCTCCATGGCCTTCTGGCGGTAGAGGCCGACGAAGTCGATCGGGTCGATGTAGAGGGGCGGGAAGCCGCCGTTGCGGACGGCCTCGGCGACGATCTGGCGCGCGAAGGGGAAGAGCAGCCGCGGGCACTCGATCATCACGGCCGGGTGGAGCTGGTCCTGCGGGATGTTGCGCATGCGGAAGATGCCCGCATAGGTCAGCTCGAAGGCGAACAGCACCTCGTTGGCGATCTTGGCATCGCCTTCCAGGGTCAGGTCGACCTCGAAGTCGAACTCGGCGATCTGCTTGGCGTTGACGTTCACCTGGATGTTGATCTGCGGCCCGCTCTCCTGCGGCTGCAGCGAGCGCGGCGCATTCGGATTCTCGAAGGAGAGATCCTTGGTGTACTGCGCGAGCGAGTTGATCGTCGGCGTCGCGTCGTCGGTCTGCGCCGTGGCGCCACCGTTGCCGTTCGGTGCCGGAGTATCGGCCATGGCGTTCTGTCCTCTTCCTAGGGTCGTCGGGGCGCGAGGCCTGGGTCTTCTGCGCTCGGATCCTGAGGGCGAGCCCGTGACAGGCGCCGGTCCCGGTCGCTCGGACCCGGGCGGACCGGCCTGCACACCGACACGCCGTCACCGCTCGGTCGGCGCGATAGCGCGCTATCATGCTCGTCCGCACGGGACAAGGCGAGGCGGGTCAAGGCGGCGCAGGCGCACGCCCTCGCCTGGAATCGGCGTCCGCGATATCCATATCTCCGCACGACCCCGGAGGTTCGACCCCGATCGAGACTCCGCGCGTGAGGAGCCGGCCCGCGCCTTGCGCAGGGGCCGGCAACTGCGCGACATGGTCGGGACCATTTCGGCCGGGACCCGCTCCGCCGGGCCTGTCCAGGCCGGGCGTGTCTCGGCCACGCTTGTCAGCCGAGGACCCGGGCCGGGTTTCCAGAGCCCCGTGAAGTAACGTATTCGTGCCAAGGCCACGATCGGATCAGTGATGCAGGACTCCTTCGACTTGACGACCCTGATCTTCCTCGCGCTGGCGGTCTTCGTCATCTGGCGTCTGCGCTCGGTGCTCGGGCAGAAGACCGGCACGGAGCGCTCGCCGTTCAAGCCGGTGGACCGCAGCCGCACCGAGCCGCCGGCCGCGCGCGGGGACGCCGACAACGTCGTGCGCCTGCCGGGTGCCGACCGGGTCCAGCCCCAGGCCGACCGCGGCCAGACCGCGGTGAAGGCGGATGCGCGGGACTGGCGCGGCATCGCCGAGCCCGGCTCGGCCATCGCCCACGGCCTCGAGGCCGTCGTCCAGGTCGAGCCCGCCTTCGATCCGCGCGCCTTCGTGGAGGGCGCCCGCAGCGCCTACGAGGCCATCGTGATCGCCTTCGCCAAAGGGGATCGCAAGACCCTGCGCAGCCTGCTCTCCCGCGAGGTCTGCGAGGGCTTCGAGCGCGAGATCGATGCCCGCGAGGCCCGCCGCGAGACGGTGGAGACCACCTTCGTCTCCCTCGACAAGGCCGAGATCGTGGCCGTCGACGTGAAGAACCGCGTCGCACAGGTCACCGTGCACTTCCTGTCCCACCTCATCACCGCCACGCGCAACGCGCAGGGCCAGGTGACGGACGGCAGCGCCGAGGCCGTGGTGGAGGTGCCCGACATCTGGACCTTCGCCCGCACCCTGGGCACCCGCGACCCGAACTGGCAGCTCGTCGCCACGGAAGCCGGCGCCTGAGCCCGACGATGCACAAGGTCGCGTGAACCGGTTCTCCCGTCCCGCGGCGGTTCTCCTCGCCGCCCTCAGCCTCCCCTCCCCCGGCTCGGTCGCCCCCGCGGCCGAGCCGTTTCGCGTGGGCGAGGCCGTGCTGGAGCCCGTCGAGGCCGCGGCCCTGCCGGGCTTCCCCGGCCCCGACGCCGCCGGGGTGCTCGCGGCCTTCCGCCGGACCTGCCGGACCCCGCCGGCGACGCCCCAGCCTCCCACCGTCGCGGGCGCGCCCGACGCGCTCCGGTCGGCCTGCGCCCGGGCCGAGACCGTGCCCGAGTCCGAAGCGGCGCGCTTCTTCGCCGAGGCCTTCACGCCCTACCGGATCGTGAGACCCCCGGCCGGCGGCAACCCGGAGCGGCGCACGGGCTTCCTCACCGGCTACTTCGAACCGGAACTCGTCGGGGCTGCCGCCCCGAGTGCGGATTTCACCGCCGCGGTGCTCGCCCGCCCCGACGATCTCGTCGGCCTGGAGCCCGGCGAGACCCGGCCCGGCCTCGACCCGTCCTTGCGCGCCGCGCGCCGGGTCGGCGACGGGTTCGAGGCCTATCCCGACCGGGCCGCCATCGAGGACGGCGCCCTGGGCGCGCGCGCGCGGCCCCTCCTCTACCTGCGCGACGCCGTCGACCTGTTCGTGCTCCAGGTTCAGGGCTCCGGCCGGGTCCGCCTGACCGACGGGCGCTCGGTCCGGGTGCTCTATGACGGCCGCAACGGCCGGCCCTACACCTCCATCGGCAAGCTCATCGTGGCGGAGGGGCACCTGCCCCTGGACGGCCTCACCCTGGCGCGCTGGACCGGCTGGCTGCGGGCGAACCCGCAGCACGCGACCCGGCTGATGCGGGCCAACGCCTCCTACATCTTCTTCCGCCTCGCCGAGATCGACGACCCGAACCTCGGGCCGCCCGGCGGCGCCGGCGTGCCCCTGAGCCCCGGCCGGAATCTCGCGGTGGACGCCACCCTCTGGCGCTACGGCCTGCCGTTCTGGCTCGAGGGCCGGATCGCCGGGTCCGCCGATCCGGGGCGGCTCGTCGTCGCCGCCGATACGGGCTCGGCCATCGTCGGCCCGGCGCGCGGCGACCTCTACCTCGGCACCGGCGCGCAGGCGGGGATCGCCGCCGGCAATCTGCGCGACGCCGTCGGCTTCGTCGTGCTGCTTCCGAAATCGGAAGCCGGATCCGCCCCATGAAGACGCCCCGGCGCCCGCGCGGCCTCTCCGGCGAGGACGCCTACCTGTGGGGCGAGATCGCCCGGCTGATCACGCCCCTGCGCGACCGCATCACGGGGCGGGGGGCGGCGGGACAGCCGCTGGCCGCCACGCCCGTTCCGGCGACGGCGTCCGCGTCGGCCAAGGGGGTGCCGCTCAAGCCCGCCGCCGCGAAGCCGGTTCCTGCGAAGCCCGCGCCGCCCAAGCCGATGCCGCGGACCCTCGCCAAGCGCGCCGCGCTGAAGCCGAGCCCGCCGCCGGCTCCGCCCGCGCTCGTCCTGGCACCGGCGCCGCCGACGGCGCCGGGCCTGGAGCGCCGCGCCCGCCTCGCCCTGCGCCGGGGCGCCCTCCAGGTGGATGCCCGGATCGACCTCCACGGGATGTACCAGGCGCAGGCGCATGGGGCCCTGATCGGCTTCCTGATGCGGGCGCGCGCGGCCGGCCACACCCACGTGCTCGTGGTCACCGGCAAGGGTGGCCCGACCTACGACGACGCCTTCTCCGAGCGCGGCGTGCTCCGCCGCAGCGTGCCCCACTGGCTGCGCGCGCCGGAGCTGCGCAACGTGGTCCTCGGCTTCGAGGAGGCGGCCCGCCACCACGGCGGCGCCGGGGCGCTCTATGTCCGCCTGCGCCGCCGCTGAAGGGGGGCTGGACGTCGCCCGGCGGACGGACCTTGCGAAAAGCCGAGAAACGCGGTACCGCTGAGGCCTCTCCTCGTTACGCCGCGTTGCATCCGTGAGCCCCTGGCTCCGCCAAGACGATGCGCGGAGCCGTCTTTCCCCAAGGCGGACCGACTGATCGGCGCCGAAACGGCGCCCGGCGACCAAACTCCCCGACTGCCCTTTCCGACCCTCTGCCCCGCCTCGCCCTTCCCGCCGGTTCTGAATCCCCCATGACGTCACCGTACGAGACCCTCCCCGTGGAAAGCCCGGCCGAGGGCGGAATCGTCGCCGCCGATCTCGACGGCATGCGCGAGGTCAAGCTCCAGGACCTCAAGTCCAAGACGCCGACCGACCTGATCGCCTTCGCCGAAGAGGTCGAGGTCGAGAACGCCTCGACCATGCGCAAGCAGGAGCTGATGTTCGCGATCCTGAAGCAACTCGCTGCCAAGGAGGTCGAGATCATCGGCGCCGGCACCGTCGAGGTGCTGCAGGACGGCTTCGGCTTCCTGCGCTCGTCCGATTCGAACTATCTGCCGGGTCCCGACGACATCTACATCTCGCCGACGCAGATCCGGCGCTTCGGCCTGCGCACCGGCGACACCGTCGAGGGACCGATCCGCGGCCCCAAGGACGGCGAGCGCTACTTCGCGCTGCTGAAGGTCAACACGATCAACTTCGAGAACCCGGAGAAGATCAAGCACAAGGTCCATTTCGACAACCTGACGCCGCTCTTCCCGACGCAGCGCTTCAAGCTCGAACTGGACAATCCGCCCAAGAAGGACTTCTCGCCGCGGATCATCGACATCGTCGCCCCGATCGGCAAGGGCCAGCGCGCCCTGATCGTGGCGCCGCCGCGGACCGGCAAGACCGTGCTGATGCAGAACATCGCGCAGTCGATCACCATCAACCACCCGGAATGCTACCTCATCGTGCTGCTCATCGACGAGCGGCCCGAGGAGGTGACCGACATGATCCGCTCGGTGAAGGGCGAAGTCATCGCCTCGACCTTCGACGAGCCGGCCACCCGCCACGTGCAGGTCGCCGAGATGGTGATCGAGAAGGCCAAGCGCCTCGTCGAGCACGGCCGCGACGTGGTCATCCTGCTGGATTCGATCACCCGCCTCGGCCGCGCCTACAACACCGTGGTGCCCTCCTCCGGCAAGGTGCTGACCGGCGGCGTCGACGCCAACGCCCTGCAGCGGCCCAAGCGCTTCTTCGGCGCCGCCCGCAACATCGAGGAGGGCGGCTCGCTCTCGATCATCGCCACCGCGCTCATCGACACCGGCTCGCGCATGGACGAGGTGATCTTCGAGGAGTTCAAGGGCACCGGCAACTCCGAGATCATTCTCGACCGCAAGGTCTCCGACAAGCGCATATTCCCGGCCATCGACATCACCCGCTCGGGCACCCGCAAGGAAGAGCTCCTGGTACCGCCGGATGCGCTCAAGAAGACCTACGTCCTGCGCCGGATCCTCAACCCGATGGGCGTCACGGACGCGATCGAGTTCCTGATGGACAAGCTGCGCCAGACGAAGAGCAACAACGATTTCTTCGACTCGATGAACACCTGAGATCCATCCGGCCGGACCCGGGCACAGGGTGTCCCGGATCCGGCCAAGCTCTTCTTTTCCTTCGACGATTTCCAGCTGAAACGATCTTTTTAGCTGGTTAACGACTCGTTGCCGGCGTCCGGGACGTCGCTCCCATGCCCGAGCCAACCACCCTCTTCGCGCCCGCCACCGGTTCCGGCCGGTCGGCCGTCAGCGTCATCCGGATCAGCGGCCCGGCCTCGGCCGAGGTGATCCGGTCCCTCGCGGGTCCCCTCCCCGCCCCCCGACGCCTGTCCCTTCGCACCCTGCGCGCGCCCGACGGCACGCGGCTCGACCAGGCCCTCGTCGCCTGGATGCCGTCGCCGGGGAGCTTCACCGGCGAGGACATGGCGGAGCTCCACCTGCATGGCGGCGTCGCGGTTCGCAGTGCGGTCCTGCGGGCGCTGGCCGAGATCCCCGGCTGCCGACTGGCCGAACCCGGGGCGTTCACCCGCCGTGCCTTCCTCAACGGCCGCCTGGACCTGACCGAAGCCGAGGGGATCGCCGACCTGATCGATGCCGAGACCGAGGCGCAGCGGCGCCAGGCCCTGCGCCAGCTCGACGGCGCCCTCGGCAAGACCGTGGCCGCTTGGCGCCATCGCCTGATCGACCTGCTCGCCGGCGTGGAAGCGGCCCTGGATTTCTCGGACGAGGGAGACGTCGACGACGCGGCCCTGGACGCTACCCTGGCCGACAAGGCGCGAAGGATCCGTGACGAGGTCTCGGCGGTGCTCGCCGATGCCCGGCGCGGCGAGCGTCTGCGCGAGGGCTTCACCGTCGTCCTCGCCGGACCGCCGAACGCCGGCAAGTCGACCCTTCTGAACGCATTGAGTCGACGCGAAGTGGCCATCGTCTCCGCGACGCCCGGGACGACGCGCGACGTCATCGAGGTCCGCTGCGATCTCGGCGGCCTCCCGGTGATCCTCGTCGATACCGCGGGCCTGCGGGCGGCGAGCGACGCCATCGAGGCGGAGGGCATTCGCCGAACGCGGGTGCGGATGGAGCAGGCCGACCTCGTCGTTCTGCTGGAAGGTCCGGAGACGGAAGCGGAGTCGGTCATGCCCCCGCTCGACGGACCGGTCCTGCGCGTCCGCACCAAATGCGATCTCGATCCGGCCATTTCCCTCCCGGACAGCCGGATCGGCATTTCCGCACGGACGGGGGCGGGGCTCGATCGGCTGATGGCGGCGATCGAGGTGCGGGCGACCGAGGCCGTGGGAAGCGGCGATGCCCTGGTCACGCGCGAGCGTCACCGGCTCGGACTGACCCGCTGCCGCGAACATCTCGACCGCCTGCTGGCCGGCGCGGCTCTGCCCGAACTCGCCGCCGAAGACCTGCGGCTCGCCGTGCGGGCGCTCGGCGAGGTGGCGGGGCATGTGGGCGTCGAGGAGATGCTGGACAGGCTGTTCTCCGGGTTCTGCATCGGCAAGTGAGCGTGCCGATCCGCGCCCTGTGACCGTGGGGGCACAAGGCTCCGGTTTCACGTGAAAACCACGCTGCGGCGCATCCATGCGTTGACCATCGGCGCACCAGCCGCTTAATCGATCTGATGCACCACACACCTGATTCCTACGACGTCATCGTCGTCGGTGGAGGCCATGCCGGCGTCGAGGCCGCGGCCGCCGCTGCACGGATCGGCGCCCGAACGGCCCTCGTCACCCATCAGGCCGCCACCATCGGCGCGATGTCCTGCAACCCGGCGATCGGGGGTCTGGGCAAGGGTCACCTCGTGTGCGAAGTCGACGCGCTCGATGGCCTGATGGGCCGCGTCGCGGATGCCGCCGGCATCCAGTTCCGGCTGCTGAACCGGCGCAAGGGGCCGGCCGTGCGCGGCCCGCGCACCCAGGCCGACCGCAAGCTCTATGCCCGCGCCATGCAGGCGGCCATCGCCGAGACCGCGAACCTGCACGTGATCGAGGGGGAGGCGGCCGATCTCGGCCTCGCGCGCGGGCGCGTCTCCGCGGTGATCCTCGCCGATGGGCGCACCCTCCCCTGCGGCGCGGTCGTGCTGACCACCGGCACCTTCCTGCGCGGCCTGATCCATATCGGCGAGACCCAGATCCCGGCGGGGCGCGTCGGCGAGGCGCCGTCCGTCGGCTTGGCCCAGACCCTCGACCGCGCCGGCTTCGCCCTCGGGCGCCTCAAGACGGGGACGCCCGCCCGCCTCGATGGCCGCACCATCGACTGGTCCGGCCTGGAGATGCAATCGGCCGACGAGGACCCGGTCCCGTTCTCGACCCTGACGGAGCGGATCACCACCCCGCAGATCCAGTGCGGCATCACCCGCACGACCCAGGCGGTGCACGATCTCATCCGCGCCAACCTGCACCGCTCGCCGATGTATTCCGGCGGCATCGCCAGCCGCGGCCCGCGCTACTGCCCGTCCATCGAGGACAAGGTGGTGCGCTTCGGTGACCGGGACGGTCATCAGATCTTCCTCGAACCCGAGGGCCTCGACGATCCGACGGTCTATCCCAACGGCATCTCCACCGCGCTCCCCGAGAGCGTCCAGCGCGACGTCATCGCCCTGATTCCCGGCCTGGAGCGCGCCGCTATCCTGCGGCCGGGCTACGCCATCGAGTACGACTACGTCGATCCCCGCGCGCTCGACGCGAGCCTTCAGGCCAAGCGGCTGCCCGGTCTGTTCCTGGCTGGCCAGATCAACGGCACCACAGGCTACGAGGAGGCGGCGGGGCAAGGGCTGGTGGCCGGCATCAACGCGGCTCGCCTCGCCGGCGGCTCGGCGCTCACCACCTTCGACCGGGCCGAATCCTATCTCGGCGTGATGATCGACGACCTCGTCACCCATGGGGTGAGCGAGCCCTACCGCATGTTCACCTCGCGCTCGGAATACCGGCTCTCCCTGCGCATCGACAATGCCGACGAGCGCCTGACGCCGAAGGGCGCGACCCTGGGCTGCGTCGGGCAGAACCGCGCCGCGCATTTCGCCGCTTCGCAGGCAACGCTCGATACCGCCCGTGCCCGCCTCGACAGCCTGAGCCTGACCCCGAACCAGGCCCGGTCCGCCGGCATCGAGCTCAACCAGGACGGCATTCGCCGGACGGCCTTCCAGCTCCTGTCCTACCCCGACATCGACTGGGCGCGCCTCTGCGCGGTCTGGCCGGAGCTGGCGCCGGTCCCGCCCCGCGTCGCCGAGCGGCTCTGCACGGATGCGACCTACGCCGTCTATCTCGACCGCCAGCAGGCGGACATCGCCGCCTTCCGCCGCGACGAGGCGGTCGCCCTGCCGATCCGCCTGGATTATGCCGGCATCCCCGGGCTCTCGAACGAGATGCGGTTGAAGCTCGAGGCCGTGCGGCCCGGGACGCTGGGGCAGGCGGCGCGCATCGAAGGCGTGACGCCGGCCGCCCTCACCCTCCTGGCCGCCCATGCCCGCCGGTCCGAGCGCGGGGACCATCATGGCCGCTGATCGCGACCGCGATCGTGTCCTGGCGGCCGCGGGTGTTTCACGTGAAACAGCGCGGCGCCTCGACCTCTATGTCGAGCAGCTGCGGCGCTGGCAGAACGTCAAGAACCTCGTCGGGCCTGCGACCCTCTCCGAGGTCTGGACCCGCCACATCGCCGATGCGCTCCAGCTTCTGCAGATCGCGCCGGAGGCGGAGACCTGGCTCGACCTGGGGGCGGGGGCCGGGCTCCCCGGCCTCGTCCTCGCCATCGCGGGCCACGAGCGTCCCGGGTTTCAGGTCGATCTCGTGGAGAGCAACGCGCGCAAATGCGCCTTCCTCACCGAGAGCGTCCGTCTCACCGGCGCCCCGGCGAAAGTCCACAACGCCCGGATCGAGGGGATCATCGGCGCCCATCGCGGCGTCGCTGTGGTCTGCGCCCGGGCCCTCGCGCCCCTCGCCCAGCTGCTCGCCTGGACGGAGCCGCTGTTGACAACCGGCACGGTCGCCCTGTTTCCGAAAGGGCGGGATGTCCAATCGGAATTGACCGAGGCCGCGCAACGGTGGAGATTCGTTTACGATCTCGTGCCGAGCCGAACCGAGTCGGAAGCGCGGATCGTCCGCGTCACGACCCTATCTCGCGTGGATTCATGACAAGCGATCCGACTCCCGTACCGACGACCGGAGGCAATCCGGATCGGCCGCTGCGCATCCTGGCCCTGGCCAATCAGAAGGGCGGCGTCGGCAAGACGACGACCGCGATCAACCTCGGCACGGCTCTGGCCGCCATCGGCGAGAGCGTTCTGGTGATCGACCTCGATCCGCAGGGCAACGCCTCGACGGGCCTCGGGATCGACCGCCGCCAGCGCAAGGTCTCGACCTACCACGTGCTCGCGGGCGAGGCCTCCCTGGGTCAGGCCTGCATCCCGACGGCCGTGCCGCGCCTGATGGTGGCGCCCTCGACCATGGACCTTCTCGGCCTGGAGCTGGAGATGGCGAGCGCGCCCGACCGGGCGCATCGCCTGCGCAACGTCCTGAAGGGCATCGGCGAAGCCGGAGCCACGGCGGGCGTCACCTACGTGCTGATCGACTGCCCGCCCTCCCTGAACCTCCTGACCATCAACGCCCTGGCCGCCTCCGACGCGGTGCTGGTGCCCCTGCAATGCGAGTTCTTCGCCCTGGAGGGCCTGAGCCAGCTGCTGCGCACGGTCGAGCAGGTACGCGGCGCGCTCAATCCGCGCCTGACCATCCAGGGCATCGTCCTGACCATGTTCGATCCGCGCAACAACCTGTCGGCGCAGGTGGTGGCCGATGTGCGCAGCTTCATGGGCGAGAAGGTCTACGAGACGATGATCCCGCGCAACGTGCGCGTGTCCGAGGCGCCCTCGCACGGCAAGCCCGTGCTGCTCTACGATCTCAAATGCGCGGGCTCGCAGGCCTATCTGCGCCTCGCCTCCGAGATCATCCAGCGCGAGGGGCGCCTGCCCGTCGCCGCGTGACGATGCGGGGGCGCCCTGCCCCCGGTGCGTGACGAGCGTTTCCCAAAGGTTCGGAGTTGAAGCAGGTGGCGATGGCGGATGATGTGGTGCGGCCCCGGCTCGGGCGCGGCCTCGCGGCCCTGATCGGCGATTTCGGTGACGACAACGCCGAGGCGAACAAGTCTCAGGCGCAGCGCAAGGTCGCGGTCGAGTTCCTGCGCCCGAACCCGCGCAATCCGCGCCGCCGCTTCAACGAGTCGGATCTCGAGGAGCTGTCGGCTTCGATCAAGCTGCGCGGCATCATCCAGCCGATCGTGGTCCGCGCCCTGCCCGGCGTGCCCGACACCTACGAGATCGTGGCGGGCGAGCGCCGCTGGCGCGCGGCCCAGCGGGCCGGGCTCCACGAGGTGCCGGTGGTCACGGTGGAGATCGACGACCGGACCTCCCTCGAATTCGCCATCCTGGAGAACGTCCAGCGCACCGATCTCAACGCCATCGAGGAGGCCGCGGGCTACGAGCGGCTGATGAGCGAGTTCCAGTACAGCCAGAGCGAGCTCGCCGAGATCCTCGGCAAGAGCCGGAGCCACCTCGCCAACACCCTGCGCCTGCTGCAGCTCGCCCCGGCCATCCAGGACCGGGTCGTGGCCGGCGAGATCACGGCCGGCCACGCCCGCGCGCTGCTGGCCGTCCGCGATGCCGAGGGCGTCGCCCGCCGGATCGTGGAGGAGGGCCTGTCGGTCCGCGAGGTCGAGGCCCTGGCCTCGGCCGAGGTGCCCGAGGGCGATGGCCCCCGCCCCGGCCGGCCCCGTCGCGCGGCCGAGAAGGACGCCGAGATCCGGACCCTGGAACAGGCCATGGCCCGGGCGCTCGGCATGAACGTGGCGGTGAAGTCGAAGGTGGCGGGCGCGGGCGAGATCCGCATCCGCTACGAGACCGCCGCCGAGCTCGAGGCCCTGTGCCGGCGCTTCGACCTGGGCCAGGCGGAGGCCTGAGCCCGGATCGGATCTATCGCCGCCGGGCGGCCTCGGTGGCGATGCGCAGGAGCGTGCTCGATGCATGGGCGTGGGCCAGGTCCGGGTCCGCGCGGCGGCAGGCGAGCACGGATTCCTGCAGCAGCTGGATCGCGTGCCGCAGGGCAGGGGGCGACCAGCGGGCGAGCTGCGTCTCGACCAGGGCCTTGCGCCGGAAATGCAGACCGCGCCAGTTGGCCACCATCAGGCTGGCGCTCTGCCCGTCCCCCGCGAGCCGCGTGGCCAGCAGCGTCACGGCGTGCCGCAGGGCCGAGCCGAGCATGACGGAGGGATCCATGCCTTCGTGGCGAAAGCGCCTGTAGTCGCGCTCGACCTCGCCGCTGCGCCCGGCGAAGGCGGCATCGATCAGGGTGTTGAGCACGCTGCCGGCCACGTCGCTGACCACCGCCTCGACATCGTCCAGGCTGACGCTGCTCTGGCCCCGGGCGTAGAGAGCGAGCTTCTCGATTTCCGACAGGCTGGCGCCCCTGTCGCCGCCGAGGCTGGTGGCGAGGACGTCCCGGGCTTCGCGGGCGATGCGCAGACCCTGGTCCTGCAGGGTGCGGTCGATGAGGTCGCCGAGCGCCCGCTCGTCGTCCGGGTAGCAGGGCAGGGCGAGGGCCTTCGGGGATTTCTCGCAGAGCGTCCGCAGGGGCGCGCTCTTGGCGAGGTCGCCGCCCTCCACCACGATGTGGGCATTCTGGATCTCGGCCTTGAGGGCGGCCTCCACGGCGGGGGCGTAGTTGCGGCTCCCCGGGCGGACCCAGATCGTCCGGCTCCCGCCGAACAGCCCGACGGTGCCGGCCTCGTCCACGAGGCGGCCGGGATCCTGGGCCAACACGTCGCCATCGATCTTCACAAGGGCGAAGGGATCGCCCGGATCGCTGACGAAGGCTTCCGCCAGCGCCTTGGCGCGGGTGAAGACGAGGCCCGTATCCGGGCCGTAGACGAGCAGGACGGCGATGCGCGGGTCTGGCCCGCGCCGGATCAGGCCATCGACGTCGCTGGCCTTGACGGCGGTCACGGAGCGGGCCGGCTCAGGGCTTGGTCACCAGCACGGACGCGATGCGGGTCTTGATCTGCTCGGCCAGGACCTTGGCGAGGCGGATCTCGGCGTCGCGGGCGGCGCGCAAGCTGGCGAATCGCTGAATCGAGCGGTCGTAGGTGGCGGTCGAGGTCGCCACGCCCTCGCTGATGATCTTCGTGCCGCTGAGGTCTTCCAGGGCGTACTTCACCGTTCCCACGATGGTGCCGGCCTCGGCGCGGCCGGTCTGCGAGGACACGATCGGCGTCTGCACCGACTCGCTGCCCTGCATCTTCAGGCGGTAGCGCTTGGTCGAGGGCTGGCCCGAGCCGTCGAGGTCGAAGATGAGCTCGCTGCGCAGGTAGTGCCCAAGGCGCTCCTGGCCCTGCGCCATCGCCACGTCGTCGACCTGGACGGAGGCGAGGAGGGCGGCCATCGGCTCGCCGGAGGCGGTGGGGCCATAGAGGGGGCGGAAGCAGGCCGACAGGTTGAGCGCCAGGGCCGCGACGGCGGTGACCCGCACGGCCCGACCGACCGTGCCGGTCGCCGCTGCCCGAACCGCCGCTGCCCCGTTTGCCAAGCGCATCATGCCCGCCGCCGTCCCGCTCATTCGTCCCGCCCGTCTGTACGGCGAACCGAGGTCCGACGACAGCCTATTCGGCGCAAGCTTTACGTTTCCTATCCGGCAGGATCATGGTCGCCGGATCGTGGGGCTCAGACGACGAGATTCACGATCCGGCCCGGGACCACGATCACCTTCTTCGGGCTGCGTCCCTCCAGGGCGCGCTGCACCGCCTCGTCGGCGAGCACCAGGGCCTGAACCGCCCCGGCGTCGGCGCTGCGGGGCACCGTGACGTCCGCGCGCTTCTTGCCGTTGAGCTGGACCGGGAGCGTCACGCTGTCCTCCACGAGGAGCGTACGGTCGACCTCCGGCCAGGCCGCCTGCGCCGCCAGGCCGTCGCGGCCCAGCGCCCGCCAGCATTCCTCGGCGAGGTGCGGCATCATCGGGGCGACGAGCTGGGTGAGGATGCCGGCCGCCTCCGCGGCGACGTTCCGCGAGACGCCGCCCCGCATCGCCTCGTCGAGGGCATTGGCCAGGGTGTAGATATGCGCCACGCAGCGGTTGAAGCGCAGGCGCTCCACATCCTCCTCCACGGCGGCCAGGGCCTTGTGGGCC
This sequence comes from Methylobacterium sp. M6A4_1b, assembly GCF_053345175.1. Lineage (NCBI taxonomy): Bacteria > Pseudomonadati > Pseudomonadota > Alphaproteobacteria > Hyphomicrobiales > Methylobacteriaceae > Methylobacterium > Methylobacterium sp. M6A4_1b. Next base: position 116,176 of record NZ_JBKEZQ010000012.1, read on the forward strand.
GCCTTGCGCAGGGGGGCGTCGCTCCCGCCCTGCGCCGTCTCGACGGCGCTCGCCAGGGAGACGAGGCGCCAGACCCGCTGGACGAAGCGGGCCGCGCCCTGGACGCCGTCCTCGGTCCAGATCACGTCGCGCTCGGGCGGCGAGTCGGATAGCATGAACCAGCGCGCCGTGTCGGCACCGTAGCTGGCGATGATGTCGTCCGGGTCGACGACGTTCTTCTTCGACTTCGACATCTTCTCGATGGCGCCGATGGCGATCGGCTCCGCCGTTTTCACGTGAAACGCTTCGCGCGTCCCGGATTCGGCCGAGATCCGGATGTCGGCGGGCGGCACCCAGGCCCCGGCCGCGTCCTTGTAGGTCTCGTGGACGACCATGCCCTGCGTGAACAGGCCGTCGAAGGGCTCGGAGACCCCCGACCAGTCGGTGGCCTTCATCGCTCGCATGAAGAAGCGGGCATAGAGCAGGTGCAGGATCGCGTGCTCGATGCCGCCGATATACTGGTCGACCGCGAGCCACTGGTCGACCGCCTTGCGGTCGGTGGGCGCGTCCTGCAACCAGGGCGCGGTGAAGCGGGCATAGTACCAGGACGAATCGACGAAGGTGTCCATGGTGTCGGTCTCGCGCCGCGCCGGCTGCCCGCAGGTGGGGCAGGGGACGTCGCGCCAGGCGTGATCGCGTTCCAGCGGGTTGCCGGGCACGTCGAAGGAGACCTCCTCGGGCAGCTTCACCGGCAGGTCGGCCACCGGCACCGGCACGGGGCCGCAGGTTTCGCAATGGATGATCGGGATCGGGCAGCCCCAGTAGCGCTGGCGCGAGACGCCCCAGTCCCGCAGGCGGAACTGGACCTTGCGCTGCGCCACCGACTCGCCGTCGAGGATCTCCGCCTCCAGGCGGTTGGCCACCGCGTGGAAGGCCTCGTCGGTGGTCATGTCGTCGAGGAAGCGCGAATGGATCATCCGGCCGTCGCCGTCATAGGCGGTGTCGGTGATGACGAAGCTGCCGGCGTCCTGGTCCTCCGGGCAGACCACGGGCGTGTTGCCCAAGCCGTACTTGTTGGCGAAGTCGAGGTCGCGCTGGTCGTGGGCCGGGCAACCGAAGACGGCGCCGGTGCCGTAATCCATGAGCACGAAGTTCGCGACGTAGACCGGCAGCAGCCAGGACGGGTCCAGGGGATGGCGGACCTTCAGGCCGGTGTCGAACCCGAGCTTCTCCGCCGTGTCGATGGCCGCCTGGGCCGTGCCCGTGCGCCGGCATTCCTCGATGAAGGTCTGGAGGGCCGGGTGGGCCGGGGCCAGGGCGGCCGCGATCGGATGGTCGGCGGCGATGGCCAGGAACTTCGCGCCGAACAGGGTGTCGGGCCGCGTGGTGTAGACATTCACCTCGGGATCGACATGCGCCGGCGGCGCCTCCAGGGCGAAGCGGACCTCCAGCCCTTCCGAGCGGCCGATCCAGTTCTTCTGCATCACCCGGACCTTCTCGGGCCAGCGCTCCAGGCCGTCGAGGGCGTCGTAGAGGTCCTGCGCGAAGTCGGTGATCTTGAAGAACCACTGGGTCAGCTCGCGTTGCTCGACCAGGGCGCCCGAGCGCCAGCCGCGCCCGTCGATCACCTGCTCGTTGGCCAGCACGGTGTGGTCCACCGGGTCCCAGTTCACCTTCGCCGTGCGGCGGGTCACCAGCCCCTTGGACAGGAAGTCGAGGAACATGCGCTGCTGGTGCTTGTAGTAGTCGGGATCGCAGGTCGCGATCTCCCGGCTCCAGTCGAGCGACAGGCCCATGCTCTGGAGCTGCCCGCGCATCGTCGCGATGTTGGCGTAGGTCCAGTCGCGCGGGTTGACCTTGCGCTCCATGGCGGCGTTCTCGGCCGGCAGGCCGAAGGCGTCCCAGCCCATCGGATGCAGCACGCTGAAGCCGCGTGCCCGCTTGTAGCGCGCCACCACGTCGCCCATGGCGTAATTGCGCACGTGGCCCATGTGGATGCGCCCCGACGGGTAGGGGAACATCTCCAGCACGTAATACTTCGGACGGCCGTCGTCGTTCTTCGTGGCGTAGATGCCCGCCTCGGTCCAGGCCTGCTGCCAGCGCGGCTCGGTCTCCTTGGCGTTGTAGCGCTCGGGAGCTGGTTTGTGGGCGGGGGTGGTCGTCATGGGCCGGCGCCGGGGTTCTGAGGGTGAGGGGCGGCCCGCGCGGCGCGAGCCTGCCCTGAGAGGCTGGGGTCGGACTACCACGGAGAGGGGAGGGGTCAACACGGGCCGGCGCGGGTCGCCCGCGGGAGCCTCGTCCCGCCCTCCGCGTTCCCTCGCTTGCGGGCCTCTCGCTCGAGCATCCCCTCGAGCATCCCTTGCGGCCCCCGTCCGGAATGGTAGTCCCCGGGCCGACCGCTTCACCGAACGCATCCCACCGAGGCAGCATGGCCGACACGATCTCCGACGCCGTCCCGTCGCCCCCGAACGCCGCCGACGTCGTGGCCGGGCTGGAGGCCGTGCGCCACCAGATCGCCCAGGCGGCGGAGGATGCCGAGCGCGATCCCGCCGCGGTCGCCCTGGTGGCGGTCTCGAAGACGATCCCCGCCGAGGGCATCCTGCCGGCGCTGGAGGCCGGGCAGCGCCTGTTCGGCGAGAACTACGTGCAGGAATCGAAGGCCAAGTGGCCGGCGCTGCGCGAACGCTACCCGGACGTCGAACTCCACCTCGTCGGCCCGCTGCAATCCAACAAGGCCCGGGAGGCGGTGGAGCTGTTCGACGTCGTCCATGGCCTCGACCGGCTCTCCCTGGCCGCGGCCCTGGCCAAGGAGATCGAGCGGGCGGGACGGGCGCCGAAGCTCCTGATCCAGGTCAATACCGGCGACGAGCCGCAGAAGGGCGGCGTCTCGCCGGCCCAGGTCGACACGCTCCTCTCCGAATGCCGCGAGACCCACGGCCTCGCGATCCAGGGGCTGATGTGCATCCCGCCCGCGGATGCCCCGCCTTCGCCGCACTTCGCCCTGCTGGCCCGCATCGCGGAGCGCCACAACCTGCCGATCCTCTCCATGGGCATGAGCGCGGATTATCCCGCCGCGATCCAGATGGGGGCGACGCATGTCCGGGTCGGCACCGCGATCTTCGGCGCGCGCCCGCGCAAGGAATAGGACCCCGCCTCACACGCTCCGCACCACCCGTGCCAGGGCGGCGCGGAGGTCGGACGCCGCCTCAACGCCGTAGCGCGCCTCGAACCCCTCCTGCGCCACGCGCCAGAGCGGTTCGGCCTCGGCGATGCGCCGGTGGCCGGCCTCGGTGAGGTGCAGCGCGCGGGTGCGCCCGTTCGGTCCCGGCCCGACGGCGAGGAGGCCGTCGCGCTCCAGGGGCTTGAGCGCCCGTCCCATGGTGGTGCGGTCCATCGCCATGGCATCGGCGAAGGCGTTGATCGCGATCGGTCCGAGCCGGCGCAGACCCACCAGCATCGCATATTGCGAGGTGCGCAGCCCCGCCGCCGCCAGGTGGCGGTCGTAGAACTGCGTGACCTGCCGGGCGCCCTGGCGGATCGCGTTGCAGTGGCAGAGCACGACGGGGGGAGGCGGCTGGTCCATCGTTCCGTCCATGCGATCGTGACCCTTGCGGATCGGGACCCTTGCAGATCACGGCTCCTGCAGATCACGGCCCTTGTCTAAAGCGTGCATATGCGCCTATGCAAGTCCGGCATCCGCACGGCGATGCTTCGGAGGCGTGCCATGGCCATCGATCCCACCCTGCGGCTCTCCGATGCCGTCGCGACCGGCCTCGCCCGCCGCGGCATCCATTACGGCTGGGCCGTCGCCGCCGTGACCTTCCTGACTATGCTGGTGACGGCGGGCGCGGTCGGCGCCCCCGGTGTCCTGATCCTGCCGCTCCAGAAGGAGTTCGGCTGGGACACGGCGACGATCGGCTCGGCGCTCGCCGTGCGCCTCGTCCTGTTCGGCCTGATGGGACCCTTCGCGGCCGCCCTGATGAACCGCTACGGGCCGCGCCGGATCGTGCTCATGGCTCTCGCGCTCATCGCCGGCGGCCTCCTCGCCTCCCTCGGGATGACCCGGGTCTGGCAGCTCGTCCTGCTCTGGGGCGTGGTGGTCGGCATCGGCACGGGGCTGACCGCCCTGGTTCTGGGCGCCACGGTGGCGACGCGCTGGTTCTCGCGATCGCGCGGTCTCGTCGTCGGGCTGCTCACCGCCAGTTCCGCCACGGGGCAGCTCGTCGTCCTGCCGCTGCTCGCGGCCCTCACCGAGGCCCTGGGCTGGCGCGCGGCGCTCCTGGTGATCTGCGCGCTGCTCCTCGCGGCGGGCCTCGCCGTCGTCGCCCTGATGCGCGACCGCCCGGAGGATCTCGGGCTGGCGCCCTACGGCGAGACCCGGCCGCTCGCCGCTCCGGCCGCTCCGGGCCCTTCGACCCCTTCGACCCCTTCGATTCCTTCGGCCCCGAGCGCCGGCGGCGCCCTCTCGGCCCTGCGCGAGGCCGCCGGCACCCGCGTGTTCTGGGTGCTGTTCGCCACGTTCTTCATCTGCGGGGCCAGCACCAACGGGCTGATCCAGACCCACTTCATCCCCCTCTGCGCCGATTACGGCATCGGACCGGTACAGGGCGCCAGCGTGCTCGCGGCGATGGGCGTGTTCGACTTCGTCGGCACCGTCGCCTCGGGCTGGCTCTCCGACCGCTACGACAACCGCTGGCTCCTGTTCTGGTACTACGGCCTGCGCGGCCTCTCGCTGATGTTCCTGCCGTTCTCGGACTTCTCCTTCGTGGGCCTGTCGCTGTTCGCGGTGTTCTACGGCCTCGATTGGATCGCCACCGTGCCGCCGACCGTGCGTCTGACCGCGGCGCGGTTCGGGCGCGAGCGCGCCAACCTCGTCTTCGGCTGGGTCTTCGCCGGCCACCAGCTCGGCGCGGCGGCGATCGCCTACGGGGCCGGCCTCTCGCGCACGGCGCTGGCGACCTACCTGCCGGCCTTCTTCGCCGCCGGCGCCCTCTGCCTCGCGGCCGCTCTGCTGATCCTCACCCTGGGCCGGCCGGGCGCGCCGGGTGTCCCCGCGGCCACACCGGCCCGCGCCTGAGTCGCGCACCGGCCCGCGCGCCCGGGCTCTGGTCCGGATGATGCTAGGGGGCGGGCACCGATGTCCCGCCCAGGTTCCCAATCGAATCGATCCGAGGCCGTCGGCCCGCCCAACCCGGGCGGGCCGGGGGCCGTTTCGCGCCGCAAGCCGGGATCTGCCCGGAAAAGCAGCAAATCTCTGGAAATGTCAGTGAGGGACCGGGGCGCGGCCCTCCAGGCCCTGGACCTTCCGGCCAAGGTCTCGGCACTGTCCGACACAGCACCGCCACATTCCCGGGCGCTCGCCCGCACCTTCGCCACGGGCGCTCGCCCGGATGCCCGATCACAGGGGACGACGACGCGATGAACTACAACTGGAACTGGGGCATCTTCCTCGAACCGTCCCCGGAAGGGACGGGCACCTACGCCGACATGCTGCTCTCGGGCCTCATGTGGACGGTGGTGACGGCGCTCTGCGCCTGGGTGATCGCCTTCTTCCTCGGCTCGGTCATCGGCGTCATGCGCACCCTGCCCTCGAAGCTCGCCAATGCCATCGGCACCACCTACGTCGAGCTGTTCCGCAACATCCCGCTCCTGGTGCAGATGTTCCTCTGGTACTTCGTGCTGCCGGAGGTGCTGCCGGAATCCTGGGGCGGCTGGATCAAGCAGCTGCCGAACGCCCCGTTCTACACGGCGGTGGTCTGCCTCGGGTTCTTCACCGCCTCCCGCGTCGCCGAGCAGGTGCGCGCGGGCATCCAGGCCCTGCCGCGCGGGCAGAAGATGGCCGGCACCGCCATGGGCCTGACCGTCTACCAGACCTACCGCTACGTGCTCCTGCCCAGCGCCTACCGGATGATCCTGCCGCCGCTGACCTCGGAATTCCTCAACAATCTCAAGAACACCTCGGTCGCCCTCACCATCGGCCTGCTCGAGCTCACCGCCCGCGCCCGCGCCATGCAGGAATTCTCGTTCCAGGTGTTCGAGGCCTTCACCGCCGCCACCATCCTCTACGTCCTGATCAACGTCGTGGTGATCTTCGCCTCCGGCTGGATCGAGCGCCGCGTCGCCGTCCCGGGCCATCGCTGAGGGCACGCCCTCCGCATTCTCCTCCTCAAGGATTGCTCCTCCTCAAGGATTGCCGCGATGCTCGCGAATTTCGACTTCTCCGTCATCACCTCCGCGCTGCCGTACCTGTTCCTCGACGGCATGCGCTTCACCCTGACGCTCACGGCGCTCGCCGCCCTCGGCGGCATCGTGCTCGGCACGCTCATCGCCATGATGCGGCTCTCCAGCATCCCGGTGATTCCGCAGGTGGCCAAGGGCTACGTGAACCTGATGCGGTCGCTGCCCCTCGTGCTGGTGATCTTCTGGTTCTACTTCCTGGTGCCGTATCTCGGGCAGTGGGTGACCGGGGCCGACCGGCCGATGACGGTGGGCGCCTTCACCTCGTCGCTGGTGACCTTCACGCTGTTCGAGGCGGCCTACTTCTCCGAGATCATGCGCGCGGGCATCCAGTCGATCCCCAAGGGCCAGGCGGCGGCGGCCTCGGCCCTCGGCCTGACCTACTTCGCCTCGATGCGCAGCGTGATCCTGCCCCAGGTCTTCCGCAACATGACGCCGATCCTGCTGACCCAGACCATCGTGCTGTTCCAGGACACCTCGCTGGTCTACGTCCTCTCGGTCACCGACTTCCTCGGCGCGGCCTCGAAGATCGCCCAGCGCGACGGCCGTCTCGTCGAAATGTACCTGTTCGCGGCCGTGGTCTACTTCGCGGTCTGCTTCGTGGCCTCCATGGCGGTGCGCCACCTCCAGAAGAAGATCGCCATCATCCGCTGACGCCGGACGCCCCCTGCCGAGGCGTCGCCGCATCCCAGACGAGGATTTCCGCCATGACCACGTCGCTCAACACCGCCCAGGCCCCCGTGACCACGGGCCCGATGATCACCATGAAGTCCGTCAGCAAGTGGTACGGGGACTTCCAGGTCCTCACCGACTGCACCACCGCCGTGAACAAGGGCGAGGTCGTGGTGGTGTGCGGCCCCTCGGGCTCCGGCAAGTCGACCCTGATCAAGTGCGTCAACGCCCTCGAGCCGTTCCAGAAGGGCGAGATCGTCGTCGACGGCACGCCGGTCCACAGCAAGAAGACCGACCTGCCCAAGCTGCGCGCCCGGGTCGGCATGGTGTTCCAGCACTTCGAGCTGTTCCCGCACCTCTCCATCACCGAGAACCTGACCCTGGCACAGAGGAAGGTGCTCAAGCGCGACGAGGACTCCGCCCTCAAGACCGGGCTCGCCCTCCTCGACCGGGTCGGCCTCTCGGCCCATGCCAGGAAGTTCCCCGGCCAGCTCTCCGGCGGCCAGCAGCAGCGCGTGGCCATCGCCCGGGCGCTCGCCATGAACCCGGTGGTGATGCTGTTCGACGAGCCGACCTCGGCCCTCGACCCCGAGATGGTGGGCGAGGTGCTCGACGTGATGGTGCAACTCGCCCGCGAGGGCATGACCATGATGTGCGTGACCCACGAGATGGGCTTCGCCCGCAAGGTCGCCAACCGGGTGATCTTCATGGACAAGGGCGAGATCGTCGAGGACGCCACCAAGGAGGACTTCTTCGCCAATGCCCGCTCCGAGCGGGCGCAGAACTTCCTCTCCAAGATTCTCGTGCACTGATTCTCGTGCACTGATCCGCGTTCGGGGATCCGCCTGCGGGCATCCCGCTGCATCGAAGCGAACGACAGAGAGCCGGTTCCGGTGAGACGGAACCGGCTCTCTGTCGTCACGGCTCCCGGTTCCGCGCCCCGGTCCGACTCCCCCGATCCGCGAAACGGTCTATGCCGGAAGGGCCGGAATCGACCGGCGGGCGGCCTTCGCGACCCCGGGCAACGGGGCGGGGCGGGCACGCACCTTCAGGGAGAGACACGAACCATGCGGACACGCACGACCACCACCCTGGCCGCTCTCGCCGCGGCCGGCCTGCTGTCCGGCCCGGCCCGGGCCGAGACGCCGGCGTCCCTGAAAGGACTCTGGAAGCTGGTCTCCTACGAGGTCGAGGCCCGGGCCGACGGCCGGACGCGGCCGGTCATGGGCGAGCACCCCACCGGCTTCGCCTATTTCACGCCGGACGACCGCGTGTTCTTCCTGCTCACCGGGGAGGGCCGCAAGCCCGCCGAGACCGATGCCGAGCGCGCGGCCCTGATGAAGACCCTCGTCTCCTATACCGGCAAGATCACGCTGGCGGGCGACCAGTGGACCGCGAAGCTCGATGCGGCCTGGGACCCGAAATGGGTCGGCACCGAGCAGACCCGCAGCTTCACCATCGCGGGCGACCGCCTGCGCGTGCTGACCCCCTGGCGGGTGATGCCGAACTGGGCCGACCAGGGCGAGACCCGCAGCATCGTCACCTTCGAGCGCGCCCGGGACTGAGGGACGCGATCGCCCGGGACCCGGGACCCAGGACCCGCCACGGGCGCTTCGCAGCGGGCCTAAACTGCCAAAGCCGGTCGGCTGCGTCCGGAAAGTCAGACAAAAAAATTGAAACCCGTAACAAACTTCGCAGACCAAAAACTTTCCGCTCTGCCGAAGCCATTGCCACATAAGACAAAAAGCGCTTGGTTGGCGTTGGCACGAACGCTGCTGAAGGGTGGCGAGTCAAAGAGCGGCCCGTGAGAGTCGCAAAATAATCCCAGGAGGATGCCCATGGAGCGTAGCCGCGACCTCGACCCGGTCGAGACTCAGGAATGGCTTGATTCGCTGGACGGCGTTCTCGACGTCGACGGGCCGGAACGGGCCCATTACCTGATCGAGCAGGTCATCGACGGAGCCCGCAAGAAGGGCGCCCCGGTCCCTTACTCGGCCAATACGGCCTACCTGAACACGATCCTGCCCGAGAAGCAGGATCCCCATCCCGGCGACCGGGCGATCGAGCACCGCATCCGCTCGGCCATCCGCTGGAACGCCATCGCGATCATCCTGCGGGCGAACAAGGATTCGTCCGAACTCGGCGGCCACATCGCCAGCTTCCAGTCCGCCGCGACCCTCTACGACACCGGCTTCATGCATTTCTGGCGCGCGGCCGATGCCAGCCACGGCGGCGACCTCATCTACGTGCAGGGCCATTCCTCCCCCGGCGTCTATGCCCGCGCCTTCCTCGAGGGGCGCCTCACCGAGGAGCAGCTCCTCGGCTTCCGGCAGGAGGTCGGCGGCAAGGGCCTGTCGTCCTATCCCCATCCCTGGCTGATGCCGGACTTCTGGCAGTTCCCCACCGTCTCCATGGGCCTCGGCCCCCTGATGGCGATCTACCAGGCGCGCTTCCTGCGCTACCTGCACCACCGCAACCTCGCGCAGACGGACGGCCGCAAGGTCTGGGCCTTCATGGGCGACGGCGAGATGGACGAGCCGGAGAGCCTCGGCGCCATCGCGCTCGCGGCCCGTGAGAAGCTCGACAACCTCGTCTTCGTCATCAACTGCAACCTGCAGCGCCTCGACGGGCCGGTGCGCGGCAACGGCAAGATCGTCCAGGAGCTCGAGGCCGACTTCCGGGGTGCGGGCTGGAACGTCATCAAGGTGCTGTGGGGTTCGGGCTGGGACGCCCTGATCCAGAAGGACAGCACCGGCATGCTCGCGCGCCTGATGGAGGAGTGCGTCGACGGCGAGTACCAGGACTTCAAGTCGAAGAACGGCGCCTACATCCGCGAGCACTTCTTCGGGCGCTACCCGGAGACCGCGGCGCTGGTCGCCGACATGAGCGACGACGACATCTGGCGTCTCACCCGCGGCGGCCACGATCCGCGCAAGGTCTTCGCCGCCTACAGCGCGGCCTCCAAGCACAAGGGCCAGCCGACCCTCATCCTCGCCAAGACCGTCAAGGGCTACGGCATGGGCGAGTCCGGCGAGGGCCAGAACATCACCCACCAGCAGAAGAAGATGGGCGAGGCGGTCCTGCGCCAGTTCCGCGACCGCTTCCAGATCGACCTGACCGACGACCAGCTGAAGGAGATCCCCTTCATCAAGTTCCCCGAGGGCAGCCCCGAGCACCGCTACCTGATGGCGCGGCGGGAAGCGCTCGGCGGTCCCCTCCCGGCCCGGCGGCGCAAGTCGCAGGCCCTGGAGATCCCGCCGCTCTCGGCCTTCTCGGCCCAGCTCAAGGAGACCGCGGGCCGCGAGATCTCCACCACCATGGCCTTCGTGCGCATCCTCAACACGCTGCTGCGCGACAAGAGCATCGGCAACCGCATCGTGCCGATCGTGCCCGACGAGAGCCGCACCTTCGGCATGGAGGGCATGTTCCGCCAGTTCGGCATCTTCAGCCAGGTCGGCCAGCTCTACCGGCCGGAAGACGCCAACCAGCTCATGTACTACAAGGAGGACAAGAACGGTCAGATGCTCCAGGAGGGCATCAACGAGCCGGGCGCGATGTCGTCCTGGATCGCGGCCGCGACCTCCTACTCGCATTCCGACGCGCCGACGATCCCGTTCTACGTCTACTACTCGATGTTCGGCTTCCAGCGGATCGGCGATCTCGCCTGGGCGGCGGGCGACATGCGGGCGCGCGGCTTCATGATCGGCGGCACCGCCGGTCGCACGACTCTGAACGGCGAGGGCCTGCAGCACGAGGACGGCCACAGCCACCTCATGTCCTCGACCATCCCGAACTGCGTCTCCTACGACCCGACCTTCTCGTACGAAGTGGCGGTGATCGTGCAGGACGGCCTGCGCCGGATGTATGCCGAGCAGGAGGACGTGTTCTACTACATCACCGTGATGAACGAGAACTACGAGCACCCCGGCATGCCGGAGGGCGCGGAGGCCGACATCATCAAGGGCATGTACCTCTTCAAGGCGGGCGCCAAGGAGAAGGCCGAGGGGCACCGGGTCCAGCTCCTGGGCTCGGGCACCATTCTGCGCGAGGTCATCGCCGCGGCCGAGCTGCTGGAGCAGGATTTCGGCATCAGCGCCGACATCTGGAGCTGCCCGAGCTTCACGGAGCTGCGGCGCGACGCCATGGCGGCGGAGCGCTGGAACCTGCTGCATCCGCTCGAGGGCAAGCGCCTCTCCCACGTCGAGACCTGCCTGACCGGCCGTACCGGCCCGGTGATCGCCTCGACGGACTACATGCGCCTGTTCGCCGACCAGATCCGCACCTGGGTGCCCGGCCGCTACCGCGTGCTCGGCACCGACGGCTTCGGCCGGTCCGACTACCGGGTCCGCCTGCGCGACTTCTTCGAGGTCAACCGGCACTGGGTCGTGGTGGCGGCCCTGCACAGCCTCGCGGAGGACGGCGTGATCCCGGCCCAGACCGTGGCGGACGCCCTCGCGAAGTACGGCATCGACACGGACCGGCCGGCACCCTGGACCGTCTGATCCAACCCGAGCGGGTTTCGCGGAAGGGGCTCCCGGCTCCGCGATAGAAACCCGCGGCACATCGAGAGCGAAGCGGGTTCGCATCGACTTGCCGATGCGAACCCGCCGAGGGCCGGCCGCCTCCGCCGCGGCCGGCGCACCAGACTTCCCGACCTTTCACCGAACACACCACCGGACGAGGGAGCCCGCGAGAGGCTCCGACTCAGCCAGGGAGAACGCGCAGTGGGCATCGAGATCCAGATTCCGGACATCGGCGACTTCAAGGACATCCCGATCATCGAGATCCACGTGAAGGAGGGCGACACGATCGGACCCGACGACCCGCTGGTCTCGCTGGAATCCGACAAGGCGACCATGGACGTGCCCTCGCCGAGCGCCGGCGTGGTCGAGAAGATCCTGGTCAAGCTCGGCGACAAGGTGAGCGAGGGCTCGCCGCTCCTCGTGTTCAAGGGCGAGGGCGCCAAGGGCGACACGAAGGCCGCCGAGAAGGCCGCCGACGCGCCGGCCGGCGCCGACGGCGCCGCGCTGCTGGCCAAGCAGGAGCCGGCGCCCGGCGCCGCCCCGGCCGCCCCTGCGCCCGCCCCCTCGGCCGCGCCCGCGGGCAACCTCCCCGACTTCTCGCAGGTCCATGCCAGCCCCGGCGTGCGGCGCCTCGCCCGCGAGCTCGGCCTCGACCTGAATGCGGTCAAGGGCACCGGCGAGAAGGGCCGGATCACCAAGGAGGACGTGAAGGGTCACCTCACCCGCTCGGCGGCGCCCGCCGCTGCCGCCTCCGGCACGGCCGCCTTCTCCGGCGGCATGGGCATCCCGGAGATCCCGGCCGTCGACTTCTCGAAGTTCGGCCCGATCGAGACCCAGCCCCTCTCGCGGATCAAGAAGATCTCCGGCGCGCACCTGCACCGGTCCTGGCTCAACGTGCCGCTGGTCACCCACCAGGACGAGTCGGACATCACCGAGACCGACGCCTACCGCAAGGAACTCGACAACCAGGGCAAGGAGCTCAAGGACAAGGGCTACCGCGTCACCCTGCTGGCCTTCCTGATCAAGGCCGCGGTCTCGGCCCTGCGCAAGCACCCCGAGTTCAACGCCTCGCTCGCGCCCGAGAAGGACGCGCTGATCCTCAAGCGCTACTACAACATCGGCGTGGCGGTCGACACGCCGGACGGCCTCGTCGTGCCGGTGATCAAGGATGCCGACCGCAAGGGCATCATCGAGATCAGCCGCGACCTCGGCGCGATCTCGGCGAAAGCCCGCGACGGCAAGCTCGGGGCGGCCGACATGCAGGGCGCCACCTTCTCGATCTCCAGCCTCGGCGGCATCGGCGGCACCGCCTTCACGCCGCTGGTCAACGCGCCGGAAGTCGCCATCCTGGGCGTCGCCCGCTCGAAGATGAGCCCGGTCTGGAACGGCACCGAGTTCAAGCCGCGCCTGATCGTGCCGCTCTCCCTCTCCTACGACCACCGCGTCATCGATGGCGCGCTCGCCGCGCGCTTCGCCCGCCACCTCGCCCACGTCCTGGAGGACGTCCGGCGCCTCGTCGTCTGACGGGGCCCGGTTGCGCGAAACAACGAGTGAGGTGAAGCGATGAGCAGCAACGACGTCCATCTGCCGGATATCGGCGACTTCAAGAACGTGCCCGTGATCGAGGTCAGCGTCAGCCCCGGCGACGTGATCTCGGTCGACGACGTGATCATCGTGCTGGAATCCGACAAGGCGACCATGGACATCCCGTCCCCGGTGGCCGGCACGGTGGCCGAGGTGCGGATCAAGCCGGGCGACGCGGTCAGCCAGGGCGACCTGATCCTGGTGATGGCGGAGGCCGCCGGCGCGCCGAAGCCCGCCGTCACCGACACCACCAGGGCGGGCGCCGGTGCGCCCGCGAACGGCGCCGGTGCGCCCGGCCATGCCCCGGGCGAGGGCCAGGCCGGCTACGGCTCCTCGGCCACCGCCACCGGCGGGGCGGCGCCTGCGCCGGCTCCGAAGGGGGCGGCCCCCGTCTCCGGCGAGGAGATGCGCGCCCAGGTCCTCGTCATCGGCGCCGGCCCCGGCGGCTACACCGCCGCCTTCCGGGCCGCCGATCTCGGGCAGTCGGTGGTGCTGGTCGAGCGCTGGCCGAGTCTGGGCGGCGTCTGCCTCAACGTCGGCTGCATCCCGTCCAAGGCCCTGCTGCACGCCGCCAAGGTCATCGACGAGAGCCACGCCATGGCGGCGCACGGCATCTCCTTCACCGCGCCGCAGATCGACATCGACAAGCTGCGCGACTGGAAGGACGGGGTGGTCAAGCGCCTGACCGGCGGCCTCAACGGGCTGGCCAAGCAGCGCAAGGTCACGGTGGTGACGGGCGAGGCCCGCTTCGTCAGCCCGAACCAGGTCGCGGTCGAGCACGAGGGCAGGACCCGCGTGATCGGCTTCGACCACGCCATCATCGCGGCCGGCTCCGAGCCGGTGCAGATGCCCTTCATCCCGCACGACGACCCGCGGGTCCTCGACTCGACGGGGGCGCTGGAGCTCGACGGCGTGCCGGCCCGCCTCCTCGTGATCGGCGGCGGCATCATCGGGCTGGAAATGGCCACCGTCTACCACGCGCTCGGATCGAAGGTGACCATCGTCGAGCTGATGGACCAGATCATCCCCGGCGCCGACAAGGACATGGTCACGCCGCTGATGAAGCGGATCTCGAAGCAGTACGAGGCGATCCACCTCAAGGCCAAGGTCACCGCCGTGGAGGCGACGCCGGAGGGGCTGAAGGTCTCGTTCGAGGGCGGCACCGCGCCGGCCAGCGACACCTTCGACAAGGTGCTGGTCTCGGTGGGGCGGCGCCCGAACGGCAAGCGCATCGGCGCGGAGGCGGCCGGTGTGGCCGTCGACGAGCGCGGCTTCATCGCCGTCGACAAGCAGATGCGCACCAACGTGCCTCACATCTTCGCCATCGGCGACGTGGTCGGCCAGCCGATGCTGGCCCACAAGGCGACGCACGAGGGCAAGGTCGCGGCCGAGGTGGCCGCCGGCAAGGCCAGCGCCTTCGACGCCAAGGTCATCCCCTCGGTCGCCTATACCGACCCGGAGGTGGCCTGGGTCGGCCTCACCGAGAACGAAGCCAAGGGGAAGGGCATCAAGGTCGGCAAGGGCGTGTTCCCCTGGGCGGCCTCCGGGCGCTCCCTGGCGCTGGGGCGCGAGGAGGGCCTGACCAAGGTCCTGTTCGACCCGGAGACCGACCGCATCCTCGGCTGCGGCATCGTCGGCCCCAATGCCGGTGACCTCATCGCGGAAGCCGCGCTCGCCATCGAGATGGGGGCGGATGCCGAGGATATCGGCCTGACCATCCATCCCCACCCGACCCTGTCGGAGACGATCGGACTGGCGGCCGAAGCCTTCGAGGGCACCATCACCGACCTCTACATGCCCCGGAAGGACGGTCCGAAGAAAGCCGGTCACTGAGATCGGTCTTCGAAGGCCGATTCCGCGGATCGCGGGCTGCATCGGGAAGACAGGACCGCGCCGAGGCCGGTGCGGTCCTCGCGGAGCCCAATCGGGCTCCGGCTTCGGGAGACGCGCTGATGTCATCGAACGAGCCCGCATCCGACCCGGCCCTCCGGCGCGCCGAGGCCGCCCGCGATGCCGTCACGGAGGCCGTCGAGAGCACCCTCGACCGTCTCGCCACGATGCGCCGCGCGGCGCGCGCCGACGTCGACGCGGACCTGCAGGCCGCGGGCCGGCTGATGGCCCGCAACATCCATCGGCAGATCGCCGCCAACCTCACCCTGGTGCAGGGGCTGATGTCGGCGCGCAGCCTGCCGGCGATGCTGCGGCTCCAGCAGGATTACCTGCACCGCCAGATGAGCTGGGCCCGGCGCGACTGGGACCTGGCCCGGGCGCAGGCCCTCGACCTCCTCGCCGAGGGGCGCCGGGCGGCCGCGGGCGGACCCGGTCCGGCGCCGCCGGCAGCGGGGCCGCCAGAGCCAGAGCCCGAGCCGCCCGAGCCAGAGCCGGACTCGCCGGCGGATCCCGGTCCGTCCTGATCCGCCGACACGCAGGATTTCTCCACCATCCCATCCGGATGCCACCGACCCCGCCCCCGGCGGGGCGGACGGCGCCTGTCACCCGAAACCGAAGGATCGCACCATGAGCAAAGACACCGACCTGCGCACCGCGGGCGCCGCCGCCAATGCCGATGCCGGCACCGAGGCCGCCCTGACCCGGGCCGCCCTCGACTATCACCGCTTCCCGACGCCGGGGAAGATCTCGGTCCAGCCGACCAAGGACATGAGCACCCAGCGCGACCTCGCGCTCGCGTATTCCCCGGGTGTGGCCGCCGCCTGCATGGCCATCCACCACGAGCCCGACGAGGCCTACAGCCTGACCTCGCGCGGCAACCTCGTCGCCGTCATCACCAACGGCACGGCGGTGCTCGGGCTGGGCAATATCGGCGCGCTCGCGGGCAAGCCGGTCATGGAGGGCAAGGGCTGCCTGTTCAAGAAGTTCGCCGGCATCGACGTGTTCGACATCGAGGTCGACGAGACCGACCCGGAGAAGTTCATCGAGACCGTCGCCCGGCTGGAGCCGACCTTCGGCGGCATCAACCTCGAGGACATCAAGGCCCCCGAGTGCTTCGTGATCGAGACGAAGCTGCGCGAGCGCATGAAGATCCCGGTCTTTCACGACGACCAGCACGGCACCGCCATCGTCGCCGCCGCCGCCCTGATCAACGCGCTCCAGGTGGTGGGCAAGCCGATCGAATCCGCCACCCTGGTCTGCTCGGGCGCGGGCGCGGCCGCCATCGCCTGCCTCAACATCCTGGTGGGCCTCGGCCTGAAGAAGGAGAACATCCTCGTCTGCGATTCCCGCGGCGTGGTCTCCACCGACCGGATGGCCTCCCTCGACGCGCAGAAGCGGGCCTATGCCCGGGACACGCAGGCCAGGACGCTGGGCGACGCGGTCGCGGGCGCCGACATCTTCCTCGGGGTCTCCCAGGGCGGCGTCCTCAAGCCCGAGATGGTCGCCGGCATGGCCGACAAGCCGATCATCCTGGCGCTCGCCAACCCCGACCCGGAGATCCTGCCCGCGCTCGCCAAGCAGGTCCGGCCGGACTGCCTCATCGCCACCGGCCGGTCGGACTACCCGAACCAGGTCAACAACGTCCTGTGCTTCCCCTTCATCTTCCGGGGCGCCCTCGACGTCGGCGCCACCGAGATCAACGAGGCGATGAAGCTCGCCGCCGTGCGCGCCATCGCCGACCTCGTCCATGCCGAGCAATCCGACGTGGTGGCCGCCGCCTACGGTGCCCAGGACCTGCGCTTCGGGCCCGACTACCTGATCCCCCGCCCCTTCGATCCGCGCCTGATCACCACCGTCGCCCCGGCGGTGGCCCAGGCCGCCATCGACAGCGGCGTCGCCGCCCGGCCGTTCAAGGACATCGAGTCCTACCGCCGCTCCCTGGAGCGTCTCGTCTACACCTCCGGCACGGTGATGCAGCCGGTCTTCGCCGCCGCCTCGGAGGCCGGCGCCAAGCGGATCGCCTATGCCGAGGGCGAGGAGGACCGCGTGCTGCGCGCCGCCCAGGTGGTGGTCGACGAGCGCCTCGCCACGCCGGTCCTGGTCGGCCGCGCCGAGACCATCGCCAGCCGGATCGCCAGCCTCGGCCTGCGCCTGCGCATCGGCACGGACGTCCACGTCGCCGAGACCGGACCCGAGACCGGCGCCACGGTGCGGGCCGCCCGGCTCCTCGCCGCCGGCGAGGTCGACGGCATGCTCTGCGGCACCACCGGCACCTACCCGGCCCATCTCGCCGAGGTGACCGGGGCGATCGGCCTGAAGCCCGGCGTCCAGGGCCTCGCCGCCATGGGCCTGCTGCAGCTGCCCCGGCACACGCTGTTCATCTGCGATCCCTACATCCACCGCGACCCCAGCGCCGCGGAGATCGCCGGGATGACGGTGCTGGCCGCCGAGGAGATGCGCCGCTTCGGCCAGACGCCCCGCGTCGCCCTGGTCTCGTCCGCGAATTTCGGCAGCGTCGACGATCCGGTGTCGCGCAAGATGCAGGAGGCCCTCGCGCTCATCCGCGCCCAGGCGCCGGATCTCGCCATCGACGGCGAGATGTCGGCCGACACCGCGCTGAGCCCCACCCTCCTCGGCCGCCTGCGGCCGGACTCGGCCCTCACCGCCGAGGCCAACCTCCTCGTCATGCCGAACCTGGAGGCGGCCAACATCACCTTCAACGCCCTGAAGGTGGTGGCCGGCCAGAGCGTCTCCGTCGGCCCGATCCTGCTCGGGGCGGCCCGGCCCGTGCACATCCTTACCCCCACCGCCACCGTCCGCGGCATCGTCAACATGACGGCGCTGACGGCGGCCTCGGCCGAGGCGGTGGCCTGAGGGAGAGGGGGAGGGGCCTCCGCCTCTCCCTCCGGCCTCTCCCTCCGGCCTCTCACGCACGTCACGCTGACGGCCCTCACCGCCGCGTCATTTCGAGGCTCCGCTACGCGGCCCCGGGATGAGCGGTGGAGGAGGCCGCCCGCATGGAGAAGGCCCGATCGGGCGCAGGGAAAAGCCGGAGAGCCGCGGAAAAGAAAAGCCAGTTATACGAATACTAAGCCGGCAATTCATTGGTGAGATACCCCGCCAGTCCCGTGGCCAGGTGATCGAACAGTGCGCGGATGCGGCGGGTGGCGCGCAGGTCCTCGTGCATGACGAGCCAGATCCCGACCTCGGCGAGCACGAGATCGGGCAGGACCGGCAGGAGGTCCGGGTCGCGGCGAGCGACGCCCTCCTGGCAATAGCCGATGCCGAAGCCGGCCCGCAGGGCCGCCAGCAGCCCGAGGTCGTCGTCGCAGGCGCAGGCGAAGGCGAAGGTCAGGTCGTGGCCGAGCGTCGGGCGCACCCGCGCGGCATGCACGGACCGGCCGATCAGGCTGTGGCGCCCGAGTTCCGCCGCCGTCGCGGGCAGGCCCCGGCGCGCGGCGTCGGCCCGGTGGGCGTAGAACCGGACCGGCGCCGTGCCGATGCGACGGGCCACCAGGGCGCCCTGGGTCGGGGCCACGTTGCGCACGGCGAGGTCCGCGTCCCGGCGCAGCAGGTCCTCGGTGCGGTCGCTGAGGGAGAGCTCGAGATCGACTCCGGGATGGGCCTCGTGGAAGCGGGCGAGCATCGGCGGCAGCACCAGGCCCCCCAGGAAGGTGCTGGCGGTGAGGCGGATGCGGCCCCGCATCGCGTCGGTGTCGCCGGAGGCGCCGCGCAGGAGGGCCGCCGCCGCCGCGGCCATGGCCTCCGCCTGGGGCAGGAGGCCGAGGGCCCGGTCGGTGGGCCGCAGGCCGTCGCGTGCGCGGAGGAACAGGGTCGCGCCGAGGCTCTGCTCCAGGGCGGCGATCTGGCGGCCGAGGGTGGGCTGGGTCAGCCGGAGGTCGCGCGCGGCGCCGGACAGGCTGCCCGCGCGCATCACCCCGAGAAACGCCCGCCACAGGTGCCAGTCCGGCTCGGCCATACGGTTTCGTATGGCAGGTCGCCGCCTTTCGGCAATATGCGTTGAGCCCGTGGCTTCGCATCCTCGGCGGCGTTTCACGGAAGGGCGGATGCGATGACGGACAGGCTGGCCCTGGTCACCGGGGCGACGGGCGGAATCGGCGGGGCGGTGGCGGAGGCGCTGCGCCGGCACGGCTGGCGGGTGCGGGGCCTGGCGCGCGACCCCGACAGGGCGCGCCGGTGCGGCCCCGCGCAGGTCGACTGGGTCGCGGGCGACGCCCTGCGGGAGGCCGACATGCTGGCGGCGGCCCAGGGCGCCCGCATCCTGTTCCACGGGGTGAACCCGCCCGGCTACCGCGACTGGCGCGGCCTCGCGCTTCCCATGCTGGCCCACGCGATCACGGCGGCGCAAGCGGCGGGCGCCCGCCTCGTCATGCCGGGCAACCTCTACGTCTACGCCCCCGAGGCCGGGCCGCGCATCGGCGAGGACGCGCCGTGCCGTCCGCGCACCCGCAAGGGCGCGGTCCGCGTCGAGATGGAGGCGATGCTGGACGCCGCCGAAGGGCTCGATCACCTGATCGTCCGCGCCGGCGACTTCTTCGGACCGCGCGCGCCGAGCTCCTGGGTCACCACCGTGCTGATGCGGGGGGGCCGGCCCCTGCGCCGGGTGGTGACCCCCGAGATCCCGGGCGCGGGGCATGCCTGGGCCTACCTGCCCGACCTCGCCGAGACCTTCGCGCGCCTCCTGGACGACGCGGCGACCCTGCCGCGCCGGCTGCGCCTGAACTTCCGGGGGCATCACCTGCAGGGGCGCGCCATGGCAGAGGCGGTGGCGGCGGCGGCGGCGCGACCCGGTGGCCGCCGGCCGCCGGTCCGGCCCTTCGCCTGGGCGCCGGTCTATGTCGGGGCGCCCTTCGTCACCTTCCTGCGCGAGGTGATCGAGATGCGCTATCTCTGGCCGACCACCCTAGAACTCGACAACGCGCGCCTCGTCGCCCGGCTCGGCGCGGAGCCGCACACGCCCCTCGACGCGGCGGCGGCGGCGAGCCTCGCCGCCCTGCGGTCCCGCGCGGCCTGAGGGGCGTCAGCCGATCCGCATGCGGGTGCCCGGGCCGATCCGGCGCAGGAGGCGGACGAGGTCGGGACGGCGCAGGGCGACGCAGCCCTCCGTGGGCAGGAAGCCGCCCCGGGCCACGTGCAGGAAGATCGCCGAGCCGCGGCCGGGCCGGATCGGCCCGCGATTGTAGTCGAGGTCGACCACGAGGTCGTAGAGCCCGTCCTCCCGCCACATCCGCTCGTGCCCGACCCCCGGGGCGGGCAGGCGGATCGGCCGGTTGTAGCGCCGGTCCCGGGCGTCGTCGCACCAGCCGTCGCCGGGGGCGCTCGCCCGCAGGGGGAGGGGGCTCGCCGGCCGGCTCGCGAAATGGTCCGGCCGGTAGACCCCGCCGCGCAGGCGGAACGTGCCCCGGGGCGAGGCGCCGTCCCCCTCGCGCTTGACCTGGGCGATCCCGCTCCGCCCGAGGGCGCAGGGCAGGACGGCCGCCCCGGCGAGGAGCTGGCCCCGGCTGCGGTCGGTCACCAGGGCGCGCACGCGCAGGCGGGGAAGGGTGGTCCGCTTCATGAGGGCGCTTATCGCGCGGCCGCGCCGAGCTGCCAATCCGCCGGGCGCCCTGAAACTTTTCGCAGGTCTCCGCCGTTCGGCGCGGTTAGGCCGCGCACAACCGTATTGTGCGCAGCCGGGATTCTTGGTTTAATGTGCACAATGTGATTTACATACATCAAGACAGTGACCCCGTGTCATCATGGGGCCGCCGGAAGTCGCTGCAACCGTTGATCCTGATCGTCACCGCCCGCCGATGGTCCCCCGGGACCAACGGCTTGTCCTGCAAACTGCCTGAAAGTTCTTCGGTCGATGCCGAATACCCATCGCCTGCTGATCTGCGACGACGACGCCTCGCTGCGCGAGACGCTGATGGAGCAGCTCGATCTGTACGATGAATTCACCGTCCTGACGGCCCTCGACGGACAGAGCGCCCTCACGCGCGTCACCGAGGACCGGATCGACCTCGCCGTGATGGATGTCGGCCTGCCCGACATGGACGGGCGCGAGGCCGTGCGCGCCATGCGCCGCAGCGGCTATCGCGGCCCGGTCATCATGCTGACGGCGCAGGATTCCGAGGACGACACGGTCGAGGGCCTGGAGGCCGGCGCCAACGACTACGTCACCAAGCCGTTCAAGTTCGCCGTCCTGCTGGCGCGCATCCGCGCCCACCTGCGCAGCCACGAGGCCAGCGAGGACGCCGTGTTCCAGATCGGCCCCTACACCTTCCGCCCCGGCGCCAAGCTGCTGGTGGGCGAGCGCGGCTCGAAGCTGAAGCTCACGGAGAAGGAGACCGCGATCCTGCGCTTCCTCTACCGGGCGGGCCGCGAGGTGGTCGGCCGCGACACCCTGCTCGCCGAGGTCTGGGGCTACAACGCGCAGGTCACCACCCACACCCTCGAGACCCACATCTACCGCCTGCGCCAGAAGATCGAGCCGAATCCGGCCCTGGCCGCGATCCTCGTCACCGAGGGCGGCGGCTACAAGCTGCTGCCCTAGGACCGCGCCCGACCGCGTCGGGTCGGGTCTCTCGACCCTTCGGCGGGCTCGCGAGCCTCCGCGCGGCGAAGGGCACCCGGGCCTCGGCCCCCGCTGCCGCGATGCGCCGATCCGATCCGTCGACCGCGATCGCCCGGCAAGCTCCGCGGCCGAAGACTCGGCTTCCGGCAGCGCCGCGCGGACCCGCGAAACCCCGCCGTTTCACGCGCCCGGCGGTTCGGCTAAGCTGCTCCGGCAGCGCGGCGCAGGAAGGGCGGCAGGTGGGGCTCGACGACGACATCGCGATTCTGAGCGCCGCCCCGCTGTTCGGCTTCATGGGCCGGGATGCCCTGCGCCTGCTCTCCTTCGCCGCCGAGCGCCGCAGCCTGGCCGCGGGCGAGCGCCTGTTCGCGCAAGGGGAGCGCGGCGATGGCGGCTACGTGGTGATGTCGGGCAGCCTCACGCTGACCCCGCGGGGCGGCCGCGCCGCCCCCGTCACCGTCGGGCGGTCGGGCCTGATCGGGCGCCTCGCCCTGTTCCAGCGCGGCGAACGTCCCTGCGACGCCGACGCGGCGAGCCCCGCCGAGGTGGTCCGCATCACCCCGACCCTGATGCGCCGGGTGCTGGCGGAGTTTCCCGACGCCGCCCAGGCGATCCACGGCGAGCTCAGCGCCGACCTCGCCACCTTCGCGGGCGATCTCGCCGGGTTGAGCGACCGGTTCGACCGGATCGCGCCCTGACGAGCAGGTCCGCGTCCTGCGGCATCCGTCCGGTCGGAAGCGGGGTGACCCCGCCGGCCGCCCCCGATGTCCGGAACGCGACGAACATCGCGATTTTCCGAAACCATTTGTCATGATTTTCGGCGCAAGCTCGGCCCTGCGCGTCGTCCGGCGTGCGGGCGAAGCCATGTCCCGCGCCCCCCGGGCGGCGCCGGCCCGGCCCGCGAAGGTGTGTGACTGCAATGGCGCAAGCCGGTGAGGAGAAACCGAAGGGATGGGCCGCGCAGGCGGCGTTCATCGCCTTCTTCGCGACGGCGATCGCCGGTGGGGGCTACCTGCTCTACGAGCAGTCGACCCGCCTGCTGATCTGCTACGAGACCAACGCGACCCTGCCCGACGAGGCCTATGTCGACATCATGATCCGCGACATCGTCAAGAACGGCGATCACGGCGGGCGGGCCTATGCCAACCGGCTCGACTATCTCGGGGACAAGACCGAGTGCTGCACCATCGAGCGGGTGCCCAGCGCCGTCACCGAGGGGCGGCCCGGCAAGCGCGAGGTCTCCGTCTCGGCCAAGTACTTCAACACCACCATGAAGGACTACTTCTTCATCGAGCGCCGCTACGACGCCTGCGGCCATGCCAGCTCCAAGCCCATGACTGCGGGCTGACGCGCGCCGCGCGCCGTCCCGGCCCCGAGGCGGCGCGAACCGCGCGGCGTGCGCCCCCGTGTGCGGGGCTGCGATCGACCCTTCGCAGGCCCGGGGAACGTCCGCTTCCAAAAGAACCTGCGCTTCCAAAAGAACCTGCGCTCTCGGGCACCGGGTGACGACGCGTCCGACGATGGCGACACGGGGAGACGAGGCCGCCTGCACGGCACGGTCCTCGAAGAGAACCCGTCACCGGCGGGCGATGGCTTCGGCTTCATCGCCCATGTCACATCGGCCGACCCAGTCTCGTCCTCGCGGCATGACGCGCGTTTCGCGACCGCCGAAACCGACGCACGCGCGTCCCGCGAAAGGGATGACGATGACGGATGCAGGACCTGCCGACACCGGGCGGACGGATCGGGGATATGCTGGCCCTCCCCGCATGGGAGGTGAGGAGTTGGTGCCCTCGCGCTACGCGGTGCGGATCGGCGAGATCGACGTGCTGGTCGTCAGCGATGGAGTGCTGCCGCTGCCGACCAAGATGTTGGGCCACAACGTCGAGCCGGCCGTGAGGGCGGCCTGGCTCGACGACATGTTCCTGCCGCAGGACGCGTTCGACTGGTCGTTGAACGTGGTGGTGGTCCGCAGCGGCGGACAGACCATCCTCGTCGACGCCGGACTAGGGCTGGATCCGAACCTGAACCTCCCGCGGGCAGGGCAGCTGATCAGGCGGTTGGACGCCGTGGGAATCGATCTCGCGTCCGTGACCGACGTGGTGCTGACCCACATGCACATGGACCATGTCGGCGGCCTCCTCGTCGACGGCGTGAAGGAGCGGCTGCGCTCGGACCTGCGGATCCACGTGGCGGCCGCCGAGGTCGGGTTCTGGGAAGCGCCGGACTTCGCTCACGTCGACATGCCGGAGGGGTTCCCCGACGCCCTGCGTGCGGCCGCCGAGCGGTTCGCGCACGCGTACCGCGGTCAATTGCGACTGTTCGACGAGACGCACGAGGTCGCGCCGGGCGTGAGCGTCCACCGGACCGGCGGGCACACGCCGGGGCACAGCGTGGTCCGTCTGGCATCCGGCGGCGATCGGCTGACCTTCGCCGGCGACGCCGTGTTCTCGGTCGGGTTCGAGCACCCGGACTGGCACAACGGCTTCGAACACGATCCCGAGGAGGCGGCGCGCGTTCGCGTCCGGCTCCTGCGGGAACTGGCGGCGACCGGCGAGCAGTTGATCGCCACGCACCTGCCGTTCCCGTCGGTCGGCCGGGTCGCGGTCGACGGCGACGCGTTTCGGTGGGTTCCCGTGTTCTGGGACTACTGAGAGCGCGAGTCCGTGCCGACCCCGGTCCTCCGGCGGACCGGGGTCGCGCAGGGGCGCCTCGTCGACACGGATGCATCCTCGGGATCCGCCCCGAGGATGCATCCGTGAAGTCGCGCGCCGTCCCGGTCGATCCGAACCGGAACGGCCTCTCGCTCAGGGCCGCCCCGGCCCAGGCATCCCCGGGGGTCAAGTCCTCGCCGGGCCCCATCGGCCTCATCGATTGTTCGCGCCGATGTCACACGGCGAGGGGCGCTCCTCGTCATCCCTTCGACCGTCCCGACGGGACCGGCGTGGAAACGGAGCGTCACATGAAGATCGTCGTCATCGGCGGCACGGGGCTGATCGGCTCGCAGGTCGTCACCACCCTGAAGGCCGCCGGCCACGAGGTCCGCGCGGCCTCGCCGAACACGGGCGTCGACGCCGTGACGGGCGAGGGACTCGCCGAAGCGTTGAAGGGCGCCGGCGTGGTGGTCGACGTCGCCAACGCGCCCTCGTTCACCGACGACGCGGCGATGGACTTCTTCGTCCGCGCCGGACGAAACCTCGCCGCGGCCGAGACGCAGGCCGGCGTCTCCCACCACGTCGCGCTCTCGGTGGTCGGGACCGAGCGCCTGCTCGACAGCGGCTACTTCCGCGCCAAGCTCGCCCAGGAGGAACTGATCGCCGCGGCCGGCGTGCCCTGGACGCTCGTTCGCGCCACGCAGTTCTTCGAGTTCGTCGCCGCGATCGCGGGCGCCGCCCTCGTCGACGGCGTCGCGCGCGTGACCTCCGCCTCGATCCAGCCGATCGCGTCGGCCGACGTGGCGGCGAAGGTCGCCGAGGCCGCCTTGGCGCCACCGCGGAACGGCATGGTCGAGATCGCCGGCCCTGAGCGGCTGCCGATGGTCGAGCTGGTGAAGCGTCACTTCCAGGGCCTCGGCGAGACGCACGAAGTCCGCACGGACGACACCGCACCGTATTTCGGGGTGGTCCTCGGCGGCCCCTGGCTGACGCCCTCAGGGGACGCGTGGCTCTCGCAGCGGCGCTACGGCGACTGGCTGGCGGCCCAACCGAAGCGCGGGGCCTGAGGCCTCCCGCCGATGGACGCGGCCTACATTCCCGCGCTGTCCGCGCTCGCGGGGTCCGCCATCGGCGCGATGGCCTCCTTCGCAACCACATGGCTGACGCAACACAGTCAGGAGCGGGCGACGCTCCTGGTCCAGGACCGCGCGCGCCGGGAAGCGCTCTATGGCGAGTTCATCCGCGAGGCATCGACCCTGTTCGGCGACGCTTTCCGGCATGACCTCGACGACCCGGCGAAGCTGGTGAACCTCTATGCGATTGTGAACAAGATCCGGCTGTTCGGTGAGCCGGAGACGCTTCGGGAAGCGGAACAT